>JAJDNI010000174.1 GCA_022340755.1 Gemmatimonadota bacterium
CCCATCTCGAACCCCTTGATCCGGTCCTCCTGCTCACGCTTGGCGGTGAGCACGAGGACGGGAACGTGCGTCGTAGAGGGCTCCTCCTTGAGCCGCTGGAGCACTTCGTCGCCGGTAACTCCGGGGAGCATCCTGTCGAGCACGACCAGGTCGGGGATGTCCCGGGCCACGGACTGCAGGGCCTCGGTGCCCGTCCCCGCGGTCTCAACCCGGAAGCCCTCCCGAGTGAGCTGATACGCGATGAGCGCCGCGATGTCGCGCTCGTCCTCGACGACGAGGATACGCTGGACGCTTGCAGTGACGGCGGGCTTGTCCATGATGCTCTTCGCCAGGGTCTGGTTCACTTGAGATTCCTGAGTGGAGGTGCGCCCGGCCGGGAGAGGGCCGGGGCGCGCCACCCCGTCAGACACCCTCGCAGAGCGCCTCGAGCTCCTCTTCCGTGAGTGTGTGGTCGGCGTGCTTCGCCGCTTCGAACACCTTCTGACACAGGGCGTCGTCCGTGGCGTCCCGCCCGTGCTCGCGCAGCCAGTGCTTGACGTTCGAGAGCCCCGACATGGGACCGACGTCGATGCGCTGCCGTCGTCCCACCATCGAGGCCGGAATGCCCGAATAGACGCGATCGGCGAGCCACGTGTCGCCTTTCTGCTCCGCTTTGATGATGGCGGCCGCGTGGACGCCGGTCGCCGTACGGAACGCGTCCTCGCCGACGATGGGATACGAGTGGACCAGCGGGACCCGGCAGGCTCGCGCCGTGAGGCCGCAGTACTCCGGAAGCACCGAGAGGTCCGAATCGATGACCCCGAGGAGCTTCAGGTTGACCAGCAGGAGATCCATCTCGGTGTTGCCACACCGCTCTCCGATCCCCAGCGCGGTCCCATGCACCCGCGTGGCGCCCGCCTCCACCGCCGCAAGCGCGTTGGCCAGGCCGAAGCCCCGATCCCGGTGCCCGTGCCAATCCACGCTGACGTCCTCTCCCGACGGCTTCACGATCTCGTCGACGACGAAGCGGACCAGCGCCCGGGCGCCGTCCGGCGTGGCGTGCCCCACGGTGTCGGCGATGCAGAGGCGCTTGGCCCCCCACTCGATGGCGTGCCCGTACAGCGCCTTCAGCACCTCGGGACGTGCCCTGGTGGTGTCCTCGGTGACCATCATGACCGGTAGCCCCTCGCGGACCGCAAAGGTCACGGCCTCCTCCGAGGTCGCCAGCATGCGATCCAGGCTCCACCCCTCGGCGTAGCGCCGGATGGGCGAGCTGCCGATGAAGGTGCACGCCTCGATGGGGATGCCGACCTTCTGCGAGATCTCCACGACGGGGCGAACGTCGGCCACCACCGTGCGGGCGGCGCAGTTCGGCCGGATGGAGAGCCCGCCGTCTACGATCTCGCGTGTCAGCGCGGTGACGGCTTCCACTGCCCGGGGCCCCGCTCCGGGCAGGCCCACGTCGGCGGTGTGGATACCCAGCTGATCCATGAGGTGGAGGAGCCGGATCTTGTCCCCGATGGGCGGGTCCACGACAGAAGGATTCTGGAGCCCGTCCCGAAGGGTCTCGTCGTCCAACTCGACACGCGCCACGCGCGACCAGTCGAAGGACGAGTCCGACAGGTTCCAGTCGAAGATCAGGTCTCGCTCGTCCATGCCCCCCTCGACGCACGATGATCACACCTCGATGAGGCCCAAACATAGACTCGGCTCCGCGCTCCTCCAAAGGTCCTCTTCCCTGGTGGATCCTCGACCGGGCCCGGCAGCCCCCGCGTTGTCCCTCCGCGGTGGGTCCACTGCCGGTGCCAGAACTGTGGCATGAGTGTGTAACCGTGCTTTTCGATTCCTGTAACCGACGGGTAACGTCCGACAGGAAGCCGCATTGCACGTCCGCTCCGGGGTAACGAGGTTCCCCTATTGTCTCCACTCTCCGACGGATGATGGACGACCTACTGAGACAGATCCGAGACGATCCGAGGATCCGCGCGGCCGAGCACTCGGTGTCGGCGGGGGATGCGCGGACGTTGTCCGACCAGGTGCTCCTGACCCGCATTCCGGCTCCTCCCTTTGCCGAGGATGCGCGGGCCCGGCGCATGGCGTCGCTCATGGTCGATGCGGGCCTGGCGAACGTCACGACCGACGGGATCGGGAACGTGTTGGGCCGCTTCGAGGGCGCGTCGGAAGGTCCCCCGATCGTCCTCTCCGCCCACCTGGACACGGTGTTCCCGGCGGAGACGCCCATCGAGGTGCGGGAGGACAGCGATCGGCTGGTGGGCCCCGGGATCTCCGACGACGGCCGTGGGCTGACCGTGCTGCTGGCCGTCGCCCGTGCCCTGGGCGAGGCAGGGGTGCAGCTGCGCTCATCCCTTCTCTTCGCGGCCACGGTCGGAGAAGAGGGCCCCGGCAACCTGCGCGGTGTGCGCCACCTGTTCGGCCCCCACGGCGCCGCCAGGGACGCTGCGGCTTTCGTCTCCGTGGACGGCGCCGGACTGGATCGCGTGGTGACCCGCGGCGTGGGATCCCGCCGGTTCCGCATCGCCGTGAACGGACCCGGAGGTCACTCGTGGGTGGACTGGGGCCTCGCCAACCCCATCCACGCCCTCGGAGCGGCGGTGGGCGAGCTCGCCGCGTTCGCCGTTCCGACGGATCCCCCGGGAACGCTCACCGTGGCTCGATGGGGAGGCGGGACCAGCATCAACGCCATCCCGCAGGAGGCATGGATCGAAGTCGACACCCGCAGCGAGTCGGAGGAGCAGCTGGAGGAGGTGGAGCGGGAGCTACGCCGGACCGTGGGCCGGTGTGTGGCCGAGACCCGCTGCAATCCCCAGCGGAGGCACCTCGACACCGAGATCTCGGTCCTGGGGATCCGTCCCGCGGGCGACACTCCCATCGACGCGGCCGTGGTGCGTGCCGCCGTGGCGGCCACGCGCGCGCTGGGGGTGGAGCCGGAGCTCTGCGCCTCATCCACCGACGCCAATATGCCGATGTCGGTGGGGATTCCGGCTGTCACCGTCGGCGGGGGAGGATCCGCCGGCATGGCTCACACGACGGACGAATGGTATCGCAACGACCGGGGCCCGAACGGAGTGCTCCGGGCTCTCTTCACGGTACTGTTGCTCTGTGGGACGGCGGACCAGGCTCGACCCGCCGACTAGCCCCGATCCCCTTCCACGACGGAATGGTCGGTGATGCGCATGGTGCCCGCCACGTTCTTCACCATTGCATGACCGCCCACCAGCGAGTCGTGAATGCGGGCGTTTTCGAGAACGGCGTCGTGTCCGATGACGGCGTCCCTGATCTCACAGCCTTCGACTCGGGCGCCGTGCTCCAGGGTGACGTTCGGTCCGATGCGTCCACCCCGCACCACGGCGCCTTCCTCGATGCGCACGGGCTCGACGATCTCGGCCCGGCCCACTGTGGCCCCCGGCGCCACGCCTCCCCGGGTGGTGGCCAACAAGTGGGCGTTGGTCTCCAGAAGCGTCTCGGGCTTCCCCGCGTCCCACCATCCCTCCACGGGAGCGGTGAGGATCTTCGCCCGGTGGTCCACCATGTACTGGAATGCGTCCGTCAGGTAGAACTCTCCCGAGGGGCCGGGAGGAGCGTTCAGCGTGTGGTGGATCCCCTCGTAGAGCAGCGCGTGGTCGCGGATGTAGTACAGACCGATGTTGGCCAGCTTGCTGATGGGCTCCTTCGGCTTCTCGACGATCTTGGACATGGTGCCGTCGTCGTTGGTGACGATGACCCCGAACCTCTGATAGTCCTCCACCTCCTTCGCCCAGATTACCCCCGCGTAGGTCGGGTCCAGCGTGCGCACGAGGGAATAGTCCACCTCGAGCACGGCATCGGCGAATACGATGAGGATCTCGTCATCGACGAAGGGCTCCGCCAGCGCAACGGCCCCCGCCGTCCCGTCCTGGACCTCCTGGAGGACGTAGTCCGCTCGAATGTCGGGATACTCGCGGCGGACCCACCCCTCCATCTCTTCGCGCAGGTGACCGACGATGAGCACCATCTCGCTCACACCGAGGGCGACGAGGTCGTCGAAGATGTAGCTCAGGACCGGCTTTCCGGCGACCTTGAGCAGGGGCTTGGGGGTATGGTGTGTGTGCGGCCGGAGACGGGTACCTTTGCCGGCCAGAGGTATAATGGCTTTCATCGCGCTCGGAGGTGGCTTGACCGCTTCGGGGCGCGAAACAATATCCGAGGGGCGGTCGCCCGGCAAACCGAACACCACCATCCAGTGAACGAGGGAGGACGTCGCATGCGATCACACCGTCGTATACCGGTCCTGCTCCTGGGCCTCGCGGCATGCGGTGGCAGGGCCGTGGCCGCGGAGCCCGCTCCCGCGGCTCCCTCCGAGGACCTTGCGCACGCGTTCCTGTACCAGGTCCCGGTCCAGGCACCGCAGACACAGTCCCGGGAAGCCCCGCCCACCATCGAGGTCAGCGGCTCGGCGTCGGTGCATGTGCCGGCCGACGTCGCCAAGGTGAGCTTCGCCGTGGAAACCCGTGGGAAAGAGGCCGCGGCCGCGGCTTCCGAGAACGCGCAGACGATGTCGCAGGTCATGGCCGCGCTCCGTGCCGCCTCGCTTCCCGGCCTGAAGATCGAGACGTACGGCTACTCTCTGAACCCCGAGTACGTCGCTCCGTCCCCGCAGGGCAACCGCGCCCGGGTCATCGACGGCTACACGGCACTGAACAACATCCGCGTGACCGTCAGCGACGTGCAGGCCGCGGGCAAGGTGATGGACACGGCCATCGGCGCAGGCGCCAACCGCGTGTCGGGGCTCTCCTTCGAGGCGTCCGAGACCGCCGACGCCCGTCGGGAAGCGCTCACCCGGGCGGTCTCCGAGGCGCGGACGCAGGCGCAGGCCATCGCGGATGCGCTCGGGCGCGAGCTAGGGCCGCCGGTGGAGATCCACGGAGGGGCGCAACAGCCTACACCTCGCCCGCAGGGGGTGATGTTGATGGCGAGGGAGATGGCGACTCCCGTCGAGGCCGGGGACCTGACCGTGACGGCCTCGGTGACCATCCGCTTTGCCATGGGTCCGGAGAAGCACGACCGGTGAGCGAGGACGACCGGGACGGTTTCCGGCCGGCTACCCGGACGGATCCCCTCTCGGCGGACGTGCGCCTCCGGGGGCGCACGTACGCCATTCCGTTCGACAGGGTATGGACCGCGGCGTGCGCGTTGGCGGACGGGGGCATGCCGCGCTGGACGCTCCTGCTGGTCGACGACGAGAAGGGGAAGATCGACGCCGAAGCCACGACGCTCGTGCTCCGGCTTCGCGACGCGGTGCACGTCGACGTGGCGCTGGACGAGAACGGCCTGACCCGCGTGGACGTGAGCGTCGCCCCGGCGCGAGGGTGGCTCGACCTCGGCAGAGGCAGGAGGATGGTGAGCCGCTTCGTTCGACGCCTGGACGCCGGGGTGCACGCCGGCGCCGGCGAGATCATCGATCCCACACGAATGCCGTCGTGGAGCGCCTGATCGCGGTTCCAGCCGTCGGGCGGGGGGGCTACCTTCCCGCGGTCATGAGACGACCTTCCTTGCTGGTGCTCGCCCTGGTGGTTTCCGCAGCGGGGGCCTGCGGGCGCTCGGAGCACCGAGCGTCGGAGCAGCCTCCGTCGCAGGAGGCCAAAAGTCCCGCCCAGGGAAACTTCCACGGGCGGATCTACGAACGGAACTTCGTGTTCACGACGCTCACCAAGGACAGCGCGCTCATCGTGCCCTGGCTCTTCACGTCCGGGACCCGCCCCGGCGCGGTCGACCGCAAGGTCCGCGGGTACCTGGCACGAGGGGGTGCCTGGGAGGCTTTCTACGACCAGGAGTGGCAGACGCCCCCATCCCGCGCCCCCTGGCGCATCTTGCCCCACGGTAGTCTTCGCCTTGTCGTGGGAGACCAGGACGTGATCCTGTCGGTGCTCTTCGAGGAAGGCCCCCGACGCCTCGACCTGGAGCTCGCCAACTCTCTCATCGAGTGGACGGGGACGCGAGGCCAGCAGTTCAACGTCCGGGAAGCCTCCGTGTATCTCTCGGACCGGCGGATCCCCGGAATCGCTCTGGAGATGAGCCGGGTGCACGGGTCCGACGACGCCGACCCCGGTGACTGGGCCTTCCTCGTGTCCGGTGACTCGCTGCAGATGGTTCTCGAGAACCCGAGCGTGACCGCGCCCGGCACGAAGGGAGCGTACCGGGCCTGGGCACGACTGGATTTCCGGGACCTCAGCTGGCCCAATCTGACGGTGGACTGGTCGGACGTGCGCGCGTATCAGCCGGCGCGCCAGGACGTGCCGGTTTCCTGGAGCGTGAAGTCCGAAGACGGGGACCTGGACGGCACGCTTCAGGTGGAGAGCGCGCAGATACGCGCGGGAGAGGGAAGCGGTCCCCTGCTCCCGGTCGATGCGCTCTTCACAGTCTCCGGGAGCATGGTCATCGAAGGCCGGACGTATCCGGTGCGGGGCCTCTTCCGCCATGTCCGCCCGTGACTGATCCCCTCGTCCGTGACCTGGTAACGGTGCTTTTCGGAGCGCTTGCCGGGGGGCTCACGAACAGCGTCGCCATCTGGATGCTGTTCCACCCGTACGTGCCCCCTGTGCTGTGGAAGTGGAGGATCCGCTTTCTCCAGGGGGCCGTACCGAAGAACCAGCCTCGTCTCGCGGCCGCCATCGGCCGCACCGTCGGCAACCGGCTCCTCACGCCGGAGGACCTCACCCGAACCTTCGCCAACGTCGAGTTCCGCTCGGCATTCGACGATCGTCTGGGGAGATTTCTCGAGGAGGTTCTCGAACGTGAGCGGGGCTCGCTGAGGGATCTGATCCCACCCGCCGTCATGACCGAGGTCGAAGCGGTCCTCGAGGACGTGGCGGAGCTGGCCCTGCAGCGGTTGGTGGACTACGTGGACTCGGACCGGTTCCAGGAGGCCATCGGACAGCGGGCCGGAGAGCTCGTGGACGCCGTGGCGGACGAGCCCATCGGGGGCATCCTCACGCCTGCGCGGGGTGCCGCCCTCGAAGAGGCGGTGGACGAGTGGCTCCAGGAAGTGGTGGAGACCGACGACTTCCAGGGGGCCGTGGAAGACTACATCGAGCGGGCCACGCGACGGCTCCTCGCGCCGTCACGTACCTTCGAGGAAGTTCTGCCCCTGGGTCTGGTCGGATCCGTGGAGAAGGCCATCTCCGGATACCTTCCGCTGGCCATCGAACGTCTGGGCAAGCTCCTCGAGGACCCACGCGCGCGGGTCCGCCTCGAGTCCACCCTCCACGAGCTGCTCCATCGGTTCCTGCAGGACCTCAAGTTCCACCAACGCGTGGTCGCGCGCCTGGTGATGACCGAGGACACCGTGGACAAGGTCCTCGACACCATCGAGACCGAGGGTGCCGAGCGGCTCTCGGAGATCCTCCGCGATCCCGCGGTGCAGGACGCCATGGCGAAGGGCGTCAACGAAGCCATCGTGGACTTCTTGCGCCGCCCCGTGACCTCGGTGCTCGGGAACGTAGAGGATTCCAACGTCGTGGACACACGCGCGACGCTGGCAGGGTGGGTGGTCGGCATGGCGCGTGACGCTGCCACCCGTGAGTTCCTGGTAGAGAAGCTCCATTCCGGATTGGAGAAGGCCGGTGCGCGAACCTGGGGGGACGTGCTGCGGCGCGTGCCTCAGGAGCGCGTGGCGGAGTGGATCGTCTCGGCCGCCCGGACCGATCCGGCGCGGCGGGTCTACAGCGAGGGGGTGCGCCGCCTGTTGGCGGGCGTTCTGGATCGCCCCATCGGCACGCCCGCCCGTTGGCTCCCGGAAGGTTCGCCCAGCCGTCTCAGGGAAGCGGTGGGCGACCCCATCTGGGAGTGGCTCCAGACTCAGGTCCCCGACGTCGTCCAACGGATCGACGTGGCGCGCCGGGTCGAGGACAAGGTGCTGGACTTCCCCACTGCCCGTATGGAGGAGCTCGTGCGCAAGGTCACCGACCGCGAGCTCCGTCTCATCGTCAGGCTGGGCTACGTCCTCGGCGGCTTCGTGGGCATCGTCCTCGTGGTGGTGAACCGACTCCTCGGCTGAGTCGGCCCGTCAGTCGTCTTTATCGTCCCGCTCGTCCGGCGACTCCATCTGGAACGAGCGCTGGGGGCGATGGTGTTGACCGCGGGCTTTCAGCTGCCGCTGGACCCAGGCCAGTGGGGTGAAGTGGCGTTTCACCCTGTAGGCCCGGCCGGTGCCCCACTCCATGCCCCGTTCGATGTCCTCGGGGGTCTGCTTGTACCGACCCGGCAACCCGAGCCAGACGCCCAGAGCGAGGGCGAGGATGGCCGCCACGATCTTCAGCGCTACGGACACGCTCATGTCTCGACACCCTCGAAAGAAGAAGGGGCGCCCCTCCGGAGCGCCCCCGACCCCTCCCGCGGATCGCCCCTCAGGCCTTGCCCAGGGACTCCAGCAGGAGAATCAGGAACCCCACCGAGAGGATGATCGCCACCGCGTTGGTGCCCACGGCCACCATGGCCACCACCGTCCAGAAGACTGCGTGGGAGAACAGAAAGCCACCGGGCACCAGACTTCGCAGCGTTGACAGCATGGCAGGAATCCGTTGAGGGTCGAGGTTCGGAATCGCGGTAATATGGGGGAGCCGGGGGTCCTCAGTCGAGGGCGCCGAAGTCCTCGCCCGCCCCGCTGTCCTCCACCCGCTTCCGCGCCTCGGCGAGATATCCCGGCTCCAGGCGCAGCAGGTTGGAGATCTTCCGCATGAGGTAGTCCTCCTTCGTCGCCAGTCGCCCGTCGGCGTACACCAACCCCCACATGATCTCGGCCAGCACCATCTTCTGGCCCAGTGAGTAGTTCTCGGCGATGAGATTGGTGAACTGCCACAGGTCCACCGCTTTGGCGCGGGCTTCTTCGGCCAGGCGGAGCAGAGTGTCCGCCTGAGCCGCATCGAGGCCGAACTGACGGCGGATGGCTCCCTCCAGGTGTCCGCGCTCTTCCTCGCCGAACTCGTCGTCCGCGTGGGCCAGCTCGAGCAGAAGGGCGCACGCCGCCAGCCGCAGGTCCTTCCGGTTGTCGGCATCCGTCGCTTCGGAGGCCGGTGACATCGACGTGCGGAAGAAGTTCTTGATGGCCTCGAGCATTGGATCTCCTTCGCTGTCGCGACGGTCGTTGCGTGAGCGTGGAAGATAGGTCATCCGACCGGCAGGGTCAGGCTTCGAGGCTGCTCACCCGGCGTACCCCTGCCCGCAGAGGAAGAGCCGTGGCCAGCGCCGTAAGCGCCGCGGCTGCGGCGATGCCCAGAACGAGAGGCAGGACGGTCGCGTGGGCCTCCCCCCGCCCGGCTCGGGACGCGACGACCAGGTAGACCGGCCACGCCTCCAGGGTCACTACTCCCCCGAGGTACATGACGGCAGCCATCATGAACAGGAGCCCTCCGAACGAAGTGGGGATCTCCGCCACGTTCTCCGTCTCGAAGTTGGGGTAGAGCGCGCCGAACCCCAGCGCCAGCGCCGTGACGGCGAAGGTCACGCCGATCATGGTGACCGTGGTGAGCGCAAGAACGAAGGGCGAAGCCTTCAGGACGACGTCTGTGAGGACGATGAGGGGAAGCGCGATCACCAGCAGGGGAACGGTGCCCACCCAGTACTTGGCCCAGAAGAGCGTCCTCACGTCCAACGGAGAGGAGCGCAGAAGCCATAGCATACGCCCCTCAAGCGACATCGCCGGAAACACGAAACGTGCGGCGATGGCCGCGATCACGAACCCCGCCAGACCGAGGTTCAGGAACGAGACGACATTGATGAGGAAGAAGGAGACGCGCTCGCCGGTGTGCAGCGGAAGCACAGTGATGTTGTACACGTAGACGGCCACGAGCACGCCCAGCAGGATGAGCTGCGACCACTGCGTCGTATCCCGGAAGAACACCCGGATCTCCTTGGCCACCAGCACGCGCGTGGTGGGCCGGGCCTTGGCCAGCAGGCGGTCCAGCCATCGCGACCGCACCCTTCCCTCTCGGCGCTCGGAGCCCTCCTGGGCACGGTTGAAGCCCGAGTCGAAGCGGAGCGCGTGCAGCCACGCACCCAGGACGAACAGCGCCGCCGCGGTGCTCCACAGAAAGAGGAATGGAAAGGCCTCGCACGCACCGTTCAGACAGGACATGAGGCCTTCGGCGGCCCACTCGCTGGGAAGCCACGGAGACGTGGGTGTCCGCAGCACCGTCACGAAGTCCACCAGGCTGCGGAATTCCTCCGGGCGCATGAGGCGCTCGGGGCGGAGAAGACGGAAGAGCGCCACGACGCCGGCCGCCCCGAACAGGGCGACGAGGGCCAGGAGATCCCGTGTCCGACGGGCCGGGAAGACGTTCACCAGGACGAGCGTGGTGGCGGTGCCGAGCACGGCGGGAACAACCAGAAACGGAATGACGGTCCCCACCGCGAGGGCATAGAAGCGCCAGCTCGCAGCGTAGACGATCCCGTACGCAGCCAGAAGGGGGACCGACAGGAGCACCACCATCCAGGAGGAATCGACGATGGTCTCGACGAGGCGCGCTGCGTAGACCTTCACCGGGTCTACGGGCGCCGCGACGATCAGCTCGAGATCGTCCGCCAGGAAGAACGTGGACAGGGCCGTGATCACGTTCGAGAGCACGAGGATCATCAGGAACGTGAGAAACGCCAGACCGAGGAGCTTTCCCGCCAGGAGGTCCCCGATCCCCTGCGTGCTCCGGAAGTACAGGAGCATCCGGAAGATCACGGTGAAGATCAGCGCCCAGAAGAACAGGCCCACGAACCCGAGCAGACCCGCCTTGAAGAAGCGGCCTTCGTCGGAGCGGGCGCGGTTCAGGCGCGTCCGTATCTTGGGGCGCAACAACCAGAAGAGACCCGGCCGGCCAATCGCAGCCCGATGGCTCACCGGTCCACGGCTTCCTTCAGGCTGTCGATGACGTCGGCCATGGCATCGCTCCCGGTGACCCTGAGGAAGATCTCCTCCAGGTGCGCACCGCCGGCATCGGCCTGGGCGCGTAGCTCCTCCATTGTGCCCAGGGCGATGACCGTACCCTCGCTGATGATGGCGATGCGATCGCACAACGCTTCGGCCACCTCGAGCGTATGGGTCGACAGGAAGACCGTTCCTCCCTGTCCCACGAACGCGCGCAGCAGCTCCTTGAGGAGACGCGCCGAGCGCGGATCGAGTCCCACCATCGGCTCATCCACGACGATGAGCTCGGGCTGGTGGATGAGGGCGGAGCTTATGAGCAGCTTCTGGCGCATCCCGTGGGAGTAGCTCTCGATGAGCTCGTCCTTCCAATCGGCGAGCTGGAAGAGCTCCAGGAGCCGGTCGGCCCGACGCTCGGCCTCCTGGCCCGTCTTCCCCCACAGGCCCGACACGAACCGCAGGAACTCCGCACCCGAGAGCTTGTCGTAGAGATAGGGACGATCGGGGACGTATCCGATCTTGGACTTCGCGGCATCCGGGTGGCGCAGCAGGTCGTCTCCTCCGACGACGATGCGTCCTGAACTGGGCTGCAGAACACCCGCTACCATTCGGATGGTGGTGGTCTTACCCGCGCCGTTGGGCCCCAGGAAGCCGAAGATCTCGCCCTGTCGCACCGACAGGTCGAGGCCCGCCACGGCCGTGAAGCGTCCGTACCGCTTCACCACGCCCTCCAGCCGCAGCATCTCGTCGGCGGCCGCCCCCGGAGGCGATCCGTGCGCGTGGACGTCGGTCACGGCGACCCCTTGGAAGCGAGCCGTGCGCCTCCTCGGTCGGCAGCCGCCACCCGTCGGTCCAGAACGTCGATGTGCAGGTTTCCGATGAGACGCACGATCTCCACCTGGTCAGCGAGTCCGCCGATGACGAACCGGATGTGCGAGGCGTCGGCGGGGACCTGCCCGAAGGTGGGATCCACCGCAACCCACCGCCCCAGCCAGACCTCCGGCCAAGCGTGGTAGTAGAACGCGCCGTTCACCCAGACCAGCCCCACGGCCGTGCGCGCCGGCAGACCGAGCGAGCGAGCCAGGGCGACGAACAACACCGTATGCTCGTTGCAGTCCCCACGGCGGGCGTCCAGCACCTGGACCGCATTGGGCACCGAGAACGTGACCTTCTTGTCGATCATGCCGTACACCGACCGCGTCAATTGCCGGGCGGTCTGCTTGGGGTCCAGGCGCCACTGCGACCGCCACGCGGTGATCTCCCTCGCCTTCTTGATGATGCGGGGATCGTCGCTCTGGATGAGGGGCTCCGGCTCGAGCGCGTCACGCAGATCCATGCGCGGATAGGGCAAACGGTATCCCGGATCCAGCCGGTTCCAGCGCTCACGGCGAACGATGACGGTGTCCCCGCGGAGCTCCTGACGTCCGCCGTCCAGAGCGAAGCCCTCCAGGTCGGTGCCGCTCAGGAGATAGCGGATCTCGTCGTATTGCTGCGCGTCCGACAGATCCACGTTGCTCCGCACCGCGGTGGACAGGATGACGTCGCCGCCCGCGGCGCCGGACCCGGATGCCTGGGCCTCGTCCTGCTGGCTCTGGCGGGCCAGCTCGTACTCGGTCTTCTCCATGGAGAATCCGAGGGGGCTGGACGACCTGAGGATGCGGCCGTCCTCGTCCACCCAGCTGTCCACCGTGACGCCCCCGAAGACCTCCGCGATGCGCCAGGCGGGAATCGAATCGTAGTGGGCCGGGGACCAGCGACCGGTGCTCGCATCCAGCGCCGCGCTGTCGGGCACGACCACGGTGTCGTGATCAAGGACGCGGACTTCGACGGTCTGTGTCCCCATGGTCGTGGGGTCGAAGACGGGGAGGCGGATGCTCGATCCCACCGCAAGCCCGTTCCCCATCGCCACCCGGATGGGAACCACCGACGAGAAGACCGGCGGCTGTTCCATGCGGAAGTGGAGCTTCTGCTCGCTGCCGGCGGAGCGCAGCGTGACCGAAAGGGTGGTATCCGCGTCGAGCGTGCCCGTGGCCTCGAAGCGGCCCACGTCGCTGTCCAGGGAAAACGCGAAGGAGCGCATCACGAGCGAGCGAGTAAGGTCTACACGGGTGCGCGCCACCGCCGTTCCGGTCTGGCCCAGGGCCGGCATGCGCAGGCTCATCAGGTCGTCCAGCTCGAATCCCTCGGGTACCGTGTCCAGGCGTGACGTCGCCTGTCCCACGGAATGGCCGTTCATGGTAAGCGTATAGAAGCTCACCCCGGGAGCCAGCGAGCGCGCGGCCTCCGCCAGGCGGGCCAACTCGGGCTGGAAGTACACGCGACGGACCTGCCAACCGACCATGGCCAGCCAGGTCAGGAGGACGGCGCCCCCGAAGATGCGTCGGCCCACGCGTCAGCTTCCGGACGGGGAGCGCTCCCGGCCGAGCACGTCCAAGAGTCGGGCGAACATCTCCTTCTCGTATTCGCTGGCGACCATGAGGGTCAGTTCGAGGGGAGGCTGCCCCTCGTCCAGGTGATTCATGAGGATCTCCACCTCCGCCCGGGCATCCTCTTCAGGCTCGAGGTGGCCGACGCCGATCCCGAGGGCAGGCACCGCCAGGGACAGGAGCCCCCACTCCGCGGCGCGACGCAGGCCGTTGCGGAGGGCACGTTGCACGGAATGGGAGATCTCCGCCTCGTCCACCGATGCGGTTACGACGAAGATGAGGAAGTCGGCGCTCAGGCTCCCGGACGGAGTGATGAAGGCACCGCCCACCGGGAGCGCCCCCATCCTCTCCAGCCGCTCCATGACGCCGGGCCCCGCCCCACTCAGGACGTCCCTGGCCGCGGCGGTCATCGGTGCCCCATCAGACCGGATGGGGCACACGATCCCCTCCATCTCGCACGATACGAGCTCGCCCACGAAGACCTGGATCACCCTTTCTGCAACTCCCTCGCCCTGCGGTACATGGCAGCCGCCTCGGCCGTCAGGTGCTTCCGGTCGTACAGGAGGCCCATCGTATAATACGCCTTGTTGTTGTTGGGCTGGAGCACCGTAACCCGCTCGAGCGCTTCGAGCGCCTCGTCCACCCGACCAAGCCGATTGAGCGCCTCGCCCCGATAGAAGAACGCCTGGGCGTGGTCCGGATTCCGTTCGCACACCCAACGGAGGTCGAGCTCGGCCTGAGCGTACAGGCCGCGGCGGAAGTGGAGGATTCCGATGCTCGCGTGCACCTCGACGTTGTCCGGCTCGAGTCGAAGTGCCCGTCTCAACTCCAGCTCGCTCTCCTCGTACCGCCCGAGGGCGCCCAGGGTCGAGCCCAGGTTGCTGAGCACCTCCACGTTCGTCGGCTCGATCTTCGCTGCGGCCTCGAACTGCTCCAGCGCCAGGGCATGTTGCCCGAGCGCCTCGTAGAGGGCTCCGAGATTGTTGCGGGCCTTCAGGCTGGCGGGGTTGTCGAGGAGGATCGCGCGGTAGAGATCCATGGCGTCTCCCACGCGTCCTGCCTGGACGAGCTCCTTGGCGCGGCCCAGCCGCTCTCCGGCGGGCGGCGCGACGGGGGTCTGGGGCATGTCGTCCCCCACGAGCTCGAATACCACGGCGCGTCGGGCGGTATCCGCAGGGGGAGTGCTCCCGCGGAGACGGGCTCGCTTCCTGGAAGACTCCTTCGACGCCTTGGCGGTACCACCCTTGGCGGGCTCCCGCGGGGATTGCTCGCGGCCCTTCCCCGCGGGCTTCTCGGCCAACGCCTCGGACTTGCCGGAAGCGGTCGTCTCGCTCCCTTCCGCCGTCGCCGGCTCCTCGGCTGCCGTCTCGGGTTGGTCGGAAGCGGTCGTCTCGCTCGCTCCCGCCGTCGCCGGCTCCTCTTTCGCGACTTCGCCCGCACCAGAGCCGGAGTCCGCCTCCACGTCCGCCGTCTTCCCGTCCGCCAGGAGATCCTCCTGCCCGGGATCTTTCGGCTTGGCCTTCTTTGCACCCTTCCGGCGGCGCCCCTTCTTCGCGGTCTTCTTGGCAGAGGATCGGACTGCGTCCGCCGCCGCCTTCGCGGCCTCCCCCACGTCGGAGTCGGAGACCGCCTCCGCCTCCACGTCCGGCGTCTTCTCTTCCTTCAGAAGATCCCCCTGCTCGGGAGCCTTCGGCTTGGCCTTCTTCCCACCCTTCCGGCGGCGCCCCTCCTTCACGGTCTTCCCGCTCTCGGCGTAGCCATCTGTTGGCGTACCCACTCGATGTACGGCAGGTGTCCACCGCCCACCTCGAGGAGCAGCACTTCGGGTACCTCGTACGGGTGCAGCTCCGTCACCCTCCGCGACAGGTCCTCTCCCCGGGCGTCCGTCGTCTTCAGGACGACCAGCACTTCGGCGTCGTTCTGCACCTCGCCCTGCCACCGGTAGATCGACCTGACGCCCGGCACGATGTTGGCACACGCGGCGAGCCGCTCCTCCACCAGGATTCTCCCCAGCCGCTCCGCGGTGGAACCGTCGGGGACGGTCACGAGAGCCACACGAACGTGGGTGTCCACCCTGGCATCAGCGGCCATGCGTCTGCTCGGCCTCCTCGTACAGGGCGTCGATGACCGCCCGGAATCGTTCCTGTACGACCTTCCGCTTCACTTTCAGCGTCGGAGTGAGCGATCCGTCCTGAATGCTGAAATCGCTCTCCAGGAAGACAACCTTCTTCGGCGTCTCGTAGGACGCGAGCCCGACGAAGCTCTTCGACACCTCGTCCTCGAGGTGTCGGCGGACGCGATCGTTCTCCAGGAGATCCCGGTGCTCGGTCCAGGTGATGCCCTCCGACCGTGCCCACGTTTCCAGCTCCGGAAACGCCGGCACCACCAGAGCCGACACGAACTTCCGTCGGTCGCCGACGATGACGACCTCTTCCACGAGGGGGTTGGCCTTCACCCGGTTCTCGATGGGTTGAGGCGCGACGTTCTTTCCTCCCGCTGTGACAATGAGGTCCTTCTTGCGGTCGGTGATGCGCAGGAATCCGTCAGCGTCGAGCTCACCCACGTCGCCGGTGTGGAACCACCCGTCCGCTTCGACGGCCTCGGCCGTGTCCTCCGGCCGGTTGTAATACCCCCTCATCACCTGGGGACCCCGAATCAGGATCTCACCGTCCTCGGCGATCCGGACCTCCGTCCCGGCCACGGCCTTCCCCACGGTGCCTATACGGAAGTCCTTGGCCGTGTTCACGTTGGTGACGGGACTCGTCTCGGTCAGGCCGTATCCCTCGAGGATCACCATCCCGATGGAGTAGAAGAACCGGTTCAGCTCCGGAGCCAGGGGCGCGGATCCGCTCACGAAGAAGCGGATGCGTCCCCCCACGGCGGCCCGGACCTTGGAGAAGACCAGCCGGTCGGCCAGAGCGAACTGGAGAGCCAGGAGGCCCGAGGGGGTTCCACCCGCCAGGCGAATGCCGGCAACCCTGTCCGCCACGGCCACGGCCCACCGAACGACGACCCTCTTCGGACCCCCTACCTCCATCACCGCCGCGTGCACCTTCTCGTAGAAGCGGGGCACGGCCACGGCCACCGTGGGACGGGCGAGACGCATGTCGTCCGCGGCCGTGAGCATCGAGCGGGCGTGGACGATCTTGCACCCGGCCGAGAAGAAGAGGTAGTCCACCATGCGCTGGAGGATGTGTGAGAGCGGGAGGAAGCTCACAGTGACGTCCTCGTGGCCCACGTCCAGCGCCATGTGGCATGCTTCGACGTTGGATCCCACGTTCCCGTGGGTGAGCATGACGCCCTTCGGGTCTCCCGTGGTCCCGGACGTGTACAAGATCGTCGCGACGTCGTCGGTCTTCGCCTGCAACGCTCGTGCGCGGAACTCCTTCTGGCCGGTGCCGGCGGCGACATCGGCTCCCCGGGCCAGGAACGCTTCCCACCCCACGACACCCTCCGGGAGGGATTCCGGGGGATCGAAGACGACGATCTCGAACGTCGCTCCGGAGGCCGCGCGCGCTTCCACCACGCGCGCCATGCGACTGGTGTCCGGCACGAACACGAGCTTCGCCCGGCAATCGCGCAGTATGTACGCAATGTGCTGGGCCGTCAGGCTCGGGTAGACGGGGACGTCCACGAGTCCGTTGCAGAGGCACCCGAAGTCGGTCAGCGCCCACTCCAGTCGATTCTCTGAGAGGATGGCGACCCGGTCGCCGCGCTCGAGCCCACATGCGTCGAGGGCGGCCGACACCACCTGCACCCGTGCCAGGATCTCCACATACGAGAATTCCTGCACCTCTTCGGACGGGGTGATGCGCCCGAACGCGGGAGCTCCGCCGAATCGGTCGATCGCGGTGAAGAAGAGCTTTGTGAGTGTGGTGCCCGGCACCGGCGTCGGATTGCTCGCGTAGTCGGAGTCGCCCATTGGGAGAACCTTCGATTATCTGCTAGAGCCGCTCGACGCGGATGTCCAGGGACAGGTCCGAACGGAGGGTGTGCAGAACGCTGCAGTACTTCTCCTTGGAGAGGGCCACGGCCCGCCGCACCCGCTCCTCGTGCTCCGGCTGGGGTCCACGGACCCTGTAGGTCAGTCGGATGGCGGTGAAGTACTTGGGCGGGAACAGAGCACGATCCCCTTCCACGGTCACCTCTAGCGCCTCCAGCGGCACCCGCGACTTGCCAAGGATATCGACGACATCGATGCCCATGCACCCCGCAAGCGACATGAGAAGCAGCTGCGTGGGCGAAGGGGAGCGGGCACCGCCGCTTTCCAGGGAGATCTCCGGACCGCCGTCAGCCCCACCGACGAACCCCAGCCCATCGCCCATCCACCGGAGCCCGACTCTAGAAGAGCTCATCCGGCGGTGGCTCGGGGATCGACTCGTGCGCCTCACCCCTCAGTTGGGCCAGTGCGGCGCGGGCATGAGCGACGTGGTCTCCCGCCTCGGGGCCGGCGGGCGCCTGTGCCAGAAAAGCCTCCAGGTGGTCGGCGGCTTCATCGGCCCGTCCGGTGCGAAGGAGGATGAAGGCGAGACCATAATGGGCCCCGGATGCCCCGGGCTCCTTCTGCAGGACATGGCGGTAGGTCTTCGCGGCCTCTTCGGTCATGCCGATACGGGTGTAGCAGATCGCGATCTGTTGCAGGATGACGGTGTCCCCCGGCGAGTCCTTGAGGGCCAGCCTGAACGACGTCAGGGCCTCGTGGAACTTGCCTTCCTTCAGCAGCTCCACGCCCTCGCGGTAGTAGTCTACACGACCCGAGTCCGCGTCACCGAAGAGCTTCTTCCAGAACGCCATGCCCAGGAACCCGGAGGAGAGATCACGGGTGCGAGAACCACCCGCGGGATGCGTGAAGGTAGAGAACCGAAGGGCGGAGGCGCAACGCCCTCGAGGACTCTCAACCTCTTGCCGCGACGATGGTTCCGGCTTCTGCGGCCAGAATGCGCAACCCCGATTCTTCGAGGAGTGCCCCGGCGCCCTCCGGTGCGCTCGTCACCACCACCCGTGCCAGCCGTGACACCGCCCTGCAGGCCTCCCGGATCCACGGGGACCCGAGGTCACCGTCCACGGCGGCACCGCGTAGAGTCTGATCGAAGAAGGGGAGGCCCGGTCGAGCGACGAGCCGGCTCACGCCGGGCGATTCCGGCCAGCGGGCGAGGTCCGCATCCACAGCCGCCACCTCCACTCCCGAGACGAGCTCCGCGAGCCCGGCGGCCATGCGGGACGGCTTGCCGACGAGCGCGAGCGTTCCCGGTCCTTCGGCCACCCCCAGCAGCGCCGCAAGGCGCTCCACATCCTCCGGGGCCGCCGGACCGGGGTCACCGGCCCGGCCGGCTGGGAGCGCATCTCGGGGTGGAGCCCGCAGGTCTCCGAATCCGCCACGGACATCGAATCCGTCACGACAGTTGGGACACCCGAGGGTCCCCTCGAGGACCCGTCGGTCCACGACGCTCCGTGCGAGCAGGATCAGGCCGAACCGCGGCCCACAGCGGGGGCAGGTCAGGCGATCGGTGAGGAGAAGGTGCACGCCAGGTCTCGAAGGACTCAGAGCTCCGGAGAGCGGGGCGTGGGCAAGGGAGCGCCGGCCGGACCATACTGAGCCCACTGGGTGGGCGTCTCCCACACGCGCGCATACAACAGCCCCCCGGCCAGGGGCGCCGGAAGCCTCTTCTTCAGCTCGCCGTAGAACCAGCGCGCCTGGTTCTCGGCACTCGTCTCCACGCCCTCGAACTGCGGGAGCTCGTTCAACAGCTGGTGGTCGAGTGAATCGGCCAGGATCCTCAACTCGCGCTTCAGGTCCACGAAGTCGAATGCGATCCCCGCCTCGTTGAGCTCCGAAGTCTGCACCGCGACATCCACCACGTAGCGGTGGCCGTGGAGCCGCTCGCACTTGCCGTGATAGTGCACCAGGAAGTGGGCGGCGTCGTAGTGGGCCTGAACGCTCACCGTGTACACGCAGGGCTCGCTCATCAAGCACGCTCGATCTGAAGAAGGGGTATTCTCACATGCGGGGGCCTGGATGCTACGAATACGACGGCCTCGGCCACGTCATCGACGTCGAGCATGGCCGATCGGTTGGGGAGATCCGGGGCTGAGTCCGGATCGTGGCGATCCCATGCCGAGGTATCCGTGGCGGCCGGCTCGAGAAGCGTGGCCCGTACCCCCGTCCCCCGAACTTCCTCCAGGAGCACCTCATGCATCCCACGCAGGCCATACTTCGACGCGGAGTACGCGCCGTTGCCCGGGAAGGCCCGGCGGCCGGCGACGGAGCCGACGTTGACGATGAGCCCGTCGCCCCGCTCGAGCATCGCCGGCAGGAGCGACCGGATCACCAGGAAGGCGCCCCTCAGGTTGACCTCCACATGCCGATCGAAGTCCAGGACCGTCTCGGTGGCGAGGGGCTCGAGGCCGAAGACGCCTGCGGCGTTCACCACGAGGCCGGGTGGCCCCCCAACCGCTTCCTGAAGACGATCAAGGGCGCTCCACACCGATGCATCGTCGGCCAGATCAGCGGGTAGGGCCGTCGCCCCGATGCGGGCGGCAACGGCGTCCAGGGCGTCCCCCGAGCGGGCCAGAAGCCAGACCCGTGCGCCTTCTTCCGCCAAGCGCTCGGCCACCCGGGCACCGATGCCCCGACTCGCCCCGGTCACCAGAGCGTCCAGGCCCCGGAGGGATCCGGCGTCGCTCACAGCGGGGAGTGCACGCTGGTGGTTAGGCGCAGGAACTCGTCCCGGGTGCGCAAATCCTCCAGGAAGGCGCCTCGCATCGCCGACGTGATGGTCTTGGAGTTCTGCTTCTGGACCCCTCGCATCATCATGCACAGGTGGTAGGCCTCCACCACCACCGCCACGCCCTGGGGCTGCAGCGTGTCCCAGACCGCCTGGGCCACCTGCTCCGTGAGGCGTTCCTGAACCTGGAAGCGCCGCGAGTAGATCTCCACGATCCGCGCCGCCTTGGACAGCCCCATGATCCGGCCGTTGGGAATGTAGGCGACGTGGGCCTTGCCGAAGAACGGCAACAAATGGTGCTCGCACATCGAGTAGAGCTCGATGTCCTTCACCAGCACCATGTTGTGGTGGCGCTCCTCGAAGACGGCGTCCCCCACCACTTCCGCGGCGCTCTGGTGGTACCCCTGAGTAAGGAACTCCATGGACTTGCGCACGCGCTCGGGGGTCTTGACCATCCCCGCTCTTTCGGGATCGTCCCCGAGCCGTCGGATCATCTCGGCCACCAACGCCTCGAAGGGAAGGTCCCCCAGTCTCACCGGGTCCGTTGCCGCTCCAGCGTCCGACCCTTCCTTTGTCGAGATCTTGATTGTCATACCTGCCCCGTGTACTCCACGGAATTCCGTGGCGTCTCGTGGACGACGACCTTGGCGAGCCGGGTGCCTTCCGGAAGGCCTCCGGCGATGCGGTTCCAGATGGCCACGGCCAGGTTCTCCGTGGTCGGGTTCATGCCCTCCATCCAGTCGACTTCGACGTTGAGATTCCGGTGATCCACGTCCCGGACGACCCGGGCGTCGAGGATGTCGCGCAACCGCTTGAGGTCCATGACATACCCGGTCTCGGGATCCACGGGCCCTTCCACCGTCACGTCCACTTCGTAGTTGTGTCCATGCCAGTTCGGGTTGGTGCAGGCCCCGAAGACCTCCCGGTTGCGCTCATCCGACCAGTCAGGTCGGAAGAGCCGATGGGCAGCAGCGAAATGGAAGCGACGGGTCGCTCGGACGATGGGCATGCCTCTCTCCTGAAAACGTCGGACGCTTGTCGGTGGGCAGGCCCGTGACGGCCGACCGCTGGTGCCGAATCCCGGGACTCCGGGCTACCCCGACGCGTGGCTCTGGGTCCGATTTCCGACTACAGACCAACCGCCATGCGTGCGAAAGGGCCGGCGTCCTCGGACGCCGGCCCCCGCTACGTACCGGAGGGGGTTTATTGAAGCCCGGGAAATACTTCTGGTGACCTCCCCGGGCCTTTCCGCCTTCCCCACTGCGGGGGCCTGGCGTCCAGCTCGGGAGTCAGTCCCGGCTTCAGGAGTGTTGGCTCAATAACGTATTCCTCCGGTACGCATGTGAAATATAGGGGATAGGCCCCGGTTCGCGACACCGGGCTCCGTCGCCCCCGCGACACGAGCGGCGGTTCGGGACCCCCGGACCTCGAATCGTTGACACGTGTAGTCAGCGGTCATAGCCTGGATCGCTTATGAATAGCGTTGGACGCAGAATCCGACGGGCCTTCGGGGTGCCCCTTGCGGTGCTGATGCTGGCACCGAGCGTGGCGATCCCCATCCTCGACCGTGCCGAGCTTGAGCATCACCTCGCGCTCGAGCGGCCCGGTCACGACCCGTCTACCTGTCCGCCGGGCCACGATCACAACCTGTGCTTGCAGGTCCGGGCCAACCACCCGGTGCCCACGGTAGGCACAGAGTGGCTGCGCCCCGCCGAAGTGGTCTCGTTCGTGGAGCCTCCGGAAGCGTCGGCGGTCTCTCCCCGCCCCACGAGAGCCACCCACCACCCTCGGGCCCCTCCCTTCGCCTGACGAGCGACCGTCGTCACATCGGACGGTGACACACGAGAATCCGGAGCCCCCTGCCCGGGTCCTCCGGACCCCGTTCGTCTCTCGACTTGGCAGCCCCGAGGAGACCCCCGATGCCAAGAACCGCACAGAACCACCGCCTGCCTCGCGGAGGAGCGCTCGCCCTGCTTTTCGCCCTGTGCGCTCCTCCCCTGTCCGCGCAACAGCACCCCCCGGCCACTCCGGACTCTCTTCGCCTCGAGGTCCAACGCCTTGCGGCGCTCGTGGACAGTCTCCGCGCCGAGGTCGCCCGCCTGCAGGCGGCCGGCGTCACTGCCACCTCCGCCCAGACTCAGGAGCAGGATGCCCTGGCGAAGCTGCGGGCGGCGGCGGCCGCTGCAGCCAGCGCCGGTGGAGGCGGCGTCACGCCGCCACCCGAGAAGGCCGCCGAGCCTCAGGAGTTCGTGGGCCGGCAGCGCTCATTGCAGGCGCTGAATCCCGAGATCAGCGTCACGGGAGACCTGTTCGGTCAGGTCATCAAGGGCAGTGCGAACCACGAGGACTTCTTCGCCAGGGAGTTCGAGCTCGCCATCCAGTCGAACCTCGACCCCTTCTCTCGGGCCAAGGTCTTCATCACACGCCACGCTCCCGGCGGTGAGATCACACCCTTCGACACGGGCCTCGACGGTGAGGAGGGCACGGCCCTCAACGTCGAAGAAGGCTACATGGAGTGGGTGAAGCTCCCACTCAACCTGGGCCTCAAGGTGGGCCTCTTCCACCAGCAATTCGGGATGCTGAACCGTTGGCACTCCCACGCCTACCCGTTCCAGTCCCGCGACCTCCCCAACCTCGCGTTCTTCGGGGAGGAGCCCCTGGCGGGCACGGGGCTGTCCCTCCACTACCTGGCGCCCTTCGGGGGCGGCGGAGCGGGCACCTACGAGGCCACGGTGGAGGTGACACGTTCGGAGAACGAGCTGCTCTGGGGAACGTCGGACCGCCCGTCCGTCCTGGTGAACGTGAACGGATTCTGGCAGCTGAGCGCTTCCACCGACCTGAACCTGGCGCTCACTCGAGTGAACGCCAGTTACGAGGAGACCGACAACCTCTTCAATCGCGTCGTCTACGGTGGCGAGGTGGCCTTCACCTGGCGCCCGCCGTCCCGGGCCAGCTACCGGGGCTTCAACTTCCACGGAGGGGTGAAGGTTGTCGACGGCCTGGTTGGGCTCGACGGCTCCCGCTCCCCCGGTGGAAGGGACCGGGCGAAGGGCTACTGGACCATGGCGGAGCTCCGCCTCGGGTACAGTTGGCTGGCCGGTGCCCGGTACGACTGGACGGAGAACCCGCACGACCCCACGCAGACCTCGACCCTCTTTGCCCCAACGCTCACGTGGTGGCAGAGCGAGTTCGTACGCGTAAGGGCGGAGTACGACCTGTTGGGCCGGAGCTTCATGGACGGTCACGACGGCAGGCTGTTCGTCCAGGTGACCTTCTCCATGGGTCCGCACAAGCACGAGACGTATTAGACTCGCAAACCACGCCCGCGCAGGCCCTCCAGGACTGCGATGGGACACAGGAGAACGAATCATGATCGCAACTGCCCTGCTCGCCGCTGCCACACTCGCCGCCTCCGGCGGTGGCCCCGGCGGACAACAGGCTCCGAAGGCCGCCCCCATCCGGGTCGTGACCACACTTCCGGTGTATGCGGAGCTCGTCCGGGAGATCGGCGGGGATCAGGTCGAGGTGACGTCCATCGCGAACCCCAACGAGGACGCCCATTTCGTACGGCCGAAGCCCAGCTTCGCCCTGGCCCTGAGGAGAGCCCAGGCCTTCGTCACGACGGGGCTCGACCTGGAGCTGTGGGTACCGCCCCTCCTGGACAAGGCGCGCAATCCAGACGTGATGGAGGGCGGAAAGGGCTACATCACCGCATACACAGGCGTCCATCTGCTCGACATCCCGGTATCCAACGACCGGAGCGCCGGGGACGTGCACATCTACGGCAACCCACACCTGACGACGGAGCCCCTCACCACCCTTCAAGTGGCGCGGAACATCACGTCGGGGCTCAAAAAGGTGGCCCCGGAGCGCGCCTCCGTCTTCGACGCCGGGCTGGCCACGTTCACCGACCGCATCTACAAGAAGCTCTTCGGGGATCGTCTCGTGGAGCTCCTCGGTGGGCCCACCCTCGAACAGATGGCGCTGAACGGCACCCTCTTCGACTTCCTCCAGACGAACCAGTACCAGGGACATCCTCTCCTCCAAGACCTCGGGGGCTGGCTCAAGCAAGGAGAGGGTTTCCGTGGTAAGTCCATGATCTGCTACCACAAGAACTGGGCGTACTTCGAGGATCGCTTCCAGGTGAAGTGCGCGGACTACATCGAGTCCAAGCCGGGGATCCCGCCCACTCCGGGCCACGTCGCCGAGATCATCCAGGAGATCAAGAACGGCCACATCAAGGTCCTGCTGGCGGCGTCCTACTTCGATCGGAGCAAGGTGCAGACGGTGGCGGACAGGAGCGGGGCGACGCTGGTGCAGGTGCCCATGGCACCTGGGGTGGTGGCCGGAGTGGGCGACTACTTCAGCCTGGTGGACCTTTGGGTAACACAGCTCGCCGCTGCCTTCGCGAAGAGCTGAAGCGGTCGCCGGAAGCGACCTCACGCCTCATTCGACGACAGGAAGATCCATGCTCGATCTCATGATTCCGCCGGTCGTGGCGGCCCTGGTCATCTTGCTCATCCATGCATATCTGGGTCTTCACGTCATCGCCAGGCAGGTGATCTTCGTTGACCTCGCCTTCGCCCAGGTCGCGGCTTTCGGAACCACGGTGGCGCTGCTCCTCGGAATCGAGATGGGGACCACGCTGTCCACCGTCTTCGCTCTGGGGGCCACACTCCTCGGCGCCCTGATCTTCAGCTTCACCCGCATGGAAGAGGGATCCGCGGTGCCGCAGGAGGCGATCATCGGAATCGTCTACGTGGTGGCCTCCGCTGCGGTGATCCTCCTGGCGGGGATGACCGCCGAGGGCGCCGAGCACATCAAGGAGACCCTCACCGGCACGCTCATCTGGGTGGACTGGCCCACCATCGGAAAGATGGCCGCGGTCTACGCCCTGGTGGCCCTCTTCCATGTCGTGCTTCGGCGATACTTCCTGTCCGTGTCCTTCCATCCGGAGAAGGTCAAGAAGGTTCGCCTCTGGGACTTCCTCTTCTACGTCTCCTTCGGAATCGTGATCTCGTTTTCGGTGGAGGTGGCGGGCGTCCTGATGGTCTTCAGCGCCCTCGTCATCCCAGCGGTGGTCGCGTTCTTCTTCACGAATCGCTTCGCCGTGGCCGTGCTCATCGCGTGGGGCTCGGGCGCGCTGGCCATCGTGCTGGGAATCGGCGCGTCCTTCTACTGGGATTTCGCCACCGGCCCCCTGCTCGTATGCGCCTTTGGGCTGGTGCTCCTGGTGGCGGGAATCCTCAAGCCCTTCCTGGGGGTGAAGGCGGGAACGCGTATTCGTGTGCGCGCCCTCGTGGACGACGAGGCGACCGGGGCCGGCGCGCCCTGACGACCCTGGGGTGGCGCGCGCCGCGCCACCCCGGCGCACGCGGGTGCCGCCATCAGCCGCGGCGTCTGGCGGTCCGCAGGAATCTCAGGTTGCGGAGGTCGGCGGCCACCGGATCGTCGCCTTTGGGTGTCTCCAGGATCTTCGGCACCGCCCGGAGCCGCTCGTCGAGCATGATGCGACGGAACGGCTCCGGTCCGAGGGTGCCGCGCCCGAGGTTCTCGTGACGATCCTTGCGTGACCCCAGGGGATGCTTCGAGTCGTTGAGGTGCAGGAGCCACAGAAGCTCCCACCCGAGCACCCGGTCGAACTCGGTCCACACGCCGTCGTAGTCCTCCACGAGGTCGTAGCCGGCCGCATAGGCATGGCACGTGTCCACGCAGACTCCTGCGCGATCGCGCACGTCGTGGCCCATCTCGTTCAGGATCGCAGCCAGGTCCGGGAAGGAGCCCCCGACGCTGGTGCCGCTCCCGGCGGTGAGCTCCAGGAGGACACGGGTGGGCCCCTCCACCTCGCGCATGGCCCGGGTCAGCGCTTCAGCGTTCCGGCGAATCCCCGCACCCCGATCCCCGTCGGTGGCATTCCCCGGATGCGTGACGAGGAATTCCAGCCCCAGCGCGTGACAACGTCTCAACTCCCCGATGAAGCACTCGAGCGACCGGGCCCGGAGAGCCGGGTCGGGTGAGGAGAGGTTGATCAGATAGGAGTCGTGCGCGCCGGCCACCCGGACGCGGTACCGGTCACGCGCGTCGGCGAAGGCTGCCGCCGTGTCGGCGCCCACCACGGGCTCGGCCCACCGGCTGGGCTGTTTCGTGAAGAGCTGCAGGCAGGCCGCTCCGATCTCCCGGGCCCTCGCCGGCGCATGCTGCAGACCCCCTTCCGTCGAGACGTGGGCCCCCAACTCGTCATCGGGTCTTCGTGGCATCCGTCGGTCCGCTCTGCAGTCACCTCGTCATTCGACCCGCAAGCTCGGCAAAGTTTGCCCCCGACGGAACCGGTTTCCCCGATTTCGCCCACCACGGGGCTCGCCGGACGCGAGCATGTCAAATCGTGTAACCGAATGGCATAAAACAACTTAAAAGAACAGAAGAGCGCACAGAAACGCTCCTGCTACCCCCGGCACAGGCCTTGAACCCTCGTGCGGGCCGTTGCTTCCGGGAACGGGTGCTTACCCCCCCTAACTCACAGTCAGGAGCCCCCGAAAAATGCGCATATCGGCCGATGGATTCATCGACATCCGGGATGGACGCAAAGTCCGGACACCCGGGAAATTCACGAGCACCGTCGAGCCCCTTCCGGAAGCCGAGGCTGTGTCCTTCCTCCTTTCGCACAGCTTCCCGGGACACCGTCGCGTGGTGCGCGGCCTCTCGCCCACCGAATGCCGTCTGATGAGGATGGCCGCTTGGGCCACGTCCGTTTCGGAGCGCATGTCCCTGGTCGACCGCGTGTGGCGGTCCATCACGGAGCCGATTCCGGCTCCCAAGGGCCCTCAGTCCGAGCTGGTGCAGGTGGTCCAAGTCGGCGGTTGGGGATATCCCCTCTACCTGGAGGGCAACGTGACCCGCGTCCAGCCCCCGGGGGGAGTGCCGATGGGTGAGGTGCGGAACCGCAAGCTCATCACGAGCCTGGAGCGCAAGACGGCGTAGTTGCAGGACCGGTATCGCAGCCCTTCGGGCTGTGATGCCGGACACGATGTGCCCAAGCCCATCCGGGCTGGGCCTCACGCCCTGGGGGGGGCGTGCCAGAGCGGCGGTAGGCGCCAGCCTACCGTCGCTCGTTTTTTTGCACTGGTGCAAATGGGCCGTCCTCTCGAGAGGACAGCGTTCTTCGAGAGCCCCTGTGGGACAAGGGTTTTGGATCAGGCACGGCCTTTGCTTGAAGAATGCCCTGGGACAGGACCGAAAAGGTCCAGGCGATCCAAAAGCACCATCTGCCCGGATCGTCGACTGGGAGGCATTACGATGATTGGGACGAGGAAACAACTCGAGATCAAGCGAGCGTGGGGCCGGTGGGAGCCCGCGCTCTGGGCGGCGAGCCTGGCGCTCGTCGCGTTGGCGTTTCTGGCGAAGGACGGACACGCGCAGAAGGTTCCGGCTCAGCCACCGATAAATGTGGTGGGAACCGTGGTCAACCAGGCGGGGAAGCCGCTTGTTGGCGCCTTCGTTTCCGTCACCGGGGATGGCTGGGGGACCCTCACGGATGAGCATGGGCGGTTCACGCTGCAGAAGATCACGCCCGGAACCGTCTCGCTCACGGCGGAGCAGTTGGGATACGACACGCTCACCGTCAAACGGACCGTCGAGGCCGGAGTCCCGGTGACGCTGACGATGACCGCGAAACCCATTCTCTTGAAGGGGTTGCACGTGGTGGTGGGCCGCTTCGCAAGGCGGCGCGAGTCGGCGCCATTCTCGGTACAGTTCTTCAGCCGGGATCAGCTGGCCACCTCCGGAGCGCCGGAGATGTTCGACTTCTTCAAGGCGCGTGCGGGGATATGGATGGAGCCGTGCGCCGGCATCGGCAGCATGTGCGTCTACCGGAGGGGCAGGCTCATCGAGCCGTACGTCTACATCGACGAGGTCCCTGTCTTCGGTGGCATGGACTTCCTCGACACCATGCGGCCCTCGGACCTCTACATGGTGGAGATCTACGCCCACGGTGCCGAGATCCGGGCGTACACGAACGCGTTCATGAAGCGCGCCGCGGAGACGAGGCTCCAGCCCATCCCGCTGCTCTTCTGAACCGTGACGAGGACACCAGACCGACGGGTTGCCGAAGCACGAAGGTGAGGTGGGCCGGCTTCGGCGGCCTGTCGGATTTCTTTCCTTTACGGGCGTTCCTTCTCCGGTAGCCCTGGCTCCGTCATCCCGCGCACGTCCAGGGCCTCGTCGATCTCCTCGGCCGGCAGCAGGCCCTCTCTGATCACGACATCTCGCACGCTCATGTGCTCCTTCGCGGCGGTCTTCGCCACTACGGCGGCCTTGTCGTACCCGATGTAGGGGTTCAGCGCGGTCGCGACGCTGGGATTCAGCTCCAGCAACTCCCGGCAACGGTCCGGGTTGGCCTCGATGCCTACCACACACTTGTCGGTGAAAGCGCGGGCGACGTTCGCGAGGAGCGTGGCGGACTCGAGCAGGGACGAGGCCAGCACCGGCATCATCACGTTGAGCTCGAAGTTCCCCCGGCTTCCCGCCACCGTGATGGTGGTGTGGTTCCCCATGACCCGGGCGGCCACCATCATCATAGACTCGGACATCACGGGGTTCACCTTCCCCGGCATGATGGACGAGCCCGGCTGAATGGCGGGGAGGCTGATTTCGTGGATACCCGACGTGGGGCCACTCCCCAGCCAGCGGATGTCGTCGGCGATCTTCATGAGCCCGGTGGCCACCGCGTTCAGCGCCCCCGACGCGCTCACCGCGGCGTCCTTGGCACCCTGGGCCTCGAAGTGGTCGTCGGCCTCCCGGAAGGCGAGTCCCGTCAGCTCGGATATCTTCGCGATCGCCCTGCCCGGGAACGACGGATGCGTGTTGATCCCGGTGCCCGTGGCGGTGCCGCCCAGCGCCAGCTCCGCCAGCTCCTCCGAGGCGCGCCTGATACGGTCGATGCCCTTGCCCACCTGCGCAGCGTATCCACCGAACTCCTGGCCCAGCCGCACCGGCGTGGCGTCCATGAGATGGGTGCGACCCGACTTCACGATTCCGTCGAAGTCCCGCGCCTTCCCGGAGAGGGCTTCCCGCAGATGCTCCAGGGCCGGGATGAGCTCGCGCTCCAAGGCTGCCCGCGCGGAGACGTGGATGGCCGTGGGAATCACGTCGTTGGAGGATTGGGCGAAATTCACGTGGTCGTTGGGGTGCACCGCGCTCCCCAGGATCTCGGAGGCGCGATGGGCGATGACCTCGTTGGCGTTCATGTTCGTGGACGTCCCCGAGCCCGTCTGGTAGACGTCCAGGACGAACTGGGCGTCCCAGGTCCCCTCGGCGACCTCCGTCGCGGCCCGAGCGACGGCGTCGGCGACGCTTCGGTCCACCGTTCCCAGGTCGGCGTTCGCCAGCGCCGCAGCCTTCTTGATGATGCCGAGCGCCTTGATGAATCGGCGGTCGAAGCGCTGGCCACTGATTGGGAAGTTCTCCAACGCCCGCTGGGTCTGTGCGCCAAAGAGCGCGTCGGCGGGTACCTTCATCTCCCCCAGGGAGTCCTTTTCGATCCGATATCCGTCAGGCATGGGAAAGGGTCTCCAGTAGCTCAAGGCCATTGTCCGGGCCGACTCGAGGGCGCCCCGTACGGAACGGCGTTGCACGCCGGGTCGACCTCGGGTCGTGGCTCGAAAAGAAAAATGTAGCGCTGTACACAGATCCGCAGCCGCGCCGAGACCGGTCGCCGTCTACTCCTGCGGCTCGCTGGCGGCCTGGATCCACGCGTGCACCGCCCGCTGGTGCTCCCGGGTGGTGATGACCGTGAGCACGTCTCCGGGCTCGACCTTCGTGAAGCCCCGCGGCACCACCACGCGATCACCCCTGCGCAGCAGGGCGATGAGGGCCTGCTCCGGCACCTTGATCTCGCGGATCGGGTGGAAGCAGATCTGCGTCTGGTCCGCCTTCACCTGCACCTCCAGGTGGACCGAGTCGCCCCGCACGTTCCGCGGAACCGCCTCGGTTCGCTCCAGGAGACGCTGGTGCTCGTCGGAGAGCTCCTTGTAGGCCCAAAGCATCTCGGTGCGCCGAAGCACGCCGGCCACCTTCACCGACTCCGCGTCTTCCAGCACGGGAATCTGGTAGACGTCGCGCTCAGTGAATCGCCTGAAGGCGTTGCGCAGCGTATCAGCCGGAAGGCACGTGATGACCGACCGGGTCATGATGTCCGCTACGGTGTGCCCCTCCAGCTCCCCTTCGACGATGGCGCGCTCCAGGTCCGTCACCGCCACGATCCCGGCGAGGCTCCCCTCGCCATCCACCACCACCCAGCTGCGCGTGTGCTCGTCGCGGGCGCGATCCGTCAGCGCTTCCAGGGACATGTCCGGTCGCACCGACGGGATCTCGTCCGCCATGGCGTCGGCCACCAGGAGGATGTCCAGCGTGCCCATCTCCGCGGGACGGTTCATGCCGCCGAGACGGCGCAGCTTGATGCTGTAGATGGAGTCCGGATCCAGGCGCGACGCGATGAGCTGGGCGAGCACCACGCACAGCATGAGCGGCAAGATGATCCTGTAGTTGTCGGTCATCTCGAAGAGAATGATGATCGCCGTCATCGGTGCGTGGGCGGCCGCGCCGAAGACCGCCGCCGCTCCGACCAGCGCGTAGGCGCCGGGGGACGCGGTGAGGTTGGGCATCACCACGTTGGCGGCCCGGCCGAAGACGCCGCCCGCCATGGCGCCGATGAAGAGCGCGGGGGCGAAGACGCCTCCCGATCCGCCGGCCGCCAGGGTAATGGAAGTGGCGAAGATCTTCATGAAGACCAGGCCCGCCATGAGGCCGGTGGTGAGGCCCCCCGCCAATGCCAGCTCCACACCTTCGTGACCGATGCCGAAGAGCAGCTGGCTGCCGAAGGTGCCCACCAGCCCGATGGCGAGACCGCCCGTCAGGGCCTTCACCCACACGGGCACGCGCCAGGCGTCGAACCCGTCCTCGGCGGCGTAGACCGAGTGTACGTAGAGGAGGGCAATGAACCCCGTGATGACGCCCAGCAGCGGGTAGAGGCCCAACTCCCAGTCGCTCACGAGCTGGAACTGCTCCATCAGGTGGAAGGCCGGCTCCGTGCCCAGGGCGGACTGAGCCACCGCGGTGGCGCACACCGATGCCACCACGACCAGCCCGAAGGAGCGGGCGGCGAAGCTGCCCAACACGACCTCGAGGGCGAAGAGCACACCGGCAACGGGGGCGTTGAAGGTCGCGCTGATGGCGCCAGCGGCCCCCGCCGCCACCATGAGACGCACCTCCTCCGCGCCGAGCCCGGTCACCTGGCCGAGGACGCTTCCGAGCGACGAGCCGATCTGGACGATGGCCCCCTCACGGCCCAGGGAGCCACCGGTGCCGATGGAGATGGCGCTGGCGATGGCCTTGGCGAACGCCACCCGGGTACGGATGCGCCCACCCTGGACCCGGACGGCGAACTGCACCTCCGGAACGCCGTGGCCCTTCGCCTCCGGCGACCACCAGAGCGCCAGGTAGGCCACGATGACCATGCCAACGGCGGGAGCCAGGATCGTGACCACCCACGCCGGGACGTGGAGGAAAGCGCCAAGGTGGGCGCCCTCTTCGAAGAAGAGCCACTTTACTTCGGCGATCATCCACCGGAGGGCGACGGCCCCACCCCCGGCCAGGAGGCCGACGGCGACGGCGAGGGCGAGCGGGCCCCATGTGGTGGAGCGTTGGACGGCGAGGCGCAGACGGGACAGGACGGGGAGTCTCAAGTGCGCCTGCCCCGGAATATTTCGTCGGTTGTGGGGGTCACTGGGAGGGCTATCCCTTCCTCGGCTGACTGGGACGCATTTCGATTCGGCTCGCGTGAGCCGCCTTGGGATACGCCAGAAGCTGCATCACCGCAAGCGCACAGTCGTCGGCCTCCAGCCGCCAATCTCGTGCCGCCGCTTGCTCGCGGCCATTGAACGCCGTATTCACGCTTCCCGGCATGAGGATGCTCACGCGCACGTCGTCATAGCGCACGTCGAGCATCATCGCCTCGGTCATGCCCAGGAGACCGAACTTGGAGGCGTTGTACCCCGTCCCGCCGGAGAACGTGTTCCGGCTGGCCAGCGAGCCGATGTTGATGATCGAGCCGTCACCGGACGCCGACAGATGGGGAATCGCCGCCTTCGAGCAGTAGAACACGCCACCGAGGTTGGTGTCGATCTGGGTGCGCCACTCTTCGACGGAAAGCTCCTGGATGGGCTTGATGATCCCCAGGCCGGCGTTGTTCACGAGGATGTCCAACCGCCCCAGCGCCGCGACGGTGTCCGCCACCAGGCGGTTACACGCTTCCGGGTCCCGCACGTCACAGGGCAGGCCCAACACCCTCCCGGCCGCACCGGCTCCGAGGCGGGCGGCAACGGTCTCGACGTCGGCCGCCGAGCGGGCGCTCACCACCACGGAGGCTCCGGCCCGCGCCAGGTGCTCCGCGATGGCCAGCCCGATACCCTTGGTGCTTCCCGTGACAATGGCCACTTTGCCGGTCAGATCCGGCATGTCTGCCTCCTCGATCACATTCGTCGACGCCCGGGCAACAGGAGCCCCCCTGGCTCCACACGGGGTGAACAGCGTATCAGTGTCCCATGAACGCGCCGGAATTTCAACGTGTGGCCCTGGTGACGGGTGGCGCCGTGCGCGTCGGCCGCGCCATCTGCCTGGGTCTGGCGGAGGCCGGATACGACGTCGTCGTGCACCATCGCTCGTCGGTGGCGGAGGCCGATGAGCTGGTGGCCCGCATCCGGGAGTTGGGCCGCCGGGCTGCGTTGGCCGCCGGGGACCTGCGTGAGCCGGACGTCGCGCACTCCGTGGTGGATGTGGCGCGAAGCACGTTCGGCCGGCTGGACCTCCTCGTGAACAGTGCGGCGAGCTTTCGGGCTGGGCCGCTGCTCGAGTCGGACGCCGCGGACTGGGACGAGGTCATGGCGCTGAACGTCCGTGCGCCCCACCTGCTGGTTCGGGCCGCCGCGGACCTTCTGGGTGCCGTCGGCGGCTCCGTGGTGAACATCGTGGACCTTTCGGCTTTCCAGCCGTGGACCCTGCACCCCGTGCATGCCGTGTCCAAGGCGGCACTGGCCCACCTCACGCGCGTCCAGGCCAGGGCACTCGCCCCGCACGTGCGCGTGAACGCGGTCGCCCCCGGCGCCGTCCTCCCACCGGACGACTACGACGAGGAGGCCGTGGGGGCTCTTCGGCGGATGGCGCCGTTGGGAAGGCTGGGCTCCCCCGAAGACGTCGTGCGCGCGGTGCTCTTCCTGGCGGACGCGGGCTACGTGACCGGCCAGGTCCTCGCCGTGGACGGCGGGCGGCTGCTGGGGCCGCCCGGGCCGTCGGCACCGGAATAGGCCTGGAATGGCGAAGGGTCGGCCAGCGGTCCTGGCCGACCCTCTACCGACTTGCGCCGCGACCGGCAACGCCCCCGGTCCTCAGCCCGCGGCCACCTCTTCATGCGCGTGGGCCTCCGCCCCGCCGTGGGCCAGCCAACGTTCGGCGTCCAGGGCCGCCATGCACCCGGTGCCCGCGGCGGAGATCGCCTGCTTATAGTAGTCATCCATGACGTCCCCGCACGCGAACACCCCGGGGACCGACGTGTTCGTGCGCCAGGCCACCGGCATCTCCACGTAGCCGTTGGGCTTGAGGGCCACCTTCCCCTCGAGGAAGTCCGTGTTGGGCGTGTGGCCGATGGCCACGAACAGGCCGTCCACGGCGATCTCGCTCACCTCGCCGGTGGCCGTGTCCTCGAGGACGAGACCCGTGATCGCGTCGTCGCCAAGCACGTCGGTGACGACCTTGTTCCACTCCACGCGGATCTTCTCGTGGGAGAGGGCACGCTCTGCCATGATCTTCGAGGCCCGGAACTCGTCCCGGCGATGGATGATCACCACTTCCCCGGCGAACTTCGTCAGGTAGATGGCGTCCTCCATGGCCGAATCCCCTCCACCCACCACGGCCAACACCTTGTTGCGGAAGGCAGGCAGGGCTCCGTCACAGACCGCGCACGCGCTGACGCCGCCACCCGACTGCGCCAGCCGCTCTTCGTTGGGCAGGCCGATCCACTTGGCGTTGGCACCGGTGGCAACGATGATGGAGTCGGCCCTGACCTCCTTGCCGCGACTGGATTTCAGGACGAACGGACGCTGCTCGAAGTCGACGTCGACGATGTCTTCGGTGACGATGCGCGTGCCGAAGCGCTGGGCTTGAGCACGCATCTCCATCATGAGCTCGGGGCCCGTGACCCCTTCCTTGAAGCCCGGGTAGTTCTCGACCTCGGTGGTGAACATGAGCTGGCCGCCGGGGATCATCGTGCGGCTTCCGGCTCCTTCGAACACGAGGGGCTCGAGCTGGGCGCGGGCCGCGTAGACCGCTGCGGTCCAGCCCGCCGGGCCGGATCCGATGATGACGACCCGTTCGTGCTCTCGTGGAGTGTTGTCCATCATCTATTGCTTCCTCGTTCACTTGTCCTTGAAGGTCTTCATGTCCGTGGAGAGCCCCCGACTCACCTGGACCGCGGGGTCCACGAAGTGCGCGGCGTAGCCGATGGCCACCGCCGCCTTTGCATAACCCGTGGGAGTGAGATCGAGTTTCCGGGGATGGTCTACGGTGTGGCCGGCGACTCGCCCTCGCCGTTCTCGGTGAGCTCCCGAGCCACGCGGACCACCTCCCTGGCGTTGTCGTAGGTGATACGCGCCTCGGCCTCCTCCAGGGGAAGCCAAACGCATTCGGTGATCCCCTCGGCCTCTTCGGGGACGGGCTTACCCGCCTCCGAAGCCATGAGGTAGAACGCACAGAACTTGTGGATCAGCCTCGTGCCGGCCCGGAAGTACCAATCGATGGTGGCCAGCTCCGGACCGAGCTTCAGGTCCCCGAGCCCCGTCTCCTCACCGACCTCGCGAAGGGCTGCTTCCCCCGGCCCTTCTCCGTTCTCCAGATGCCCCTTGGGAAGACCCCAGTTCCCGTACGGATCCCTGATCACCAGGGCCATGGAAACGTCGTCCACCCTCCGGATCACCACACCTCCGGCGCTTCGCTCCACCCGGGCCCTTCCTCGCTTCGTCATCCCCCGCCTCTAGAAGATGGAGAGGCGCACGTAGCGCCGTGGGTTCTCACGCAGGTCCTTCAGCAGCAGGTCGAGCTGCTCGAGGACACCCTCGGCCCTCACCGCGAACGTGCTGTCGGCCAGGAGTCTGCCCAGCGACCCTCTCCCCGATTCGAGTTGGGCGGTGATCCGGTCGAGACGAGCGAAGGACGAGTCCATGCTCGCGAGCGTGCCCCTGAGGTCCCCGGACGAATTGGCGAGGACGCCCGAGACCTTCTGGATGTCGCCGGTCGCCAGCTGCACGTTGTCCATGATGGAGTCCATCTTGGCGTCGCTCAGGAGCTGCTGCACCCGCTCGAAGGACACACGGGCCGCCCGCGACGCCTGCTCAATCTCGTTGAGCGCGCTGTCCGCGTTGGCCGTGACGCTGGCGGCCACGGCCGCTTCCCGGTTCACGAGGTCGCGAACCTCCCGAGTCACGGCCTCGATGTTGTCGATGGCCCGAGAGAGGTTCTGGGCCGTTTGCTCGTTGAACGCCAGCTCCAGCCGGTTCGTGAGGTTGGCGAGGTTGGTCGAGATCTCCTCCGCCGACGCCGTCAATCGGGTCAACTCGGGTATCGTATAGCCGCCGATCACCCTCACGTCTGCCGTCGAGTCCACCTTCGGCACGTCGTAGAAGTGATACCGCGGGTAGCGGGATCGGCTCACGATCTCCGCCTGCCAGTCCCCGAACATGGACTCGGGCGCCACGACGCCCCCGGCGTCCGCGGGGAGCTTCACCTGCTCCTCGAGGTTGACGGACACCCTCACGGCCTGGCCGTCCGGCTCGACCTGAATGGTGGAGACCCGGCCGATGCGCACCCCCCTGAACACCACCGCGTCACCCGGGGTGAGCTGCGCCACGTCAGGAACCAGGATCTGGAGCGGCTCGAGGGGGCGGCCCCAATGCACGCCCTTCAGCCAGAGGGTCCCCACCACCCCCACCGCCACGGCGGCGATGATGACGAACCCCACCAGAAGCTCCCTCCCCTTGCTCACGAAGCCACCTCCAGGAGGTCTGGTCTCCCCTCAATGAAGCCACGAACTACTCGGTCCTGGGTTCCCCGAACCTCGTCGGGAGTTCCCTCGAAGCGGATCCGACCGTCGTATAGCATGGCGATCCTGTCTGAGATGCGGAACGCGCTGTCCATGTCGTGGGTGATCACCACCCCGGTCACGCCCAACTCTGAGCGCATGCGTACGATGAGCTGGTCGATCACCGCGGTGGTCACGGGGTCCAGGCCCGTCGTGGGCTCGTCGTAGAGAAGGTACTTCGGCTCCGTCGCAATCGCCCGAGCAAGACCCGCGCGCTTGCGCTGTCCCCCGGAAAGCTCGGCCGGGAAGCGGTCTCCATAGCCGTCCAGATCCACCAGGTGGAGGCACTCCTCCACACGGGCGGAGATGCGCGCGGGCGTCCATCCGGGGATGCGCTTCAGTCCCATGCCGACGTTGTCGTTGACGGTCATGGAGTCGAAGAGAGCAGCGAACTGGAAGACGTAGCCCACGTCGCGGCGGAGCTCGTACAGCTCCTCCTGGGAGAGCACGGAGACGTTCCGGCCGTCGACCCACACCTCCCCGCTATCCGGCTCGAGCAGTCCGACGACATGCTTCAGGGCCACGGACTTGCCCACGCCCGATCCACCGATGATCGAGAGGGTCTGGCCCTCCTCGATGTCCAGGGAGAAGCCCGTGAGCACCTGCTTCTCACCGAAGGCCTTGTGGACGTCAATCAAGCGGATGCTCATTTCAGCAGCACCGCCGCCCAGAAGGCATCCAGGACCAGGATGATCATGCTGCTGACCACCACCGAGCGGGTGGTGGCACGGCCGACGCCCTCCGCGCCTCCCGTCGTACCGAATCCGAAGAAGCACCCCACCGAGGTCACGGTGATGCCGAAGCTCACGGACTTGATGACCGAGAACCAGACGTCCCACGAGCGGAAGAAGAGGCGTAGCCCCTTGAGGAACTCCTGCGACGACATGTCCAGGAGGGAGAGGGACGTGGCCCACCCCGCCAGGACACCCACTCCGTTGGCCAGAAGCACCACCATGGGAAACATGAGCGCGCCGGCGAGGACACGAGGCACCACTAGGTATGCGTTGGGATCGTAGGCGAGCGTCTCCAGCGCGTCCACCTGCTCGGTCACGCGCATCGTGCCGATCTCCGCGGCGATGTTCGCCCCCACCCGTCCCGAAAGCGCCAACCCCGTGAGGACGGGGCCCAACTCCAGCACCATCGTCTTGCCCACCAGCGTCCCCACGAAATACAGCGGGATCGCACCGGTGAACGTGTACGAAGCCTGAAGAGAGAGCACGACACCCGTGAACAGGGCGATGAACAGGGCGATGGGGACCGAATCCACACCGATCTTCGCCATCTGTGGCAAGAGGTGCGGTCCCCAGATGGACCCCTTCCGGAGGGCTCGGACGGCACCGAGGCCCAACTGCCCTGCGCGACCCACGGCCGCCACGGCGGAAAGCACGGCTTGGCCCACGGCCTCGACGGGTCTGAGCAGGGAGATGCGCATGATTGCGAAGATAAGGCGGCGCGGCGGAAAACGGAGGGGCCCCAGTCGGCGGTGGGACCCCAGGCGGGCGACCCCGACCGGATGCTCGCGTGCCGGGCGGAAGCGCCCCGGACTCTATCGGGCTCCTTCGGCCTCCAGCGTGAACTCCACTTCTTCCTCCCGTACTCCCGCAGGGTCCGGCAGCGCGTACGAGATTCGGATCCGCCGGACCGCGGCCTTGGGATCGGCCACCACCACTTCGAAGTCCAGCGATTGGTCCGAGGAGACGATGCGGGTGCGCACGCGTTCCCCTGGCTCCGCCTGGGGACGTGACGGGTTGCGGAACAGTGTCTTCGTGGATTGACGCCCGGTCTCGAGCTGACGTGTCACTTTGACCTGCCGGAGCCAGTCCGGCTGGAACTCAACGCCGTACTCGAAGCCGCGCTGGTCGGCTCCGTGACCCTCGCGATTATGTCTGGCCACCCGCTCGCTCCAGGAGAAGATGCCTATCCAAGAATGAAGAAAAACCTGTAAACGAATGTTTCGTTACAGGTGTCCAAAAGTCAAGTTTTCGGGAGGCATGGACCGTCGGGACCCCGTGCCCACCAACGATCATCGGCCCTTGGCCCATAGAGATTTTCCCGGTCCTTGGATCGAGCCGGTGTCTCAAGATCCTGCAGAAATTGGAGTCGCGTGGCGTCGGCGCGGGCGCTCTACCCGGTGAAGTGGCACGATCTCGGCGGGCCACGCTCGCTCGGGCTCGGCCACTCGACTCCACCACGGGTCGATGTGGTATCTTGACCGGGTCGTCCGCGGTGCCTTACCTTGGCCCTCGTTCCCAACAAGCTCGACGCGCGTACCGGCCCCCCACCGCCCGGTGGACCACTTGGGGCTATCCAACCCTCGCCAGACCCGGCCCTCGGGCCGTGACGCACTCGCCGTAGTCCCGCTTCGCGGCCGCCCGGGCCGTGCCGTTCCCCAGACGGAGCCTTCCGTGGACATCTCCGAGCTCAAGAGCAAGAACGTCGCCGAGCTACACGATCTGGCCGAAGAGCTGGGCATCACCAACTACACCAGCATGCGGAAGCAGGACCTCATCTTCCGCATCGAGCAGGCCCTCCTGGAGGGAGACGTGGTGCTCCGGGCCGAGGGCGTCCTCGAGATCCTCCCGGAGGGGTACGGCTTCCTCCGCTCCCAGGACTGGAACTACCTCTACGGGCCCGATGACATCTACGTCAGTCCCTCGCAGATCAAGCGATTCGATCTGCGCACGGGCGACACCATCCTCGGGCAGGTGCGGCCTCCGAAGGACGGAGAGCGCTATCTGGCGCTTCTCAAGGTCGAGACCATCAACGGCCTCGACCCCGAGTCGACCAAACACCGCGTGAGCTTCGACAATCTGAGGCCCCGGTATCCCGAAGACCGGCTGCATCTCGAGATCGAGGGCGGCAACCTCACCATGCGCGTGGTCGACCTCATCTCTCCCGTGGGCAAGGGTCAGCGCGGGCTGATCGTGTCACCCCCCAAGGCGGGAAAGACCACCATCCTCCAACAGATGGCGAACTCCATCTCCACCAACCACCCCGACGTGCACCTCATCGTCCTGCTCATCGACGAGAGGCCGGAGGAGGTAACGGACATGGAGGAGCACGTCGAGGCGGAGGTCATCTCCTCGACGTTCGACGAGCCGGCGGAGCGCCACGTACAGGTGGCCGAGATGGTCATGGAGAAGGCCAAGAGGCTCGTCGAGCATGGGAAGGACGTGGTGATCCTCCTGGACTCCATCACGCGGTTGGCTCGAGCCTACAACGTCACCGTTCCCCACTCGGGGAAGATCCTTTCCGGCGGCGTGGACGCGAACGCGCTCCACAAGCCCAAGCGCTTCTTCGGCGCGGCACGGAACATCGAGGAGGGAGGCTCCCTCACCATCATCGCCACCGCGCTGATCGAGACCGGAAGTCGCATGGACGAGGTGATCTTCGAGGAGTTCAAGGGAACGGGGAACATGGAGATCATCCTCGACCGGCACATCTCGGACAAGCGCATCTTCCCGGCCATCGACCTCAACCGGTCGGGGACACGCAGGGAGGAGCTGCTCCTCTCGGACACGGAGCTGAACCGGGTCTACCTGCTGCGCAACTTCCTCTCCGACATGCCGCCCGCGGAAGCCATCGAGTTCTTGCTCACGCGCATGAAGCGGACCGAGAGGAACCAGGAGTTCCTGGATTCCATGGCGCAGGGGGAGTAGACGGTTCGTCGGAGAGGCGAGAGCCCTTCGCTCTGAGCGACGCGCGTCTGGCGAGTAGCTCTGGCGGGGACGCTCAAGGCCCGACGAACCGCCCGAGGGTGCGACCCTCTATTCGTCCAGGACTTCCTCGTAGCGCGGATTCACCACCAGCTCGCGCCCCTCGAAGACCTTCCGGTCCCAGGGGTAGATGACCGTGGCGTCGGTCACCAGGGCGTAGTAATCGGGCTTGTATCCGCGGCTGCGGGCAAAGCTCGTAGCTGTCCTCACCTCTGCGGGACGTACGTCGCGGGTGGCGGCCAGAGCGAGTCGCAGCGTCTCACCCGACGTCACGATCTCGTCCACCAGGAGCACCCGCTTGCCCGCCGCCTGGGACGGAGCGGCCGACAAAATGGCCGGGCGCTGGCGCACGACCTCCTCACCTTCCCTGCGCGTGATCTTCAATGAGTAGAAGTCGAGACGTAGGATAGAGGCGATCACGGCCCCGGGGATGACGCCGGCGCACGCGATGCCCACCACGACCTCGGGATCGAAGTCGCGGGCGACCTTCAGGGCGAGGGCCCTGCACAGCTCTCCGAACATCTCCCAGGAGACGTCCAGGAACTCGTCGGGGCGGGGCACGACACCGGGCATGGCGAAGCTGGGCGGATGCATGGTCACAACCTATCGTGCAGAGGTAGGGGGAGCAACGAGAAAAATGGCGTCACCGAATGGCTTTCGGGACGCCGGCGCGCATCGGCAGTCTGGCCCGTCGGCGTTGACTCCCCGGGAATCCCGGCGCGATTCTTACCCCCCATGTCCGAAGACGTCGCAGCTCAAGCCGACCGCAAGCTCGAGGAAGCGCTCGCCCGCGAAGGCGCGCGCGACCCACGGGAGTTCTACCGTCAGCGCCTGCGGGAGCTGAAGCAGGCCAACTCCGAGGGGTACGCGAAGGCGGTCGCGTACTACCGCGACACGCTCATCCCGGACGTCGCGTCGGGAGCGGCGGCACCCCTGGAGGCGTGGACCGAGTATGGCCGTCGCCTGGCTCAGTCCCTTGCACCGGGCCGAACCGTGGCGGTGGACGGGACGGGGCGTGCCCATCCCTACGAGGCCCCCGCCCCGCGGGACCAGCTCGTGTTGCACCTTCCCGAAGGAAAGGGCGGCCGCGCCCTTCTGGTGGGACTCCCGGCCGAGCTCACCGCAGCGCAGCGTGCCACGTACGACGTCCTGGTGAGTGGCAAGCTCAAGCTCAGGGACTGAAGCACGCGTCGGGGCCCTCCTCCGCCCTCGCCTTTCGCGGCGTCCTGGTCAGCCGCCCCCGACCACCGACACCGCCCTCAGTCTTCTTCCACGAGGTAGGCCACGCCCCAGGCCCCGAGGCCCAGGTGCGTGGAGAGAACTGGTGTGGCGGCGGAGGCCAGGATCTCCACGTCGTCTCCGAAGCGGGCACGGAGGGCGTCCGTGACCGGATCGATGATGTCCCGGTCGCCGACGTGGACGACGCCGAAGCGCACGCGAGCCCCGCGGGGGATCCGCCGCTCCAGCTCGGCCAGAAGGACGGCTCGGGCACGGGCCATCCCCATCGCACGGCTAACCGGCTCAACCGCTCCCTCGGCATTCAACGCGAGGACCGGCTTGACGCTGAGCATCGACCCCAGCAACGCCCGCCCTCGACCGACGCGGCCGGAGGCCAGAAGTCGGTCGAAGGTATCGACGGTGAACAGGATTCCGGAGCGCCGGCGGGTCTCGACGAGCTCCCGTACGATCTCCTCGGGCGATCGAGCCAACTCGGCGAGCTCACACGCCTTCATGACAAGGAGCCCCTGCAGGAGCGAGGCGCTCCGAGAGTCCATCAGGTGCACGGGAGCGCCGTGGAACCTGCCGGCCGCCGCCACCGCCGACGCGTAGGTACCAGACAGTGAGGAGCCGAGGATCACTCCCACCACCGACTCCCCGTCCTCGGTCGCCCGCGCGAAGCTATCCAGGAAGTCCGCGGGAGTCGCCTGGCTGGTGGTGGGCAGCGTCTCGGCGTCGGCCATGCGCCGCTGGAATTCTTCGGCGGTGATGTCGATGCCGTCCCGATAGGTCCGGTCGGCATCCACCAGGAGAAGGGGGGTGACCTGGATGCCGTGCGCCCGGATGATCTCTTCCGGAAGGTCGGCGGCGCTGTCGGTTACCACCACCACCGGCCGCCGGGCGAGTCGGATGTGCTGATCGGCGGCGCGCTCCACAGCCTCGTGCTGTGCGTGCATGTCCTCGGCCTTGTGGGTCACCAGCTTGCCCAGTCCGCGGAGGTATGCGAACACGCCCGAAGGGTCGTCGGTGTGCACGTGGATCTTGAGCATCGCCCCGGAGCGGATGACGATGAGCGAGTCCCCGTGGTCCCGAAGGTACGCCCGCACGTCGGCCTGCGTGGGGAGAGCATCGCCTCTCACCAGGGCCTCGGTGCAAAAGCGGTACGTCTCCGACACATCCGGAAAATCCACCCGCGCGGCTGCGGCCTCTCCGGTGTCGAAATCGGCCTCGGGGCTCGCCACCACCGGGTCACCGTGCATGAAGAGGAGGACGCCTTCGAGGAGGCTCACGAAGCCCTTGGCACCTGCATCCACGACGCCGGCGTGCCGCAGCACGGGCAGCAGCTCTGGCGTGCGAGCCAGCGACACCCGGGCGCGATCCACGAGGTGCTGAACCAGGGGAGCGAAGTCCCCCTGATCCGGGCTCGCGGCCTCCGCCGTATCACGCATCACCGTGAGAATCGTGCCTTCCACGGGCCTCTCGAGCGCCTGATGGAGGTTCCGCACCCCGGCGCGCAGCGCCTCACCGAACTCGCAGGTGGTGATGCGGACCCGGTCTCGGAGATCTTCCGCGAACCCCAGGAGGAAATGGGACAGCATCATGCCACAGTTGCCCCGAGCCCCGAGCACGGCCGCCTGGGCGGCCTCTCGGGCGACCGTCGCCACGGACTGGTCCTGGTTGGGGCGGAGGTGGTCGGCGATGGCGCGGACGGTGAGGGCGAGGTTCGTTCCCGTGTCGCCATCGGGTACCGGAAACACGTTGATGCGATTGAGCTCCGCCCGCTGGCTCTGCGCGTATTCGCAGGCCGCGACCAGCGTGCGGCGCAGGCGCGGGCCGTCCAGGTATCCGATCTGCACGGGCAAGCTCAAGGACATGGTCATGAGTAGACTAAGTCTCGGGGTGGCGGGGCGCGGACGCTAGCGCCAAGTTGCCCGAGTGCAGCAAAGTCCTCCTCGTCGAGGTCGCCCGCAAGCCGCATCAGGCCACGCCGTTCCCATGGAATCCGACGAAATCGGACGGCGGCCCGGGGGACATTCCGGGGACTCTTGCCTAACCCTCGCAGGGGCGAAGGTGTCCATATAGTGGAATGAGCACATCCAACGACCACTCGTCCGGATTCGGCCGCTTCCTCTCGGAGCTCACCCGCCGACACGTCGTGCGGTTCTCCGTGGGGTACGCCGCAGCCGCGTTCGTCGTGCTTCAGCTCGCGGAGATCCTCTTCCCGGCGTTCGGGATCGGGGAGATCGGACTGCGCGTGCTGGTCATCGCCATCGTCCTCCTCTTCCCGCCCTTCGTGGTGCTGGCGTGGCTGTTCGACCTCACCCCGGAGGGGCTCCGGCGAACGCAGGATGTGAACGACGAGGGACACAGAATCGCCCCCCTGACACCTCGCTTGGCCCTCCTGGCCGTGACCATCGTGGTGGTGGGAGCCCTCACCCTCTGGCTGGCCAAAGGAGGAGCCTTCAACGCCCCTCCGGTGGACGAGGCTTCGGGAGACGTCGCCCCCGCCCTCGTGAAGTTCGACCCCCACCAGCCAATCCACTCGCTGGCGGTGCTGCCTCTGGAGAACATCTC
>JAJDNI010000043.1 GCA_022340755.1 Gemmatimonadota bacterium
GCTGGTTCTCAACCTCCTGGGAAGCCACGTGCGGGGACGGCTGGATCTCACCCGGGACCATCTCTACACGCTGGCCCCCGGTACCCGGAACGTGCTGGGGAACCTGAACGACCTGGTGCAGGTGAAGCTGTTCGTATCCAAGGAGCTTCCACCGGAGGTGCAGCTCCAGCTCCGCGACGTCCGTGACCTGCTGTCGGACATGAAGCACGCGGCCAACGGAAAGCTGGTCGTCACGGAGGAAGACCCCGACAACAACCAGGAAGCCAAGAGCGAAGCGCAGTCCTTCGGTATCGGACCCATCGAGTTCAACGTGCTCCGCAGCCAGGAGTTCCAGGTCAAGCGCGGCTACTACGGCCTGGCCGTCGTCTACGCCAACAAACACAAGGTCTTCCCGGTCATCCAGCAGACGGACGATCTGGAGTTCCGCCTGGTCTCGGCCATCGCCGGCATGACCCGCACGAAGAAGCTGGGCGTGTCATTCGTCACGGGCTTCGGTGCCCAGGGATCCTTCGATATCCCCGGGTTGAGGGACAACCTCCAGGACCGATACACGCTGCGGTCGGTCAACCTCACCAACGACTCGACCGTGTTGAACAAAGACTCCACCACGGTGCTGGTGCTGGCGAGCCCCACCCAGACATTGGACAGCGCGGCGGTCCGCCACTTCGAGACCTTCGTGGACTCCGGGGGAGCCGCTCTCCTGCTTCTGCCTCCGGTGACCATCGACCAGCAGCGGTTCATGCCTGTCCCCGTCAGGTCCGGCCTGGAGGACTATCTCAAGTCTCAGGGCGTCCGCCTCGGCGACCAGATGGTCATGGACCTGGCCTCCAGCGAGCGGGTGTCGCTGGGTCGCCAGGGACTCTTCAACGTGATCTCGCCGTATCCGCTGTGGCCCATCGTGTTCCCGGCGGGGGACAGTCCCATCACACAGGGGCTCAACGCCATCACCATGGCGTGGCCGGGCGAAGTAGTGGTGGGTGACTCGTCGCGGGTGACGCCGCTGCTCCAGACCAGCAAGGCGGGAGCGCTCCGGGGGCTGAACATGCCCATCAACCCGGACCAGGACTGGAACAGCGTGCCCAGGGAGGATCTGGGCGTGCGCACGGTGGCGGTGGCGGAGACCCCGGGTCCGAACGGGCACGGCGGTCGCATGGTGGTGGTGGGAGACGGGGCCTTCGTCCAGGGGCAGTTCATCCAGAACAACCCGGACAACCTCACCTTCGTGGCCAACGCCATCGACTGGCTGGCGCAGGACGAGTCGCTGATCCGCATCCGGTCCAAGAACCGCACCCCCCCGAACTTCCGGTTCACGTCGAACGTGGGGCGGAACCTGTTGAAGTGGGGCAACCTGGTGGGGGTGCCGCTGCTCTTCGTGCTGTTCGGCCTGGTGCGGGTGACCGGACGTCGCCGCCGGGCCGAAGCCCGCTGGAAGGAGGTTGTGTCGTGAGCGAGAAGACCCTGAAGAGACTCCTGGGAGCGCTGGTGGTCCTCCTCGTCCTCTACGGAGGCGTTTGGCTGGTGTCGCGCTGGTCCGGGGGCGGTCCCGCCGCCGCGCCGGCCCTGGCGGACGTCTTCGATGGGGTCGCGCCCTCGGTGGTCACCGAGGTGACGATGAAGGGGCCGACGGACTCGGTGACCCTTGCCCGTACCGACACGACGGGCCTGCAGTGGACGGTGAACGGCCTCGCTACGGACTCAGGGACCGTCGCCCGCTTCTTCTCCACGTTGAAGGACACGAAGATCGGGGATCTCGTGTCCACGAACCCGGCCAACCAGGCGGCCATGGGGATCAGCGCGGACAGCGCCTGGACCCTGTCCTTCGACGTGGCGGGCGCGAAACGAACGCTCCTCGTGGGACACAGTGGCCCGCGGTACAGCACCACGTACGTGCGCCTGCCCGGGACAGACCAGGTCTATCTCGCGGAAGGGGAGCTCCGCTCCAACGTGACCCGCTCCCTGGACGATTGGCGGAACAAGCGGATCGTGGCGGTGGACACGGCTGCCGTGCACCGACTGGAGATCCAGCGGGACAGCGAGGCGTACACGCTCGTGCGGGCCGACAGCTCGTGGACGCTGGCCGGAGGCGAGCCGACCAACAAGACATCCGTCAAAGACATACTGACGGAGCTGTCGGGGCTGCAGGCCGCGGGCTTCCTGGCCCGGGGCGACACGTTGGCGGAGACGCCGGAAGGGGCGCGCATCCTGGCCCTGTCGGCTTCCGGTGACACTCTGGGCCAGGTGGCTATCGGGTCCGGAGAGGCGGACCGCTGGGCACGCACGCCCGGAGACTCGGTGACGTATCGGCTCGCGGGGTGGCGGGTGGATCGCGTGGTGCCGAAGCGCGAGTCGGTGGTGGACGTGAAGAAGGGGTCCTAGTCGGTGACCTGCTAGCGGTCGAGGGCGGCCACCGCGCGTGGCCGCCCCCGACTCCCCCCGAGCGTTACTCTCCGCCGAACTTGATGCCCTGCGCCAGCGGCAGCTCGGTGCTCCAGTTGATCGTGTTGGTCTGCCGGCGCATGTACGCCTTCCACGCGTCGGAGCCCGACTCCCGGCCACCACCGGTCTCCTTCTCACCGCCGAACGCGCCACCGATCTCGGCACCGCTCGTTCCGATGTTCACGTTGGCGATGCCGCAGTCGGAGCCCCGGTGCGACAGGAAGTGCTCGGCCTCGCGCAGGTGGTCGGTGAAGATCGCGGAGGAGAGTCCCTGCGGGACGCCGTTGTGCAGCGCCATGGCATCCTCCATGTCCTCCACGGCCTGCGCGGGCGAGGCGTCCTTCCGTCCGTACTCGATGATGTACAGGATGGGCGCGAAGGTCTCTTCCTGGACGATCTCGTACTCGTTCTTCGCCGCAGCGATGCACGGCGTGAGGTAGAGGCCGCCGGGGTAGTCGTCTCCGGAGAGAGGCTCTCCGCCGTAAAGGATCTCACCGCCCTCCGCCACGACGCGCTCCTTGGCGGCCATGAGGTCCTTCACCGCCTGGGGGTTCACCACCGGCCCCATGAGCGTGCCCTCCTTCATGGGATCGCCGATGGGAATCGTCCGGTACGCGGCCACGAGGCGCCGAACCAGCTCGTCGCGAATGCTGGCGTGAACGATAATCCGCCGGGTGCTGGTGCAGCGCTGCCCGGCGGTACCCACGGCGCCGAAGAGGATGGCCGGAAGCACGAGATCCATGTTGGCCGAGGGCGTGACGATGATGGCGTTGTTCCCTCCCAACTCCAGGATCGTCCGGCCCAGACGTTCGCTCACCACCTCGGCGACGTGCTTGCCCACCACCGTGCTCCCCGTGGCGGACACCAGCGGAATGCGCGTGTCGTGGAGGAGCCGGTCGCCCACCGTGGAGCCCTTGCCCACCACGAGGCTGAAGACGGCCGGATCAATGCCGTTCTCCGCGCACACCTCAGCGGCGATCTTCGTCACGGCGATGGCCGTCAGGGGCGTCTTCGACGCCGGTTTCCACAAGGTCGCGTCGCCGCAGACGGCGGCCAGGGCCGCATTCCAGCTCCACACGGCCACGGGGAAGTTGAAGGCACTGATGACCCCCACCACGCCCAGAGGGTGCCACTGCTCCCGCATGTGGTGGTCGGCGCGCTCGGACTGCATGGTGAGGCCGTACAGCTGGCGTGACAGGCCCACGGCGAAGTCGCAGATGTCGATCATCTCCTGGACCTCGCCGCGGCCCTCCACGAGGATCTTGCCCATCTCCATGGAGACCAGCGCGCCGAGGTCGTCCTTCTTCTCGCGCAGCTTGTCACCGAGCTGACGCACGATCTGACCGCGCCGAGGGGCGGGGACCTTTCGCCATTCGAGGAACGCCTTCTGCGCCCGATCGACGATGGCGCCGTACTCCTCGGCGGTGACCTGCTGAACGGTGGCCAGCCTGGATCCGTCCGTGGGGGTCAGGACGTCCAGAGCGGGCCCAGATCCAATCCAGGTGCCTGCGAAGCCGCCGGGGTTCGTGTCTTCTATGCCCAGTCTGCGAAGGATCTGCTCGTGCATTGTACGGTCCAGGGTGAAGACGGTCGCGAAGACCGTCGGGTCGCGTCAGGGAATGCCGCCCCGCTGGAGCGGTGCCCGGCTCGAATCGCCGTTGGCGCCACTAGTCTCTCATGGCAGGCGGGGGATTGGAAGGGTAGAGCGAGCGCCGCCCCGCCCCTTTCCCCGTGAGACCGATGGCGCCACCATGCCCTCGTGCCGGGCTCTCGAGTTCCCGGTCACGGAAACGACGACAACCAGGCGGGACGGAGAGCGATGACGCACGGGTGCAGACGCGGGCTGATCACGATGGTGGCGGTTGGATTGGTGGTGGGCTGCTCCGGCACTCCACAGCCGCCGGCGGTGTCGGACCCGACCGCATACGTGGACCCCTTCATCGGGACGGCGAATGGTGGCAACACCTATCCCGGTGCGGTGACGCCGTTCGGGATGGTGGCGTGGAGCCCCGAGACCACCCGCGGGGATCCGACGCGCAGGCCCGCGCCCGGTGGCTACCAATACGATGCCACCCGGGTCCGTGGCTTCAGCCTCACCCACCTGTCGGGGACGGGGTGCAGGGGGGCGTCGGGTGACGTGCCCATCTTGCCTTTCGCGGGGGAGATCACGCGGTCGCCGTCGGCCGACACGACGGACCGCGCGTACTCGGTGCCCTTCTCCCACGCCAACGAGACGGCGGAGCCGGGCTACTATCAGGTGCGGCTCCGCAACGGGGTGAACGTGGAGCTGACGGCCACGCCCCGCACCGGAGTGGGCCGGTTCACGTTCCTGCCGGACGGACCGGAGGCCGTGCTCGTACGGACGTCGGATTCGGAGGTCGGCTCGGGGGAAGCCCACGCCGTGGTGGACACCGTCGCCCACACGGTGAGCGGCTCGGTGTCCAGCGGCAACTTCTGCGGATACATCGATCCGGTGACCAGGAAGAGCTACTACACGCTCTATTTTTTCGCGCGCTTCGATCGGCCGTTCGTCGCCACCGGCGCATGGGTGGACCGCACGGTGACGCCGGCGGCGCTGGAGGCATCCGGGGGGACTGGGTACGGCACGGACGGCTATCCGGTGAAGGGGCGGGGGTCGGGTGTGTGGGTTGCCTTCGACTCCGCAGGCGGGACGGCGGTGAACCTCCGGGTGGGCGTGTCCTACGTGAGCCTGGAAGGGGCTCGGGGGAATCTGGAGGCGGAGAGCCCCGATTCCGTCACCTTCGATGAAATACGGGAGCGGGCGCGGGCGTTTTGGGCAGGGGCGCTGGGGAGGATCGAGGTCTTCGGGGGCACCGATGCGCAGCGTACGACGTTCTACACGGCCCTGTATCACGCGCTGCTGCACCCGAACCTGTTCAGCGATGTGGACGGTCGGTATGCCGGCTTCGACGGCGCGGTGCACAGCGTGGAGCAGGGACAGAAGGCACAGTACGCGAACTTCTCCGGGTGGGACGTCTACCGCTCGCAGGTGCAGCTCGTGACGCTCCTCGACCCCGTCGTCGGCGCCGACGTCGCCCAGTCGCTTTTCAACCAGGCCAACCAGAACGGGGGAGTCTGGGACCGCTGGACGCACAACACCGGCGCCACGCACGTCATGGAAGGTGACGCCTCGGCGGCGACGGTGGCCGGCATCCATGCCTTCGGCGGCACCACGTTCAACGCGAAAGGAGCGCTCGGGTCCCTCCTCACCGCGGCGCGCACCCCCACGGCCCTCGACCTCAGCAACGAAGGATGCCCGGTGATGTGCCCCGGTGAACGGCCTTCGTTGGACAAGGTGCTCGCCCTCCACTACGTGCCTGCGCAATCGAACGCGTGGGGTGGAGCCGGGGAGACCCTGGAGGACGCCTCGGCGGATTTCGCTCTCGCCCAACTCGCCGGCGCCCTGGCGGATACGGCCGCCCACGACGAGATGCTCGTTCGCTCGGGGTGGTGGCGAAACGTCTTCAACCCGGATGCGACACCCGGGGGCGGCTACATCCAGGATCGCAACGAGGACGGCAGCTGGACGGACTTCTCTCCCGGATCCAGCCGCGGCTTCGCCGAAGGGTCCAGCGCGCAGTACACGTGGATGATCCCCTTCGACCCCAAGGGGCTCTTCGACCTCATGGGGGGTGACTCCGCTGCCGTGGCCCGTCTGGACGCCTACTTCCACACGCCCGACGGAGGATGGGCCTTGACCGGGCTTGGCGGTTTGCATTCCGAGATGGACAACGAGCCTTCGGTGGCCACCCCGTGGTTGTACCTGTTCGCCGTCCGACCCGACCGCACGCAGGAGACCATCCGCCACGATCTGGAGACGCTCTGGCTCCCCACGCCCCACGGCATTCCGGGGAACGACGACCTGGGCGCGATGTCGTCGTGGTACGTCTGGTCCGCGATGGGGATGTATCCGCTCTTCCCCGGTCGCTCGGAGCTGGTGTTGACGAGCCCGCTCTTTCCCCGGGTGAGGGTGACGCGTAGCGACGGCACCGTCATCACGGTGGAGGCGCCCGGCGCCGCGACGGGCGCGACCTACGTCAAGGGCCTGAAGGTGAACGGCACCGCGACGAGCCGCTCCTGGCTGCCGGACTCGTTCGTTGGGCGGGGCGGCACGCTGACGTTCGACCTCTCGGCGACGCCGGATTCCACGTGGGCGACAAAGCCGGAGGACGCGCCGCCCAGCTTCGGGCCCTCGGGGGGCTGAGGGCGCCCGGCCCCTCCCTCGCCCACTCCGGTCCGGCTATTCGACCGCCGCGATACCTGTGGCGATGCGTGCCACGCCGTCGAGCATCTCCCGCTGCTCCCGCTCCGTGGTGCGCGGGTTCATGGCCGTTACCCGGAGGACCCGGACGTCGTCCAGGACGGTGGTGGTGATCCACCCCCGCTCCCGGTTCCACGCCTCGCGCGCCCGCAGGTTCACGTCGTCCAGGGCCTCGTCGGGGAGGTTCCCTGCGCCCACCCAGCGGAAGCACAGGATGTTGGACTCGGGCTCGTGGAGGGCCACGAAGTCGTCCCGCTCGCCGATGAGATCCCAGAGGCGGTGCGCCGTGGCGCACAGGTGATCGTACAGGAGCCCAATCCTACGGGAACCGTACCGCTGGAGCGCCGCCCACAGCTTTAGGGCGTCGGCCCTGCGGGAGCACATGAAGCTCCGGGTCCCCTGGTCCCAGCGCCGCTCCTTGCCGCCCTCGTGGAAGAGGTAGGGAGCGCTCTGGGCGAATGCCCGCTCAAGGTCGCCTTCATCCCGAGCCAGGACCATGCCCGTGCCCAGGGGGATGAGCATCATCTTGTGAGGGTCCCAGGCGATGGTGCGGGCATGCTCGATGCCCTTCAGGCGGTAGCGGTGCTTCTCCGATAGCAGCGCGGAGGCGCCATGCGCGCCGTCCACGTGGAGCCACAGGCCACGCTCCGAGCACAGTAGCCCGATGGCCTCCAGGTCGTCGAACGAGCCCGTCGCGGTAGAGCCCGCGGTGGCCACCACCGCCATGACGGGGACGTCCTCCGCCTTCAGGCGGTCCAGGGTGGCGGCCAAGGCGTCGGGGGCCATGCGGTAGCCCCGGGAGGGCACGGAGACGGTCCGGCGCATGCCCAGGCCCAACTCGCCGGCCGCGCGCGTCACCGCGTAGTGAGCGTGCTCCCCGCACACGATGGCGGGAGGGTTGTCGCCCACCCCGTTCTCCCATGCGTCGGGGATGAGCGCGTTGCGCGCCGCCAGCAGCGCCGTGAAGCTCGCTTCAGTGCCGCCGGTGGTGAGGGTGCCCCCCGCCTTCTGCCCGAAGCCCGCCAGCGCGCACATCCACCGGATCACGCGGGTCTCGATGGCCGTGGCCGCCGGGGACATCTCCGCCACCGCCGTGGACTGGTTGAGCGCGCCGATGAGGGGCTCCATCCAGATGGCGGCGGGAAGCGGGGGCGACATCTGGTGGCCCATGTACATGGGGTGGGCCAGGTGGATGCTGTTGGGGACTACGTCGGCGGCCAGCCGGCGCACGAGCTCCGCCAACGGGACGCCATCGGCGGGCAGAGGCTCGTCGAAGAGGGCGTACAGCTCGTCCCGGGAGAGGGGCGTGGAGACCGCGCCGGCGCCCTCCCGGGCGGCGGTCAGGTACGCGCTGGCGAGGGCGAGGAAGCGCTCGCCCTCGGCGGGGGCGAGGTCCTGATCCAGGGGAGAGAGCAGGGAATCCACGGGGGTCGGTGGGTTTCGGTGGGCGCGCGCTCGAGCGTCGGCGTGCTGCGGCCCTGAACAAACCGAAGACCCGTCGCGGGGACAACCCCCAGGCGACCCCCCTAACCCCAGGGATCTCCCTGGTTTTGGGGCCCGAAGGTACGCACCAGCCGCACGTTGCCTCGGCCGAAGAGCTTCTGCAGGGCGCTCACGGTGTTACCGTCGGCGCTGGCGCGCATCGTGCGGGACTTCAGACGCGGCGCGTGCTCGCCGTTGTCCGAGCCCACTTGCACCACCACCGGCGCCGCTCCGGGATGGGCGGCCAGCACGGTCTTCGCCTCGGCGAAGACGGTCTCCGGGACCGTCGAGCCCAGATCGAGCTCGATCTGCACCGAGATCTCCCCGGAGCCGGCGACATCGTCGAGCGGACGGGCGCCGTCCAGGAAGATCGGCGGATCCTCCTCGTCACGCTCCCGTCCACTGACCTTGCCGGAGATGAGAACCACGGCGTCCTGCTGGAGCAGGTCCTTGTAGCTCTGCCATACTTCGCGGAATGCCAGGACGGTAGCCGTGCCCTGGAAGTCCTCGACGGTGATCTTGCCCCACTCCGAGTTGTCCTTGCGGGAGATCTGACGGGCCACCGAGGTCACCACGCAGGGCAGCTCCACGGCCTGCCCCGGATAGCTGCCCAGGGTCGCGGAGGTGAGTGGGCCGAAGGCGCGCACCACCTCGCGGTAGCGGTCGAGGGGGTGGCCGGAGATGAAGAACCCCAGAGCTTCCTTCTCGCGAGCGAGCCGCTCCGGCTCCGGCCAATCCGGAACGTTGGGTAGCGGAGGCTCGCTGCGCTCGAGCGCGGTGGCGTCTCCGAACAGGGATGCCTGCCCGGCTTGAAGCTCGGCCTGGCGCGCCTGCACCTCGCCGTACGCTGTGTCGAGGCCGGCCAGGAGCTGGGCTCTCTGCCCGAAGGCGTCCATGGCGCCCGCCGCGATGAGCGCTTCACACGCGCGCTTGTTCAGGGCGTGCGTGTCGACGCGGTCGAGGAAGTCGAAGAGGGTGCGGAAGGGTCCGGTGGCGCGCGCGTCGATGATGGATCTCACGGCGCCCGCACCTACGCCCCGTACCGCCCCCAGACCGAAGCGGATCTGATTGGCGCCGGTGACCGTGAACTTCCACCCGGACTCGTTCACGTCCGGAGCCAGCACTTCCACGGGATCGTCGAGCTTGGGCAAATAGCGCGGCAGGTCCCTGCATTCCCCGATGTACTTCACGACGTCGTCGGTCTTGTCCAGCACCGACGAAAGGAGCGCCGCCATGAACTCCGCCGGGTAGTGGGCCTTCAGCCACGCGGTGTGGTACGAGACCAGCGAGTACGCGGCGCTGTGACTCTTGTTGAAGCCGTAGCGGCCGAAGGTCTCGATCTGCTCCGCCAGGTCCTCGGCGATGCGCCTCTCCACGCCCCGTTCGATGGCCCGCTCCTTGAACTTTCCCAGCTCCTTCCTGATCAGCTCCGCGTCCTTCTTTCCCACCGCTTTACGGAGCACGTCGGCCTCGCCCAGCGTGTAGCCCGCGAGGACGTTGGCGATCTGCATCACCTGCTCCTGGTAGACGATGACGCCGTACGTCGGCTCCAGCGTCTTGACCAGGTCCCGATGCGGATAGGTGACGGCCTCTCGACCCACCTTGCGACGGATGTAGACGTCGGCCATGCCCGTATCCAATGGCCCCGGACGAATGAGGGCGTTCGTGGCCACGAGGTCGTCGAACCGATCGCAGTGCATGGAGCGGAGCTTGTCGTTGGCCAGGCTGGACTCGAACTGGAAGATCCCGGAGGTGCCGCCCTTGGCGAGCATCTTGTAGACGGCCGGGTCATCCAGGGGCACGTCGTCGATGGTCCGGTAGACCTCCCCGGTGTCGGGGTTCTTCAACTCCCCGTGGCGCGCCTTCACCATGGTCACGGCGTCGTGGATCACGGTGAGGGTCTTGAGCCCCAGAAAGTCCATCTTCAGGAGGCCGACATCCTCCAGACAGGTCATGTCGTACTGGGTGACGGCCATGGCGTCGTCGCCGTTGCCGTTCCCGTTCTTGCCCGTCTGGACGCATACCGGCACGTAGTCGTCCAACGGTCCCGGAGCGATGACGACGCCGGCAGCGTGCACCGAGGAGTGGCGGGAGAGCCCTTCGAGAGTCTTGGAGTAGTCGAAGAGCCTCCGGTGCCGCTCGTCCAGATTATAGAGGTCGCGCACCTCCTTCAGGTCCCTTACCGCCTGCTCGACGGTGAACGCCTGGCCCGGAGCGTTGGGGATGAGCTTGGCGATCTTGTCGGTCTCCGCCGGCTCGAATCCCAGCGTACGCCCCACGTCTCGTATCACCGCTCGGCTCTTCATAGTGCCGAAGGTGATGATCTGCCCCACCGCGTCCTTGCCGTACTTCTGGCGCGTGTACTCGATGACCTCGCCCCTGCGCTCGAAGCAGAAATCGATGTCGATGTCCGGCATCGAGATGCGCTCGGGGTTCAGGAACCGCTCGAAGAGGAGGTCGTGCTTCAGGGGATCCAGGTTGGTGATGCCCAGCGCGTAGGCGACGAGTGAGCCCGCCGCTGATCCACGCCCCGGCCCCACGGGGATGTCGTGGTCCCGGGCCCAGGCGATGAAGTCCTGGACGATGAGGAAATACCCCGCGTACCCGGTTCCCTTGATGACTCCCATCTCGTAGTCGAACCGCTCCCGCACCTCGGGGGGCAGCGGCTCTCCGTACCGCCGACGGGCACCCTCCCGGGCCAGGTGCTCCAGGTACTCGCTCTCGTCGGTGTACGATGGGGGCAGGGGAAAGGCCGGCACGTGGTACTTCTTCTCGAAGGCAAGGTCCACCGAGTCCGCGATGGCCAGCGTGTTCTCCAGCACGTCGGGACGGTCCGGGAAACGCTCCGCGAACTCCTGGGCGCTCTTGAAGTAGAGGCCCCGGTCGTATCGCATGCGCTGTGGGTCGTCGCGGTCCTTGCCCAGACCGATGCACAGAAGGACGTCGTGCGCCTCGTGGTCTTCGGGCTGGAGGAAGTGGGCGTCGTTGGTGGCCACCACGGGCAGCGAAAGCTCGTCGGCGAGGGCAAAGATCTTTCGGTTCAGCTCGGCCTGACCCTCGGAGTCATGGGCCTGGACCTCCAGGTAGTAGCGGCCGTCGAAGAGGTTCGCGTACCACCCGGCGGCCTCGCGAGCGCCCTCCATGTCGTCGGCCATGAGGTGCCGGGCGACCTCTCCGGCGAGGCAGGCGGAGGACACGATGATCCCCTCATGGTGCTTCGCGAGAGTCTCCCGGTCCACGCGCGGCCGGTGGTAGAAGCCCTCGAGCCATCCGATGGAAGAGAGCTTCACGAGGTTGCGGTAGCCCACGAGGTCCCGGGCCAGAAGGACCAGGTGGTAGTAGGCGCGCTCACCCTGACCGGAGCGAGAGCGGTCCCGGCGGTCCCCCGGAGCCACGTACGCTTCCATCCCGATGATGGGCTTGAGCTTCGCCTTGTGCGCCGCCCTCTGGAAGGTCCAGGCGCCGAACATGCAGCCGTGGTCGGTGAGGGCCAGGGCGGGCATCTCGTACTCCTTGGCCCTGCGTACCAGGCTGTCGATCCGGTTCGCGCCGTCGAGGAGGGAGTACTCGGAATGGGTATGGAGGTGGACGAAGCTCAAATCACGGCGGAATTGGGGGCGACGGCGGTGGACGGCCCCATTGTAGCGGGGTCGGGCATGCCCGATCAATCGCGCGGGCGCGACACTTTGGCAGCGTGTCGCAAAGCTGGACCCTCGAGCGCCGCGGCTGTACTGTCGACGAACGGCGCCGCGCCTCCCCGCGGTCCAGCCGAGCCGGTCCGTGGGCCGGGTGCCGAGGTGGCCGAGGGGGGAGGACAGGGACGAAGGGAGAAAGGAGACCGCCATGCCCGAGACCCCCGCAGGACTCAGAGCCGGAACCGGTGACGTCGTGTTGATGGTGGGCACCACCAAGGGAGCGTTCCTCTTCCGCTCCGACCCCGACCGGGGCACCTGGCAGACCGAAGGCCCGCATTTCCCCGGTGAGGAGGTGTACGCCATCGCCCTCGACCAGCGCGCCGGTCGACGGCGTCTCTGGGCTGCTCCAGGCAACGCGTTTTTCGGCACGACGGTGCGTGCCTCGGACGACCTGGGCGCCACCTGGTCGGGAAAAGAGGAGCGCTCGGTGAAGTTCCCGGAGGAGTCGGGCCTCGCCCTGTCGCGCATCTGGCAGATCCGCCCAGGCCGTGACTCCGAGCCCGACCGCCTCTTTCTCGGCGTGGAGCCCACGTGCCTCTTCGAGAGCACCGACGCAGGCGACACGTGGGCTCCGGTGGAGAGCTTCCTGAAGCACGAGCACCGGCCCAAGTGGACGCCGGGCAACGGCGGGCTGTGCATGCATACGATCCTCCCGGACCCCGAGTCCGCGGAGCGCATGGTGGTGGCGTTCTCCACCGGCGGCGTCTATCGCACCGACGACGGCGGAGCCTCCTGGCGGCCCCGGAACCAAGGGGTCCGGGCCGAGTTCCGTCCGGACAAGCACCCCGAGTTCGGCCAGTGCGTGCACAAGGTGGTGCATCACCCGAGCCGGCCCGAGCGGCTCTTCCTGCAGAATCACTGGGGGCTGTACCGGAGCGACGACTGGGGCGACTCCTGGGAGGACGTCGCCAACGGAGTGCCTTCGGACTTCGGGTTCGCCATGGCCATGCACCCCCACGACCCGGAGACCGTCTACATCGTGCCGCTGGAGGGTGACTACTTCCGGTGCACGCCGGAGGCGAAGCTGCGGGTCTACAGGACGCGGAACGGGGGAGCATCGTGGGAACCGCTCTCCCGGGGACTTCCTCAGGAAGACGCCTACGAGACGGTGCTCCGGGACGCGCTGGACACCGACGACCGAGAGCGCGCGGGGGTGTACTTCGGAACCCGGAGCGGGAAGGTGTACGCGTCCGCCGACGACGGCGATTCCTGGAGCCTCGTGCGGGACGGGCTGCCGCCGGTGGTGTGCGTGAAGGCGGCGGTGCTGGCGTGAGCGGCGTCACGGTGGTCCTGCCCTCGCAGCTCCGGGAGCTGGCGGAGGGTCGAGCGTCGGTGCTCCTGCGGGGCGGCCCTCCCACCGTTGGAGACGCCCTCCAGGCGCTGAGAGAGGACTATCCCGCGGTGTACGATCGGGTGGTCACCGAGCGGCGGGAGGTGCGTCCGCACGTGAACGTCTTCGTCGGACGCGAGGACATCCGCTGGTCAGGCGGTCTCCGCACTCCCCTCACCGACGGGAGCGAGGTGGTGATCCTCCCGTCGGTGAGCGGCGGGTAGCCCGCCGGGGGCGACCCGTGCGCGGCCCGTCTATGACGTGCCGCAGCGGAAGGAGTCCAGGATCGTCTGGAGCTGGATCATGTACTCGTACTTTTCTTTGCCGGGAGCGTACAACCAGGCATCGACGAGGTACATGCGATCCTGCGCCGGACAGATGATGGCCCGGGTGATGAACGGCCCCGCGGCGGGCCAATTCAGATCCGGCGGGTTCTTCCAGATGGCCTGGATCTGGTAGGCGTCCTTCCCCCGGTACTTGAAGGGTCCGGCTTCGGCGTCGGAGAGATCCACCACCTGGCCTTCGTTGTAGTGCGTCACGAGCTGGGCCCGCCAGTCCAGAATCTGCTCGGGCTGGAAGCCCACCGGGATGGGGCTCTTCCACGTCACCGCGACCTGTCGGATCAGCTCCGACGGATCCGGGTTGTCGTTGCGGAAGATCCAGATCGAATCCTGGTGGGCGTGCTTGTACACGTCCGGGAGCATCAGCGAGAATCGCGCCGTGCCCATGAGCGTGTCCGCCAGAGCCGAGTCCATGCCCGACATGTACATGCGGTTCCGCGCCCACTCCCGGTACTGCTCATCCAGCGTCCGGTTGATCTCCGGAAGGTCCCGGCGCAGCTGATCGATGGAGTCGGGGCTGGAGAGGATCACGAGCGTGACCTGTTGGCCCCGCGCCCACACGTCGTACGCCTTGTAGAGGCCGGGACCGTCGACCTTGGTCCGCGCCTTCTTCACCGCGGGCTGCATCCAGGGCTCGTCGCCCGTGCCCACGACGAACATCTGCCGGAAGCGACGCAGGTTGTTCCAGGCCGCCTGGGTGGGATCCTGGTACGTGACGGTGAAGGTCTTCTCGTTCCGCACGGTGTGGATCGTGGGCTCGAGGGCTGCGTAGACGTCGTCGCTGACTTTGCTCCAGAGGTCCGGGCTCATCGCGGCGACGATGCTGTTGGCGTCGCCGTACGCGAGGGCCGTGCTGCTGCATCCCGAGACGATGGCTACGGCCGAAACGGCGACGAGGGTGGCGTACAACGGCGTGCGCATGGTGCCTCGCATGTTATGTGGAGACGCGTGGCTACTCATCCGATCTACGGTTGGAAGATAGTGTGGTTTACACCGGCATCGATCCATGGCTCCTCATTCCGGCGCGGGGCCCAGGTTGCGCTCCAGGAGCGCCGTGGGATCCGGGTCACGCCCCATGAAGCTCCGGAAGAGCTCTTCGGGATCGGCGGAGTCGCCCCGGGACAGGATGGAATCCACGTAATCCCGACCGGTTTCCCGGTTGAAGATGCCCTCTCCCTTGAATCGCGTGAACACGTCCGCGTCCAGAACCTCCGACCATAGGTAGCTGTAGTAGCCCGCCGCGTATCCGCCGGCGAACAGGTGGGTGAACGACGTCAGCGGGTGCAGGTTCGCGAAGGAGGCCGACGGGGAGAACTCCGTGAACCGGGAACGGGTGAACTCCATGGCCTCCTCGCCGAGCCTCCGGTCGACTTCGGTTTCCGTCTGCTCGTCTTCGGCGTTCCCGTCCGATGCCGCGCGCTCGGCCCTGAGTCGGGGAGCCAGCTCCCCGTGCAATGCCAGGTCGACGGTACCGAAGGAGAGTTGTCGCATCTGGGCCCACCCGCCCATGAAGCGGCGGGCGGCAACCATCCTCTGGAAGAGCTCGTCGGGGAACGGCTCGCCCGTCTCGTGGTGGCGGGCGAACAACTCCAGCGCCTTCTCCTCCCAACACCAGTTCTCCATGAGCTGGCTGGGAAGCTCCACCCAGTCCCACGCGACATTGATGCCCGCCCGTCCGGGTATCTCCACCCTGGAGGTGCAGTGGTGCAGCAGGTGTCCGAACTCGTGGAAGGTGGTCTCGACCTCCCTGTGCGTGAGCAGCGGCTGATCGTCACCTTCGGGGGGGGTGAAGTTCCCACAGATGACGCCGAGGTGCGGTGCGAACGTGCCATCGCGCGGCCCCCCGGTGATGAAGTCGTTCATCCAGGCGCCCTGGCGTTTCTCCTTCCGGGGGAACCAGTCGGAGTAGAAGCCTCCCAGGTTGACGCCGTTCTCGTCGAAGATCTCGAAGAAGCGCACGTCGCCGTGCCACACCTCGTCGATGCATCGCTCCTCCACGTGGAACCCGAACGTCCGGCGCACGATCTCGAAGAGGCCGGCGAGGACCTGGTCGAGGGGGAAATACGGCCGCAGCACCTCGTCGTCGATGTCGTACCGCTCCTTGCGGAGCTTCTCCATGACGTAGGCGACGTCCCACGGCTCGAGAGAGTCCAGTCCGAGCTCGGCGGCGTGTGCCTGGAGCTCCGCAACGTCCCGCTCCCAGTAGGGGTGCGTGCGCGCGCACATCTCCGCTTCGAACTCCACTGCCCGGGCGCCGGTCTTCGCCATGCGGTCCTCGAGCTTGTAGTCGGGGTATCCGTCGTACCCGAGGATGCCCGCGAGCTCGTCTCGAAGCACCAGGATGCGCGCCAGCAGGGCACGGTTGTCGTAGTCGCCCTCCCGACAGCGCGACGCGTACGCGGTCTGGATCTCCCGACGCAGCTCCCGGTCGTCACAGTACTTGAGGATCGGCTCCACGGAAGGATAGTCGAGCGTGAGGACCACCCCGGAGAGCCCCTTCTCCTCCGCCTTCGACCGGGCGCGCCGCTTCGCCTGCTCGGGAACCCCGGCGAGGCGCGACTCGTCCTCGACGTGGCGCTCGTACGCGGCGGTGGCGTCGAGGACGTTTTCGGCGAAGCGCTGGGTGAGCTGCGCGATATCGACCTTCAGGGCCTCGAGGCGAGCCTTCTTGCCGGGGGGCAGGTCGGCTCCGGCGCGCCTGAAGTCCTGGACCGTCTTGTCGAGGTGCCTGCGCTTCAGGCCCTCCAGGGATTGCGCTTCGGGCGTCCCCGCGAATGCCCTCATGCGCTCCCAGAGTCCCTGGTTCAGGGGCAACCTCGACCAGAACGCCGAGATCTCGGGGAGGACCGCATTGTACGCTTCCCTCAGCTCCGGCGTCTCCGCCACCGAAACGAGATGAGATGCGGGGGCGATGCGTCGGGCCAGGCGCTCCACCGTACCGTCCAACCTGCCCAGCGTGTTGTCCCAGGTGGGTGGGGACGTGTCGGCCACCAGATCGTCGATGTCCCTTTGGGCTTCCGAGAGCGCCTGACGCACGCCCGGCCCGACGTGCTCGGCGCGGATCCGGTGGAAGGGGATGCGGTAGGCGTCGGTGAGCAGGGGATTGGATTCGGAAATCATGGACTCCGGGGTCACGGGAGGAGGACGGGGCCCGCAAAGGACCCAAGATTATGTATCATGTGCGTTCCGGACACCCCGGAGACGGTTCCCGCAATCATATTGAGGACATGACGAAGCTCGGTGTGACCCCGTCACCAGCGACCTCGGGAAACCCTCTGCCGGGCGCGCTGAGACCGGCGACGACCCTCGTGCTGCTTTTCGGCCTGACTTGGCTGAGCTCACACGCCGCGGTTCCGTACCTGCCGGGGGGGCACCTCGCGGCGGCGGGGGGCTTCACGCTTCTGGCCGCCTCGCTGGGCGGTGCGCTGGCCGCCAGCGTAGGGCTTCCGCGCACCACCGGCTTCATCGTCGTCGGCATCCTCTCGGGCCCGTCCCTCCTCGGTCTGCTGCCTGCGCAGTCCGTCCAGGGGTTGCGCCTCATCGACGACTTCGCCCTCGCGCTCATCGCCATGCTCGCGGGTGGGGAGCTCAAGGTGTCCGTCCTCCGGCCGCGGGCACGCAGCATCGCCTTCACGACCCTGGCGGTGACCGGGGTGGTCTGGATCGGTATCACGGCGTTGGTCGTCGCGCTGCGACCGCTGGTGCCGTTCCTCGCCCACCTGCCCCTGCGTGCCGTGCTGGGAGTCGCCCTCCTGTTGGGCATCTGGGCCGCCAACTCGTCTCCCGACCTCACGGTCGCCGTCGTGGAAGAGAAGCGCGCGACGGGACCGCTGGCCGAGGTGATCCTGGGGGTGACCATCGTCAAGGACGTGGTGGTTATCGTGCTGTTCACGCTGACCCTCGCTCTGGTGTCGCCCCTGATGGATCCCACGGCGACCTTCTCCCTGCACGCACTTCAGGACCTGGCCCGGGAGCTCGGGGGCGCGCTGGCCATCGGAGCCGCCGGCGGTTGGGTGTTCTCTCAGTATCTGGGCGGAGAGGGTGAGCGGCTGCGCTCCCCACTGGCGACCTTCCTGTTCGCGTACGGCCTGGTGGTGCTGTCCGCCCAGCTCCACGTGGAGCTCCTGCTGACCGGGTTGGCGGCGGGGTTCGTCATCGAGAACCTGTCTCCCGCTGGTGATCGCATGATCCGGGGTATCCGCTCCGTCGCGGTGGTGATCTTCGCGTTCTTCTTCGCCGTCGCGGGGGCGAGCCTGGACCTGGGCGCCGTGGTCCGGTTCGGCCCCGTCGCCCTGGCGATCTTCGGCGCGCGCATTGGCCTCACGTACTTGGGAGCCCGCCTGGGGACCGGCGGTGCGAGCACGGCTCCCTCGGTGCGCAGGCTCGCGTGGCGGGGCCTCATCTCGCAGGGAGGCGTCTCCCTCGGGCTGGTGCTGCTCATCCAGGAGCGCTTTCCGGATCTTGGGCAGGGGGTGGTGGCCCTGGCCATGGCGGTGATCGTGGGCAACATGCTAGGAGGACCGATCCTCCTGGGCCGCGCCCTCGCCGCCGCCCCGCCCGGCGACCCCTCCCCCGACGGGGGCGCCGCATGAACGGGGCCGGCCCTCCCGACGGGGCACACCCGCCGCACACCCCTGACGCCGTGGGCCACGACCACGTCCATGGGCAGGGTGTGGTGATCCGGGGGGCCGAGGCCGGACGCCTGAAATGGGTGCTGGCGCTCACCGCGACATTCATGGTAGCCGAGGTGGCGGGGGGCATCGTCGCGGGCTCACTGGCCCTTCTGGCCGACGCGGGACACATGCTTACCGACGCCGGGGCGCTGGGCCTTTCCCTGTTCGCCATGCGGATGGCGGAGCGGCCGGCCAACACCGAGAAGACCTACGGGTACGTGCGCCTCGAGATCCTCGCCGCGCTCCTGAACGGCGCCGCGCTGGTGGTCATCACGGGTCTCATCGTCCACGAGGCGTGGACCCGGCTCCACGCTCCCACGCCGGTGCGGGGTGGGGTGATGCTCGTCGTCGCCGTCCTCGGGCTCGTGGTGAACGCGGCGGGAACGGTTCTCCTCCACGGCCATGCTCGAGGCAACCTCAATCTGCGAGGGGCCTACCTGCACGTGCTCAGCGACCTTCTGGGGTCCCTGGGGGCGGTGGGTGCGGGGTCCGTCATACTTCTGACAGGATGGACGCTGGCGGACCCCATCGTCTCACTGGTTATCGCGGTGCTGATCCTCCACAGCGCGTGGAAGCTGGTGCGCGAGGCGACGGAGGTCCTCCTGGAGGCAGCTCCCGCGAACGTCGACGTGGCCGAGGTGGTGGAGGAGTTGAGCTCCATCAGGGGACTGAGCCAGGTCCACGACGTCCACGTGTGGACGCTCACGAGCGGGTTCATCGCGCTGTCGGGTCACGGCGTGATCGACTCGCCCACGGACCACACGCGGGTCCTGGCGGAGATTCAGGACCGGATGGCAGCCCGAGGTATCGGCCACGTGACCTTCCAGCTGGAGTTGCGACCCCTCTATCAACTGCCGTCGCGGGATCCCGCTCCGTAGCATCGACCACGAACGGGTCACAGGCACGGTTTTCGATGATTTTTTCTGTTGACATCCCGCAAGCCCAGATTACCTTCGCGCGAAGTGCCGTGGACGTTCCGAAATGGGTCGGAACGGATCGGGCATCTACCAGGAGGAGATCAGGAAAATGATCCGGTCGGACTGGCTCGAGGACGATGTCGTGAAGACTCAGGTTCTCGCCTACGACGACGACGACGACGTCGATGAAGACTGGGATGACGACGAGGACGACTGGGACGAGGACGACTGGGACGAAGACGAGAAGGATGACCTCGATGACGAGGAGGACGAAGACGATTGGGAGGAATGGGAGGAGGAGGAGGACGACGACGTCCTCGGCCACAAGCATCCTCATCGTCCCGACTGGAACTGACGAATAGAGATTCCCCCGGGCTCCACGCCCCGGGGGAAGGAGCACAATGCGACTCCGCCCCGGCCCTCGAGGACCGGGGCGGAGTCTCTTTCAGCCTCGCAGGCTGGCCGCGGCCCCAAGCCCCGCCGCGCGTCCCGTGGCCCACGCCCACAGGAAGTTGTGACCTCCGATGGGGCCGAAGGCATCCAACATCTCGCCGCACAGAAAGAGCCCCGGTGCTCGGCGGCTCTCCAAGGTCGTGGGATTCACTTCCTCCAGCGCCACGCCACCACCAGTCACCTCCGCCTTCATGTAGCCCTCGCTCCCCGTCCACGGGAGGCGGTAGTCCGTGAGGACGGTCATCAGGGCGGTCCGGTCGCTGCGACGGAGTTGCGCAAGGCGTGTGTCCGGCGAGACGCTCACCTCCCCGACGAGGTGATCCGAGAGTCGCCGGGGAAGGTGGTGGGCCAACGCTCCCCGGACCGTGCCCCGACCGCCGGAGAGCTCCCTGGTCCAGGCGTCGACGCCTAGCCGGGACCAGGTGACGTGGAGCTCCTGGCGAGTCCCGGCGGGACGGGGCCGGGTGGTCAGGTGCGAAGCGTCGAGCACGGCCGGGCCGCTCCAACCTCGATGGGTGAAGACCAGCCCGCCCGTGGTCGAGAAGGGAGGCCGGCTTCCGGGGGCCCGGATCGTCACCGTGAGGGAGACGCCCGCGAGGACGGCGTGAGGGTGGGGATCGGCGGTAAGGGGTGTGAGGGCCGCGTAGGTCTCCCGGATCCGATGCCCCAGCTCGCGCGCGATTGCGAGGCCGGATCCGTCGCTTCCCGATGCCGGGACCGAGAGGCCTCCGGTCGCCATCACGACCGCGGCGGCGTCCAGCGCCGGAGCCCCGTCCAGGGTTACTCGCCATCGGCGGCCGTCCTCCGGCCCGGCGGTGTCCAGGGGCGTCACACCCGTCGCGCGCGCGCCCAGCCAGATGCGCGCTCCTGCCTCCCGCACCCGAGCCACGAGGGCGTCCCGCACGTCCCGGGCCCGGTGGCTGGCGGGGAAGAGCTTGCCGGTCTCTTCATCCAGGTCCAGCTCCATCCCCAGCTCGCTCTCGAAGAACGCACGCTGGCCGGCGACGGGCCAGGTGCGGAGGATCTTCCGGAGTGTGTTGATGGAGGAGTCCGTGACGTAGCGCTCCGGCTCTGCCCGTGAAGGGAGGATATTGCAGCGGCCACCGCCGCTGATGAGGATCTTCCGGCCTCCGTCGGCGGTCCGCTCCAGAAGCACCACGGGCGCCCCCGCACGGGCGGCGAAGAGCGCGGCGAGGAGCCCGGCCGCACCTGCCCCGACGACGGCTACGGGCGGCGTGTCGTGGGTGGAGCTCAGAATCCGGATCGTCACGGCCGAGGGACGCGCGCGATGCCCGCCGCGCGGCGCTCCATCAGTCGAATTCCCGCCGGGGAGCGCTCTGGTGGGGCCCCACCCGCCCGACCTGGATTTCGGCGCGGTTGTAGTTTTCACCCCGTACCGGGGAACCGCCCAGGCGCCGGAGCATGGTGAGCTGCCCCACGTGCGTGAGGGCGTCCGCCACGGCGCCCTGGAAGATCCGCCCGCAGCCCTGGCCCAGAGGTGCCTCCGCGGCCAGGTACGCGTCCAGGGCCGCGATCCTTTCGTAGAACCGGCGGACCTCGTCATCCCAGGGTCCGGGTGTGCTCTCCACCCAACGCTCCTCGCCCTTCGCCTGGGTGAGCGCCCAGGCCATCAGGTCACCGATGTGGGCGAGGATCTCCACCGGGGTGCGAGTGGCGCCCCCGACGCGGAGCGAGGCGAACGAATCCGGAGCGTCACGGAGGGCCTTTCCCCCCCGGTAGGCCAGGGTGGCCAGCGTGTGCCTCAAGAGCTGACGTTCATCGGTCATGGCCGGAAAAGGTACGACGTCGCCCGCCCGCCGCCGAGCCCCGTGCCGGTAGCGGTTGCCTTTCCGTAGCCTCGACTGCACCATCGTCGCCATGAATACGTACCCGAGCCGCCTCCTTCCGCCCGTCCTGGCGACCGTCGTCGTCGCCGCTTTCCTGGTCACGCCATCCGCAGCCGTGGGCCAGGGTCTCATGTCCTTCTCGGAGCTGATGGCGCTGGAGGCGCCACCGCCGACCCACCGCATCGCCTATGGGCCGGGGCCCCTGGAGTTCGGCAACCTCCGACTACCGAAAGGGGAAGGGCCGTTTCCCGTGGTGCTCTTCGTGCACGGCGGCTGCTGGCTGTCGCAATACGACATCTCGCACGCGGCTCCCCTCGAGCAGGCCTGGGCCGATGCAGGGTACGCCGTGTGGAGCATCGAGTACCGACGGGTCGGCAACGCGGGGGGTGGCTGGCCCGGGACATACGAGGACGTTGCGCGAGGCGCGGATCATCTGCGGACAATAGCAGCAACATATCCGCTAAATCTGGATCGGGTGGTGGCCGCCGGCCACTCCGCAGGAGGCTCTTTCGCCCTCTGGCTCGCCGCCCGCGGTCATCTGCCACGCAACAGCAGCCTGTGGAGTGCGGTTCCTCTCAAGGTCCAGGCGGTGTTGGCCCTGGCTCCGGCGCCGAATCTGTCCGACCTGGAGCAGCGTGGCGTGTGCGGGCACGTCGTCGACAGCCTGATGGGAGGGCCCTCCAAGGCGTTTCCCGATCGCTACGCCGCGGCGTCGCCCATGCAGCTGACTCCGGTGGGTGTTCCCCAGATTCTGGTGGTGGGTGGAAGGGACGTCTCCTGGGGGCCCTCGGGGCGCGCCTATTACGCGAGGGCGAAGGAAGCCGGGGATGGGCAGGTGGAGCTTCGCGTCGCACCGGAGTCGGGGCACTTCGACATGATCGCACCCACGACGTCGTCCTGGCCGATGGTCATGGAAGCGCTCCGGGACGCGTTCGCCGACATCGGCGGGTCGCCGGGGTCTGCGCCGGACGCCGATGAGGTCGCCGGGGGCACCCCGGGGCTCCTGGCGCAATCCGGCGTCGGGCCGGGGATGCTGGTCTCCGCCGACTGGGTGGCGGCTCACGAGCACGACCCGGACGTCGTCATCCTCCAGGCGGAGACGCAGAAGGAGCGCTTCAGCCAGGGACACGTCCCCGGTGCGCACTTCCTGGACATGAACGCCCTCATGTGGGAAGGCGATCCGCCTGTGGGCGCCCAGATGCGTACCTCGGAAGACATCGACGCCGCGCTGGAGGCCGCCGGTGTCTCCGACGGTCAGAGGGTCGTCGTCTACAGCAACAGCCCGCTCCTGGAGACGCGCGTGTGGACGACCCTGGACATCATGGGCCTCGGCGACCGCGCGTCCGTGCTCGACGGGGGCCTCGGCGTATGGCGTCAGGACGGGCGGCCCGTATCGACGGACACGCCGACGGTGGCTCCGGGCTCCCTCACCCTCCACCCCAGGGAGGGTGTCGTCGTGGATTCCGATTGGATCGTGCGCCACCTGAACGACCCTTCCCTCACCGTTCTGGACGCTCGGACCGAGCACGAGTACGCCGGCACGGACAACGGCAACGGGGGCAACGAGCACCACGGGCACATTCCCGGCGCGTACTCACTGCCCTGGGAGGAGTTCGTCGACCGCCGGCAGAGTCTTCTACTGCACTCCCGCGAGGAGCTCACCGCCCTGGTACGCGCGTCCGGCGCTGCCGACGGATCCACCGTGGCGGTGTACTGTCTGACCGGGGTGCGGGCGAGCTTCGAGTACTTCGTGGCGAGGCTGCTGGGCTACGACGCGAAGCTCTACGACGGGTCGTGGCGGGATTGGGCGTCCAAAGACCTCCCGTACGTCACGGGTACGTCGCGACGCTGAGCGTGCGTCTGGGGCCGATGCGGTCGGTGAGCCATCTCCAGGCGAAGCCGCCGAGCACGGCGCCCGTGATGGCGAACACCATGACGTGGTTTCCCTGGTCGCGACCCTCGGCCTCCGAGAGCCCCGCGCCGACGGGCGCGATCCGTCATTCCAGGTAGGTATACCCGTCGATCCCCTGGTCGAGGAAGCGCCGCATGCTTACCGCTTCCTGAAGCGTCAGGCGCTTCGCCGCCAGGGCCGCCTCGATCTCCCTGCGCAGGGAACGACGCATGCCGTCGGGGTCGAACTGCACGAACTGCAAGACTTCGCGGACCGTGTCACCTTCGACGACCTCCTCGAGGTGCCAGTGCCCATCCTCTCCCAGGACCACGTGGACCGCGTGGGTGTCCCCGAAAAGGTTGTGCAGATCACCGAGGGTCTCCTGGTACGCACCGGTGAGGAAGACGGCCAGGTAGTAGGGCTCCTGGTCGCCGGAGGGCCCCCCGTTCGCGCTGCCGTGCTTGAGGGGATGCAACGCCAGTGTGTTCTGGGGTTCGCCGTCTCCGGGGAAGCGGTCCACACGTCCATCGGAGTCACAGGTGACGTCCGCGAGGATGGCGCGGCGGGTCGGCCGCTCGTCGAGGCGGTGGATGGGGATGATGGGGAAGATCTGATCGATCCCCCAGGCGTCGATGAGCGACTGGAAGAGGCTGAAGTTCGAGAAGTAGATGTCTCCCAACCGGTCGGGAAGGTCGGCCAGCTCCTCCGGGAGCTCCTCGCGGTGCTCCTTGACGACGCGATTGCCGATGGCCCAGTACAGCTCCTCGCTGGCGGCCCGGGCCGTGATGGTGATGTATCCCAGGTTGAACAGGCTCATGGCCTCGTTCAGGGCGTGCTCCGCATCGTGGTAGGTCTCGATGGCGTCACCGCCCTCGAGGAGGCGCTGGTACGCGTCCACCAGGTCGATGAGGGGCTGAGGCACCTCATCGTCGGGCACTTCGTGGAGAGCCCTATCCACCAGGTCACCGTTCGGCTCTTCCGGAAAGACACGGCTCCCCAGGACCTGGAAGACGAGCACGCCCGAGTGCGCCACCAGGGCACGGCCCGACTCGGTGATGATGTCGGGATGCGGTACGCCCGCGTCATCACAGATGGACTTCACCCGGTACACGACGTCGGTGGCGTACTGCTCGAGGGTGTAGTTCACCGACGACTGTGTGGCCGAGGCGGAGCCGTCGTAGTCGATGCCCAGGCCGCCGCCCAGGTCCATGGTCCCCATGGGGGCGCCCAGCTTGACCAGGTCGACGTAGATCTGCGTGAGCTCGTTGACCGCGTACTTCAGGGTACGGATGTCGAAGATCTGCGACCCGATATGGCAGTGGAGGAGGCGGAGGCCATCCAGCAGCCCCTCACTACGGAGCCAGTCCACGGACGAGAGGATCTGGCTCACCGAAAGGCCGAACTTGCCCCGGAAGCCCACCGAGTCGGCCCACCGACCGATACCGCCGGACGCGAGCTTGGCACGGATGCCGAAGCGGGGCGTGACGTTGTGCGTGCGTGCCGACTGGATGAGGAGCCCGAGCTCCTGGGTCTGCTCCACCACCGGGATGATGTTGCGCCCCATCTTGGCGGCGAGAATGGCCGTCTCGATGAACTCGGCGTCCTTGAAGCCGTTGCAGATGAACGGCATATCGGACAAGCCCTCGGTGAGGGCGAGGCCGGCGAGGAGCTCCGGCTTGGATCCCGCTTCGAGGCCGAAGCCCATGGTACGCCCGAGGTCGCGGATCTCCTCGCAGATGTGGCGCTGCTGGTTCACCTTGATGGGGTACACGCAGGAATACTTCCCCTGGTACTCCACCTCTTCGATGGCCTCGTCGAACGAGCGGCGCAACTCCGCCATACGGTGGGCCAGAATCCCCGAGAAGCGGATCACCACCGGGGGATACAGGTCCCGCGCCTCGAGGCCTTCGATCACCTCCAGGAGGTCGATCTTGCGGGAAGGGTCGCACTCGGGATAGACCTCGACCGTTCCTTCCTGCGACACACCGAAGTAGCCACCGCCCCAGTTGGCCAGCCCATACAGCTCGGCGGAGTCTTCCGTGGTCCACGTGCGTGACTCCTGCCGGGCGTCTTCGGCCTGATTCATCGTCGCTGGATCCTCCTCAGCCGGGGTCTTGAGCCATGGAATGCGGATTCAAGAGTCTCGAACCGTGCCCGCGACCACAAGAGGAACGGTGGAGACTCCCGCCGGCACGGGAGAAGGTGCGCGCGCACGGCTCCTCCACCGACGCCTCTTCGCGTCAGTCGACCCTGAGTGCCTCCACGGGGTCGACGCGTGAAGCCCGCCACGCGGGAATCCAGCTGGCGACGAGGGCGACGGTCACCAGGGCTCCTGCGGCGACGACATACGTCGCGGGGTCCGTGGGGGCGACGCCCACCAGCATGCCCCGCATGAGCCCGGCGCCCAACCGGGCGAGGCCCACACCCAGCGCGAGACCCGCGATCACGAGGACGAGGGAGCTGCCCACCACCATGCGTTGGACCATGCCGGGCTGCGCGCCGATGGCCATGCGCATGCCGATCTCCCGGGTACGCCGGGTCACCACGTACGAGATCACGCCGTAGAGGCCCACAGCGGAGAGGAGCATCGCCACGCCCGCGGCGATTCCCAGGAGCAGGGACACGAAGGAGATGGTGGCTGTGGCGCGGCCCACGACAGACTGCATGTCGGTGAGACCCGCCAGCGGAACCTCCGGATCCACCTCCGACACCGCCTTGCGGATGGCGGGGAAGAGGGAGGTGGGGTCGTCCATGCCGGATTTCACCACCAGGGTCATCTGGCCGGCCCACCAGTACCGGTTCCACGTGTCATCGGGGTTGCGGCGAACGGGATAGTAGACGGCGATGGCCTTCTGGGAGAGTGGCGGGCGGCCCGGGTCGGAGAGCCTGGCCACGTCGCCCGCCACACCCACAACGTGATAGAAAGGTGGCTTCGTCTGGCCACCGGGTCCCACACCCTTTCCGATGGGGTCCTCGCCCGGCCAGAACCGGTCCGCGAAGGCCTTGCTCACCACCACGGCGGCCCGGGTCGGGTCGTCGTTGTCGGCCTCCGTGAGGTCTCGGCCCTCGAGGACGGGGATGCCCAGGGCCTCGAAGTAGCCCGGGGTCACCCGCTCCTGACCGGCACACGTGGTGAGGCCCGCGTCCTTGATACGCGCGTACACGGCATCGTCGTCGAAGCCCTGCACGGTGCACCCGTAGCCTCCGGCCACCGGGATCTCTTCACCCATACCCGCCGCCGTCACTCCGGGAACGGCCCTGATGTGGTTCAGAACGTCGCGATGAAAGCTCCAGACGGACACATCGTCGGAGTACCGCTGGGGGCTCAGGTAGAGGTCGGCGACCAGCACACCGTGCGGGTCCGCACCCACGTCGGTGTGACGCAGACCCCGCATCGTCTCCACCAGCAGGCCGGCCCCTACCGTCAGCGTGAGGGCGAGCGCAACCTGTGCGATCACCAGCGAAGAACGGAGGCGCTGGCGCCCCCGGCCGGCGGACGACCCTCGGCTTCCGTCGCTGAGACCACGGGTGGCACCCGCGCCGGTGTGGGCGATGAGCGGGTACAGGGTCAGCGCCAGGCCGACGAGCACGGAGAGACCCAAGGTGAACGCCACGCTGGCTGCACCGATGTGGGCGCCGTGGACACGCGGCAGATCGTCGGGTGCGAGGGCGGTGAGCCAAGGCACACCCCAGTACGCCACCAGGAGCGCCAGTACACCGCCTGACAACGACAGCGCCATGCCCTCTGCCAGGACATAGCGGCCGATGGCCGGCCGGTCCGCTCCCAGCGCCGACCGGATCCCGAGCTCGCGACGACGCCCCTCCATCCGCACGAGGAAGAGGTTGGCGACGTTGGCCGCGGCGATGAGGAGCACAAGAGCCACCCCACCGAAGACGATCCAGAGGTCGAGAGCCAGATCGCCCAGGACATCGTCCTTGAGGGGCTTCACCTCGGTGCGGAATCCGTAGCGGTCGAAGAAGGTCGGCCCGTACGCCTGGGGGAAGGCCTTGGGAAGCTCCGGGGTGAGCCGAGCCAGCTCCGCCTGCGCCTGCTGCGGCGTGACGCCCGGGGAGAGGCGGCCGATCCCGGGGTAGACATGGTTGTTGGAGAACGATCCTGCCCGATCGACGGTCAGGGGCATCCACAGGTCGGGCGCCGAGGCGGCGGACCAGTCCGGCAACTGCGTGCCGGCATCCATGACCCCGATGATCTCCACGGGGTTGTCGTTCAGGGTGAGGGTCGTGCCGACCACCGACGGATCGGCGCCCATGACCCGTCTCCAGAAGCCCTCGGAGATCAGCGCCACCATGGGGGCGGAGGGCGTGTCGTCGTCAGGCGTGATGAGACGCCCCAGCAGTGCGCGCGCACCGAGCAGCCCCATCATGCTCTGGGTGACGCGGACCGCGCGCACCCGCTCGGGACCGGAGGGTGTCATGACATTTCCGCCCATACCGCGATAGAGGCCGACCGCCTCGAGGTCTTTCGCGTGGTCGGAGAAGTAGACGAACTGGGCCGTGGAGAGGGCCCATACCTCGTTCGGTCCCACGCCGGGAACCTGATTGTCCAGACGGACGAGTCGCTCAGCGCCGGGATAGGGCAGGGGCTTCAGCACCGCCCGATCAAGGAGCGTGAAGACCGCGGTGCTCCCGCCGATACCCAGGGCCAGCGTGACCACGGCCACCACGGTGAAGCCCGGCGATCGGCGGAGCGTCCGCGCCGCAACGCTCAGGTCGGCTCCCCAACCACTCATCCATCCACCCATCGTCCACCTCCCCTGTGTCTCACGCTCTCGTCTTCTTTGTGCGCGCAACTCGCCGGCGTCCGCGAAGGCGCCGAAGGCCGAGCGCAGCATGCTCCACCCCCCGGAGTGGCGCGCCTCTTCCTCCAGCTCTCCATCCCACTCCCGTACCATGTCCTCACGCCGGTGGCGGGGGGCCAGGAGTGCCGCGCCACGCACCACGACGCGGGCCAGCGGCAGGAAGAAGGAAGCCTCCCACATCGTTCGTCAGCCCTCGCCGCCTGCGGCCTTCGGCGTGGCGCCCTCGAAGAGCGCCTGCTGCGCCAGCACGCGCTCCCGCGCCTCTGCCAGGGCCGCGTGACCGGCGGGTGTGGGCTCGTAGTAACGACGCGGCGGACGCCCCTCGCCTTGAGCTTTGCCCGGGTTCTCCCACCGGGAAGCCACCAGGCCCGCCGCCTCCAGTCGTCGCAACAGCGGGTACACGGTGCCGCTGGGCAGACGGGCGGCCCGCATGATCTCGAAGCCGTAGGGGTGGCCCTGGACCATGGCCTGGAGGACCAGCGCTCCGTTGTAGGTCAGGTTGGCCTCGGCACGCTCCTGCCCGTGTGCCATCGACGTCTCCTCCGGGAACGATTGCCGCGACCTCCGCGAGGAGGTCGCCGATAGGTGCGCCTATACATAGATGCGAATCTACATAGGTGCAAGGTCTCGTCTGTTTCGCCGGTCTCGTCGTTGTCCTCGAGGGGCGGCGCTTCCGTCTAGGGTTGGGGCAGCGGGGGAGCAAGGGGATCCGGCGCCGGCCCGCGCTTCGGAGGCCCTCCCTCGAAGCGGAAGCGTACCCGCTGCCCTTCCGGGTCCTCCGCCACGATGAAGCGCGCCGGGGCCCCGGTGTTGATCCCGCCGTGGCCGTCCAGCGCCTCGGGCATGGGGATGAGGTAGAGGCCGCTCACGTCCAGCGTGTCCTGGGCCTGCACGTCCCCGAGGTCGCCGATGTCCGCAAGGGTGCCTCCCTCCTTCGTGAGGGGATCGGCGTAGCTCACCAGGAGGTCGGCCTGCAAAGTGGGGAGCCCGGGGATCGCCATCGTACCGCCGGTGATAAGGAGGTCGGGGACACGCCGCCCATTGTACGCCAGGCTGTCGTAGAGGGCTGGGTCGGCCTGGGCGTAGCTCCCGGTGGCGATGGCGTCCAGCGCCGACAGGATGCCCACGAAGTTGGCCTCCCGGAGGTACTGCTTCTGGGGGTCGTCGGCCCACCCGCCGGACTCGATGAGCACGGTGCTCGCGCCCCACTTGCCGATGAGGTCGCCGAAGGCCCGGGGGTTGAAGGCGTCGTCGTACTTGGCGATGTGCCCGCCCACCATGGGATCCATGGCCGTGATGAGCACCGAAGCCACCTGCTCGGCGCGGCGTCGCTTGGCGTCCACGCTTCGTGCCGAGTCGAAGGCCGGGGCCAGGAGCGCTATGGCCACCCCCCTGTCCGTGCGACCTACGCGCACGGCGGCATTCTGGTCATGGAGGTTGAAGCCGAAGTCGGGGTGCAGCTCGTCGTCGATTCTCTTGAGCAGTTGCCCTTCCGGAGTCTGCAGCACACGTGCGTCGCGGTTCACGTCGATCCCCTGGGCGTTGCGCCGCCGGAAGCGCTCGGCTCCGTCGGGGTTGAGCATGGGGATCATGTAGATCGTGGCGCCGGTGGCGATGCGCTCTGCCAACGGCTCGTCAGGCCGGTCGTGGAAGAAGCGCACGATGTCCGCCAGCGCCATGGTCGCGGTGCTCTCGTCGCCGTGCATCTGCGACCAGAGGAGCACATTCACCGGCCCCGACCCGAATGTGAGGAGGCGGATGTCGCGCCCTTCGGCGCTCTCGCCCACCACCTGGGAGGAGACACTGCCCCCCAGCCAGGGCGATACCACCGACCAATAGTGGTCGTGGGTGAAGCGTCGTTGGTCGAGCCCCGGCACGCGTACCGACGCGTACAGTGTGCGGATTTGCGCGGGTGTGCTCTCGGGGGCGGCCTGTCCGGCGGCTGCGCCGCCCAGGCAGGCTGTGGCGGCGAGGAAGATTGCGGCCAGCGCCGGACGCGCCGCGGCCATGGGCGTGCGGCCACTTCGGCGGATACGGTTCATGGGTAGATGAGGAAGGGGGTTCTGAGGGTGCGGAACGTCGAGTCCTGAGCGGCCCAGCCCTGGGTGAGGGTGGCCGCGGCCTGGCCGGCGTCGATCCCCATGCGGAGCTGGTCCGTCCCGGCGAGGCGGTCGAAGTGGGTGGGCGTCCAGGTCCAGTGGTCGCCGGACATGCGGCGCATCTCCACCAGCATGGCTACCGCGGCGAAGGGTGCGTCGTAGTCGGTGGACGTGGGGACGAGGCGCACGCCGTGCACCTCGGTGTCGGGGAACTTCCGGTCGCCGGGCGCGTGCGGGGTGAACGTCGCCGGCTCGAAGCGCACGCCGGCGATGTGGTACCCGTTCAGCGTGTCCGCGAGGGCCGGGCCGTCGAGCCAGGGCGCGCCCACCCACTCGAAGGCATGGTCGGTGCCCCGCCCCACCGAGAGCGCGGTACCCTCGAAGAGGCACGTGCCGGGGTAGGCCAGCGCGCTCTCCAGGGTGGGGATGTTGGGGGACGGGGCCACCCACGGGAGCCCGGTCTGGTCGTAGGTCATATCGCGCTTCCAGCCGCTCATGGGCACCACGCGCAAGTCCGCGCGCACGCCGAACACACCGGTGTCGAGGCGGGCCAGCTCGCCGGGGGTCAGGCCGTGGCGCATGGGCTCGGCGTAGCGCCCCACGAAAGAGCTGTACGCCGTATCCAGGACGTTGCCCTGCACCACGTCGCCGCGCACGGGGTTGGGGCGGTCCAGGACCACGAAGGGGATCCCCTTCTCGCCGGCGGCATGCATGGCCAGCGCCAGCGTGGACATGTACGTGTAATAGCGCGCGCCCACGTCCTGAAGGTCGAAGAGCAGAACGTCCACGCTGTCCAGCATCTCGGGGGTGGGTTTCAGGGTGCTCCCGTAGAGCGAATAGATCGGGATGCCCGTGGCGGAGTCTCGATCGGTCTGGATGCGTGCTCCCGCCTGCTCGTCCCCTCGGATGCCGTGCTCCGGCGAGAAGAGCGCCACCAGGCGGAGGTCGCTCCGCTCGGCCAGGAGGTCGATGTCGCTACGGCCTGTGTGGTCACGGCCGGTGTGGTTGGTGATGAGGCCCACCCGTTTTCCCTTCACCAGGGCGAGGGAGTCGGTGAAGAGCACCTCGATACCAGGCCGCACGGCGGGCCCGGCGGCGACGGTGCCGGCTTCCGCGGAACCGTCCTTCCGGGATGCCGGGCATGCCGCGAGGGCGAGGGCCAGAGCGAAGGCTGGAGCGAGGGAGAAGGCCGCGGAACGCGGAAGGGCGGGATGCACGAGGAAACCTCCCAGCGCGGGTCAGGGATGCGTCCGTGGAGGGCCGAAAGATAAGAATCAGGAGCGTGAGGCCCCCTGTCGAGGGGT
>JAJDNI010000060.1 GCA_022340755.1 Gemmatimonadota bacterium
GCCAAGAGGCGCATCGAGCGTCCTAGGGGACCCAGGCGTCTCAGCTCTTGCGTGACCGCCGGACTCCGGCGGTGACCGAGCGCCTCAGCCGCCTGGTCCTCCCGACTAGTCCAGCCCGTATTTCTCGATCATCCGGGCCAACCGCGGGCGCGAGACCCCCAGGATCTTGGCCGACCGCGCTCGATGACCTCCGGTAGCAGCCAGGACCCTGGCCACGTGCTCCCGCTCCACGTCGTCCAGCGAAGCCAGCCGAGCTGGCGACTCCGGGGGGACGGGGCCGATGGCCAGGTGCTCCGGGCGGATGACCTCCCCGGCGGCTACCACTACGGCCCGGGTGAGGCAGTTCTCCAGCTCCCGGACGTTTCCCGGCCAGGTGTGTTTAACGAGGGCATCCGACGCGGAACGTGAGAACACGGGCGGGTCCCGATGCATGGCGCGGGCGGCTCGCCCCACCAAGTGCTCCGCCAGGAACGGAATGTCCCGTACGCGCTCCCGGAGGGGGGGCACCGTGATCTCCACCACGCGCAGCCGGTAATAGAGGTCCTCCCGGAAGGTGCCATCGGTGATCCGCCTCTCCAGGTCCCGGTGGGTAGCGGCGATCACCCTGGCATCCGTCCGTTCGGCCTTCTCACCACCCACGGGATAGAACGCGTGGTCCTCGAGGACCCGCAGCAGCTTGCTCTGGAACTGCGTCGAGGTGTCGCCGACCTCGTCGAGGAAGATGGTTCCCGCACCTGCCAGCGCGAAGCGTCCCCTATGGTCGGAGACTGCGCCGGTGAAGGCACCCTTCACGTGGCCGAAGAGCTCGGACTCCAGAAGTGTAGGCGCGAAGGCCGTACAGTTGACGGGAACGAAGGGCTCCCCGGCATCGGGCGAGTTGAAGTGGATCGCCCGGGCGATGACCTCCTTTCCCGTTCCCGTCTCTCCCCGGATCAGGACGTTGGCCCGGTTGCCGGCGACCTGCCCCACCAGCTTGTAGATGGCTATCATGCGCGGGTCGTGGCCCACCAGCTCGTCCAGTCGATAGCCCGCCGCTTCGTCCGCCGCCGCGCGACGGCTCCGCTCACGGATCCGCCGGTCCTCGAACACCTCGCGGACGACCCTCCTGAGCTCGTGGAGATCGAGGGGCTTCACCAGGAAGTCCCGGGCTCCCTCCCGCATCCCGGCAACAACGGTGGGCATGTCGTCGTAGGCCGTCATGAGGATGACGTCCACGCCGGGCGCCCGCTCCCGAAGGAGGCGCAGCAGCGCCAGACCGTCGAGCCCAGGCATGCGCACGTCGGTCAGCACGATGTCGGGGCTCTCACGTGCGAGTGCCGCCAGCGCCTCCTCGCCGTCCGCGGCCGTCGCGATCTCCGCGCCGATCGCGGAGATCGCCCCTGGCAGCGACTCCCTGATGTCGGGGTCGTCGTCGACGATGAGGATGCGCTTCATGAATCCCGTCCTGACGTCCGGGTGCCGGAAGCGGGAGACACCCCGGCACCCGAACTGTCCGCGTTCAGTTCCGCATGTTCTTGCCGGATCGCCCGGGCAGGAAGTCCTCCATGACCCAGATCTCGCCGTTCCCCTCACCCACGTCGAATGCGATGTGGTGTCCGTCGGGGTTCATGCGGAGGCTCCGGAAGCCGGAACCCGGATGGCTACCATTCAACCCCAGCTCGATCCGCCGGGGGACGCCTCCCGCCGCCGGCACACGCCAGAGCCCGCCCTGTTCGTCTCCGACCCTGGCAAAGAGGAGCGTCCGACCGTCAATCGACCACGCGATGCCACGGATGAATTCCCTGCCCCGGATGGAGTCCGGTCCCTCGAATCGAACCAGCACGCGCGGCTTACCGCCCGCAGTCGACGCCATCATGAGAGCCGGGGTGCCAGCGTAATCGGCCGCGAACGCCAACTGGCGCCCGTCCGGCGAGAGACCGGGAAAGTAGCCGATGGCGCCGTCGTAGAGCACCGTCTCCGTGCCGGTGTCGAGGTCGAAGACCGTGGGGTGCGAGCCCGGCGTCCAGGTTGAATCCGCACCGCCGGCGGTCGGCGCCGGGCGTCGGGCCCGGTAGAATAGCTTTCTGCCCCGGGGGCCCCAATCGACGAGTCGCGTGACGGTAACCCCCTCCAGCCCCTCGGCCACCTCGGCGGCACCTGTCTCGATGTCCACCCGCCACAGTCCCCCCTGCTCCTCCCCCTTCCGACCGTCCACCAGCAGATGGCGCCCGTCAGGGTACCATCGGAAGTTCCCGAACCCCTCCAGGTCCGGGACCAGATCCCGTGAGTCCCCGGTCTCGACGGAGCGGATGACGATCTTGGGCTTCCCACCCGGCTTCGACCCCCAGACATCCATGATGGACCGATACGCCAGATATCGGCCGTCGGGGGACCACGAGGGAAAGTCCTCGTGAGCCAGTCGATCTCCGCTCACCGGCGTCGGCGGCGCGAGCACCGCTCCTGTCCTTGGATCGACGCTGGCGATCTGGATCTTGCGCGAACCCAGGGAGATGCCGAAGAAGTAGCGGCCGTCCCTGGTGAAGCCGATGGGGACGGCCTGCCACAGGTCCGCCTTCACCATCCACGGATCGCCGGAAGGCCGCCCGTCCTTCATCGGTTGGAGCCAGGCACCCAGGGTGCCGGACCGGTCGGAGGCGAACAGGATGTACGCTCCGTCCGGAGACCACCCGAGCACGTAGTCGTCAGCGGGATTGCGGATCAGGGGCGTGGTCCGGCCGCTCCGCAGGTCCAGCACGAAGATGTCGCGCGCATCGGCGTCTTCGTCCTCCGGTGCGGAGTATGTGAGAAGCTCCCCGTCAGGAGAGAGCGCCCCCGGATCGACATCGGCGGAGCCGAGGTCCTTCAGGGTCTCGAGCGACCCATCCGCCACCGACACCGCCATGAGGCGCCTGGTCCCGTCCTTCATGTAGGCGAGGAACAGGACCTTGTCACCCTCCGGAGACCAGCCCATGGGATCCGGGTAGTCGCAATCCTCGCTCCCGTAAAGGAGAACCGGTTTCCGTTCCCCTCGCCGGATCACGCGTAACTCATAGTTGTTGTAGGTGGAGACGTCTTCTCTGTACCAGAGGTAGGCTACCTGCCGGCCGTCCGGCGAGATGCTGGCCTGTTCCGCCGTCTGATAGGGATGCCAGACTCCGTCGTAGGTCACGCGCTCGACATCTCCTGTGGCCAACTCGCGGACCCAGACGTCGCCGGTCGACGTCCAGGCGATGTAGGTCAGGTAGCGGCCATCGGCCGACACGCTGGCCCCAAGGAGATCCACGTCGACGCCCCCCCAGACGCGTCGAAGGACCATGGGCGTCGAGTCCCGCTCCAGATCCTCGGAAGGCAGCCTACCCACGATGGAGGCCTGCGCCGGGCGGTCGTGCTCGAGAGCCTGATCGGCTGGGGGCCCGCACCCCGACAAAGCCGCCAGAATGGCGAGGCTGGCCGTGGCGATCACGCATGTTTGCAGGGATCGTCTGTTCGGCGGCGATGTCGCGCGCCTTTGACTCGTGCTCATGACTCCCTCCTTGCTGGCCAGGCGACCATCGTTCGTTCACACGCCGCGAGGATGCCAAGGCCGTGCCGCAGGAGGTCCGGATCGCAAGTCGCGGTACGACTTCTACTTATGGGACCAGTCGAGGTCGGCCGCGTCGCCTTCTCGGAACGGATCATTGCGAGCCACCCATCGTTTCGTTGCGAGCGTCGGCGCCGGGAGCGGTCCCCAGCGTTGCCGCACGGGGTAATCGCAGGGTCACCGTCGTGCCGGCCCCTGGCTTGCTCTCCACGGCAAGCTCCCCGCCGTGGGCCTCGGCGATCCGGCGGGCGATGGGCAATCCGAGCCCGGTGCCGTCCGGACGGGTGGTGAAGAAGGGGTCGAAGATGCGGTCCAGGTCCGAGGGGTCGATTCCGGACCCCTCGTCCCGGATCGAGATGGCGACTTCGCCGGCTGTCTCTTTGATCTCGACGATAGCCCGCTCGCCCCGCTCCAGAGCCTGGGCGGCATTCAAGAGCAGGTTGAGGAAGAGACGCTCGAGCGCGGCCGCATCGCCCTCCACCTCGACGGGCTCACCCTCGACTTCGCGGGCGTCGAGCACGGCACCTCGGGCCTCGAACGCCGGACGCGCCACCTGGACCGCGGTTCTCAGCGGACCCCGCACATCCATCGGAGCTCGCTCGACCGTCCCGCTTCGCGCTACCTGGAGCGCCCCCGTCACGGATCGGTCGAGCCGATCGATTCGCCGGAGCGTCCGGGACAGGAGTTCGTGTGTCTCTTCGCTCTCGGACGCCTCCTCCTGGATCCGCTGGAGATCGAGGCGAACGGCCGTGAGTGGGTTGCGGATCTCGTGGGCGAGGGAGGCCGCGAACTCCCCGACTGCAGCCAGTGCGCGGCGCTGCGAGAGCTCCTTCAGAGTGGTGCGCAGGCTCACCGTCATGGCGTTGAAGGCCCTCCCCACGCGGGCGACTTCGTCACGGCCTTCTGCATCGACCCGTCGGTCGAGGTCTCCCCGGCTCACGGCCTCCGCACCCTCGGCGAGCCGCCCCAGCGCTCGCGTCGTCCGCCGAGTAAGGAGCGTGGCCATACCGAGGACGACGACCGTCACCGCCCCGAGGATCCACAGGTTGCGGCGAGCGCTCTCCCGGAAAGGCTCGGCGAAGGGCCCCACCGGCGCGGCGAGCACGATATCCAGCGGCGGATCCCGAAGCTCGCGGCGCACCGAGAGCCATGTCTCGTCGCGCCACCGGAACCGCCCACCCTCCAGGAGGAGAGGGTCGACGGGAAGAGGGAGTAGGGCCGCCCCCGAGGGCGTGAACGCGCCGAGAGCGGATCCCGCCACGGCCCCCCATGTCGCGGTCTCCGACAGCAGCGTATTCAAGCGGACGGACACATCCAGCGTGCCGAGCTTGTGCCCCGAGCCCAGATCGAAGATCCCGAGCTCCACCGGCAGCACGCGGGTGGTGGCGGGTCCCGCCCCGGGGATGCTGTCTCTGTCTGTAGTCCCGCTCCATTCCACCTCACCCCTCGCATCCAGAATCCGCAGGGCCACCGCGGTACCCCGGAGATCCGAGAGCGCTCGCTGGAAGGAGGAGGACGACGCGAATGCTGGCGTAGGCTCGTGGTTCGGGACGTTGGCATCCTTCAAGCCCGCCTGCACGACCGGTAGGTCCGCGAGCTGGAGGATCTCCCCCCTCACGGCGAGCCAACGCAGGCCGATGTCATCCGTGATGTCGTTGAGGGACGCCTCCAGCCGTCTTCTGAGCAGCGCTTCCCCGGATCGCTCGGCCGTCCCGATGACCCAGAATCCCAACAGGGCCAGCGGGAAGACCGCCCCCAGCAAGACGATCAGGATGATGCGGCCGCGGAGGGATGTGCCCATGGACCGAATCACATGTGCCCGGATGCGTCCCCCGGGCCACGACCGGTCCTGACGACCCGAAGCCGGACGACATAGGAAACCCCGACCTCGTCGAGGGCTACCCCATAGATCTCGTCGCCGCGGAACACGGACGGTGTGAACCGAGGCGGCATGGTGACCACACCCAGGTAGCGTCCCTCGGCGTCGAACACGTCCCAGTCCTGAGTGGCCCAGTCCGACGGCCAGGTGAACCAGAGAGTCTCGTCCTCGGCCATCTCCGACGGCGGTTTCGTCTTCTGGACCCAGATCGTGCCGGAAGGGCCTTCGTAGAGCGATTGGTAGGCGGGAAGGAACTCACTGAAGTGCTGCGCCTGCACCAATCGGGTCATGTTCGAAGGAGAAGCCCCCATGCGCTTCCAGCGATCCTCCATGTGCGACATCGCCCTTTCGATGTCCCGATCAGAGACCGGTCGGGGCTCGTACGCTCGGGTGACGATCCGGTCCACCTCACCCTCGGGGGAGATCAGCCTGAACCGATACTGGTCGTTCATCCCGAAGAGGATCCCCCCATCCTCGGTCAGATCCCAGCACGGTACTGGAGCGTACCAGACCGTGCCGATGAACCCCCCTTCCTGGTAGGTGTCCTGACCGGTCGGAACGAGCGCCAGCGTGTCCGAGCGAACCCTCCCTGACGCCCAGCGGACGAGGGCGTCCCGCGGATTCTCCGGCTCCGGCGTTCCGTAGACGAACGAGCCGACCTGCTCGACGATCAGACCGGAGCCGTTGGTCCGGAAGGCGATGGAGAGACCTTCCTTTCGGGGCCAGAACCTGGAGTCCCCGCCGAACGAGCCGTCCGGGGCGAAGCGGCTCATACGTTGGGTTCGCCAGTCCGGAACGAAGAGGGTGTCCCCTGGCCCCATGAGCAGGTCGCGGGCGCTTGCGAGCTCACCGGGACCATTGCCCTTTGCGGTGAGAGTCCGGATGTGCTCCCCCTCGCCCGAGAACAGCCGGATCTCTTGGGCCTGCGAGTCCAGCACGTAGATCTGCCTGTGGGAATCCACTGCGATTGCCCCGGGCAGGACCACACCGAATTCGTACGCCGGCTCGCCCTCGACGGCGCCGATCCTCAACTCCTCATCGACCGTCCACTCCTCGCTGGGCCGCCACATCCCCGTCGCCGGGTTCCTGACGATCGTCACGCCGGCGCTGTCCTCCACGGTGCCGGTCCAGCCGGAATCCACCCTCCTGCACGCGGCCGGAACAAGCGAGACGAGTATCAGGAGAACAAGCCACCAGAGATCGACGCCTGATGACGCCTTGCCACCTGTCGGCCGGGAGAGCGCTCCCCGCGCCGGTTCCAGGTGGCTCTCGAGGGCAGGGCACGACTCCACCATGAGGGCCCTCCGGTGAGGTGGATGCGGGGCCACCTCTTCTTTCCGCCTGACTCCGCCGTCGCGAGGCGCGCGGCAACATGGAGTCGGCGGGGCTGTCAATGCGCAATGTGACCCTGGGAAAGGGCCCGGGCAAGGAAACGGGCGAGATCCACATCTCCGCCCTGCTTGGGCCTCAGCGCACCGTGAAGGTCAGGGGGAACTGGGCCCAGACCGCGGTCTTCTTGTCCATGTACAGGGCGGGGCTGAAACGGATCTTGCTGATCACGCGCATGGCGGCCTGGTCGAGTTGCTCGTACCCGGACGACTCGGCGATCAGTCAGTCCAGGCAGCAGCCCAGCTGCTGATCCGAAGCGCACATTACGCGTAGACAATGCGTCGATTCAACGAACCGAACTGCAACCATCCTGTCACGGCTGAACCGATGGCTAGATCGGCGACTGGGGGCCGTCCGGCGGCGGCCGACGACCGTCGTCCCGCGGGTCGCTCGCGTCCCTGTCATCCCGACGAGCCGTCGGGAAGCGGGTATGGGGTAGGAAGGAGGGTCGGACGGCTGTTCGGCTTGCACCTCACAACCGCCGGGGAGCATGTTGCTCCCGCAGGTTAAACCCAAAGTCGTTAGACAGCACACAGAAATGCCCGGTAGGTTAGGCCATGGACGAGCGCGTCGAGCCCCTTGCAGCGATCTTCGACCTCAACACTGACCTCCTCACGAATTGCGTTCTGAACTTGAGCGATTCTCAGGCAAA
>JAJDNI010000064.1 GCA_022340755.1 Gemmatimonadota bacterium
GCCTGCAACTCCTTGTGTCCCACCGTCTCGGACGCCATGAGAAGAGGCGAGAGCGCGCCGGCGCGGAGGAACTGGAGGAACCCGGCCAGCTGCTGCGGCGTCGCCCGGATCGTCCCGTCGTAGAGCGCCTGGATCAGCTCGCCGATCGTCTCCGGGGCGCTCACCTCGTCCAGGAGCGCCCTCGACTCCTCCATGCGCTGCTCGTCGAAGATGCCGTCCGAGCGCTCCAGGTTGCGCAGCTCGGAGAGCACCTGGGTGGCGGCGACAAGCGCCCCCCTGCTCAGGAAGTTCGGCAGGAGCGTCGCCAGGATCCTCAGGATCTCGGTCTGACGCTCGCGCCGCTCCGGCTCCTCCAGCCGATCGAAAAGGGCCGCCAGGATCTCGCTCCTGAGGTCCCGCTTCATCTCGCGCTCGAGCTGCCCCTTGAGGAGCTCCATCTCCCGGTGGTCGAGCGCGTAGAGCGTCGGGTTGAAGTCTTCCTGGCTCACGGTCTGCGGAGCCGGCTGGCCCTCCTCTCGGGCCGATGCGGTCTCCTCCCGGACTTCCTCCTCCGGGGGGCTCTCCTCCTGGAGGACGTTGCGCAGGTCGTCTTCGGAGTTGCCCTGCCCGGGCACGGGCATCTCCACGCCTTCCGCCAGGAAGTCGACGTACTGGTACTGGAAGTACTGGAGGTCTTCCTCCCACAGGACCGTCAGGAGATCGTCGCCTTCCGGCCGGAGCTTCCGGGCCCGCTGCAGCACACCCAGGAAGCGCTCGAGCTCCTCGTCCTCGAGGTGGGGCAGGAAGGTGACTTCGCGGATTCCGTCCTTGTAGAAGAGGAACGCGAGGGAGTCGGATCGGGTCTCGGACGAGTAGATCTCCCGGCCGGAAAAGAGGATCCGGTCCTCCTCCACGACGAGCGTCATGCGATCCAGCTCCGTGAACACGCCGCGGAAGGCCTGTCTCAGGCTCTCCACGAAGCGTTGGCGGACGGGGTTGTTCTCTTCGTAGAGCTGGTAGGCACGGAACGCCTTGCCGAGGGTCACGAAGAGATCGTGAACCTCCTGGACGGGCTCGTCCACCGCCCACTCCTGGGCGCTCGTTCCTTGATCGCTGCCGTCAGTGGTGACGTCCCTCACGACTTCTTCCCGGAGAGTAGTTCACCCACGCCCTCGATGCGGGCCACGTGCGCGACGTCTTTGTCCCCTCGACCGGACAGGCAGACGAGGATCGGTCCCTCCCCAATGTAGCCGGCCCCCTCTCGAAGCACATAGGCTACGGCGTGGGCGGACTCGAGCGCCGGGATGATCCCCTCCAGTCGTGAAAGACGATGGAAGGCGTCCAGCGCTTCCCCGTCCGTGACCGACTCGTAGACGGCCCTGCCCTGGTCCTTCAGGAACGAGTGCTCGGGCCCGACGCCCGGGTAGTCCAGCCCCGCCGAAACCGAATGGGCCGGCGCCACCTGGCCGTCGTCGTCCTGCAGAAGATAGCTCAGCGACCCGTGCAGGACACCAGGAACGCCCCGGACGAGTGAGGCCGCGTGTCTGCCGGTGCTCAGTCCCTCTCCGGCGGCTTCCACCCCGACCAGGCGCACCTCCGCGTCCGAGACGAAGCCGCGGAAGATGCCCATCGCGTTCGAGCCTCCGCCGACGCAGGCTACGACGACCGAGGGAAGACGGCCCTCGGCCTCCACGATCTGGGCTCTGGCCTCCCGGCCGATGACCGACTGGAAGTCACCGACCATCCGCGGAAAGGGGTCGGGTCCCACGACCGACCCGATGATGTAGTGCGTGCTCTCGACGTTCGTCACCCAATCACGGATCGCCTCGTTCGTGGCGTCCTTGAGCGTCCGGGTGCCGGAGCCGACGGGGCGGACCTCCGCCCCGAGAAGCTGCATGCGGTAGACGTTGAGTGCCTGGCGCTCGACATCCTCCTCGCCCATGTAGACGACACACTCCATGTCGAACAGCGCGCAGGCGGTGGCCGTGGCCACCCCGTGCTGTCCGGCGCCGGTCTCCGCGATGATGCGGCGCTTGCCCATGCGGCGCGCGAGCAGCGCCTGGCCGAGCGTGTTGTTGATCTTGTGCGCACCCGTGTGGTTGAGGTCCTCCCGCTTCAGGTAGATGGCGGGATGGCCGACCTCGGCCTCCAGCCGGCGAGCCCGGTAGAGCGGCGTGGGTCGGCCGACGAACTCCTTCAGGAGCCCCTCGAGCTCCGCGGAGAACGCGGGGTCCGAGCGCGCCTCCTCGTAGGCGTGGACGAGCTCGTCCAGCGCTCCGATCAACGTCTCCGGGACGTAGCGTCCCCCGTACGGTCCGAAACGACCGGCGAGTGACACGGCTTCGGTCAAGGAAGGGCTCCACACATGGTCAAGGGGTTCTGAAGGCCTATTCGGAGTCGGCCGCGGCACGGGCCGAGCCCACGAACCGGCGCACGAGCTCCTCGTCCTTTCGGCCCAGCACACGCTCGACACCGGAACTGACATCTACCACGTTGGGCCGAAAGCGTGCCACGACGTCTCCCACCGTATCCGGCGTCAGCCCGCCCGCCAGGATGACCTCCAGCTCCGACGGCACGCTCAGCAGGATTCGTTCCAGATCGTCGAGATCGAGACTCGCCCCACCACCCCCCACGACGCCCGGCCGAAAGCCCTCGAGCAGCAAGCCGTCCACGACCTCCCCGTAGAGCTCGACGGCCCTGGCCACATCACTCTGCCCGCGCACCCGCACCGACTTCCACGTTCTCCAGTCGCCACCTCGTCCGACCTCCCGCACGACCTCGGCCGGCTCGTCTCCGTGAAGCTGGATCACGCCGGCTCCGAGCGCCCGCGCGAGCGCCTCGGCCCGCTCGGGTGACTCGTCGACCAGCACGGCGACCGGCGTCGGGACCACATCTCGAACGAGCTCGCCCGCGCGCGCCGGATCGACGCTTCTGCCGAATCCCCCGGAGAGGATGACGCCAACATAGTCCGCGCCCGCGTCCGCGGCGACCTTCACGTCCTGGCGCCGCGTCAGGCCGCAGATCTTGACCTTCACCCCCGAGCTCCCGCCGCGGGGCGCCTCGCCCTCATCCACCGCTGCGCTCCCGTCGCGGCACGCCTACGAGGGAGGCCGCGGCCCGGCCGGGATCCGCGGAGGCCAGGAGGGCCTCTCCGACCAGGACCGCATGCACGCCGGAGGCTCCGAGGCGCTCCACGTCGCCCCGGTCGCGAATTCCGCTCTCCGACACGACCGTGACGTCCGGGGGAATCTCCTCGAGGAGTCTGGAGGTGGTCTCCAGGTCGCTCTTGAACGTGGACAGGTCGCGGTTGTTGATCCCGATCACCCGGGCGCCCGCCGCGAGCGCACGCCGTACCTCCCCGAGGTCGTGGGTCTCCACCAAGGCGGTCATACCCCTCGCGGCGACTTCGCGCAGCAGCGTTCGCAGCATGGCGTCCGGGAGGATCCGTACGATCAGCAGGACCGCGTCGGCACCGACGGCGCGGGCCTCGACGACCTGCAGGGGGTCGAGGGTGAAGTCCTTTCTCAGCACGGGAATGCGCGTCGCGGCCTTCACCGCGATGAGATCGTCGGTCGACCCGCCGAAATACTCCCCGTCGGTCAGGACGCTCAGGGCGGCCGCGCCCGCGTCCTCGTACGAACGCGTCAGGGCGGCGGGATCGAGGCCGGGACGGATGTCACCCGCCCCGGGAGAGCGACGTTTGCATTCGGCGATCAACGCCACTCGATCCGGGCGTCTCAGCGCCTCCTCGAAGTCTCTGGGCACGGGTGCCTCCGCCGCTCGCCTCTCGATCTCGGCGGCGTTCGGACGGAGGCGATCCAGCTCCCTCTCCTTGGTCCGGACGATGGTGGCCAGGATGCCGGGTAGAGACCCGGATCCTTGCGTTTCGGGCAACGTTCGGGTATCCTTTTTCGGGTCCTGTTCGGGTTCCTACAGGGTGGAGGTCAGGCAGATGCCCCTGACGAAGCGCCAGAAGGAGATTCTGGACTACATCGACGGGTTCATCGAGGACCGTGGCTACGCCCCGAGCTTCGAGGAGATCGCCGAGTCCTTCGGATACGCCTCCCTCGCGACCGTGCACGAGCACCTGAGCAATCTGGAGCGCAAGGGCTATATAAGAAAGGCCTACAACGAGAGCCGCTCCATAGAGCTCGTCCGCCCGGACAACGGGGCCCCCACGGTCGCGCTTCCCCTCATGGGAACGGTCGCCGCGGGACTCCCCATCGAAGCGATTCCGGACACCGAGAGCCTCGCCGTGCCCCCGGACATGGTCCGGCGGCAGAGGGAGAACTACGTCCTTCGCGTCGAGGGCAACTCGATGATCGAGGAGCAGATCCGGGACGGCGACTACATCGTCGTGCAGGCTCAGCCCACCGCGGAGGACGGGGAGATGGTCGTCGCGCTGGTGGGCGGCGACTCCGCGACGGTCAAGAAGCTCTATCGGGAAGCCGGGAACCGCATTCGGCTCCAGCCGGCGAACCCGACCATGGAGCCGATCATCGTGGAGGCGGACGACGTCCGGATTCAGGGGGTGGTGGTCGGGGTCATCCGGAAGTACTGAATCGGGGCACGCTTGCGGCCTCCCACGTCGTCGGGGCGCCTCACCGATGTCCGTACATCGCTTTCGTCACCCTTTCGAAGGGTCCCGTCCCGGGACACCGTCTGAGCCTCGCAATCGTCCCACGATTTACCGGACTTCTCCCCGCAGCGTACCTCAGCGGTTCGTCGCTTCCTTCAGCCGCTCGAGCGCGTCGAGGGCCGCTCCTGAGTCGAGGGCGGCCTCGGCGACGGCGACGGCCGCGTCGAGCGACTCGGCCTTCTCGCCCACCCAGATCGCGCCCGCCGCGTTGAGGACACAGGCCGTGCGGCCGCTCCCGTGCTCGTTCCCCTCGAGGATCCGTCGGATCAGCTCCGCGTTCTCTTCCGGCTCTCCACCGGCCAGGCCCGTGAGGGAAGCCGACGCGAGCCCCAGATCCTCCGGGGTGATCTCACGCTCCTGGATCACGCCGGTCACCAGCTCCGCGACACGCGTGCTGCCCTCCGGCGTGATCTCGTCCATGCCCGGCTCTCCGTGCACGACGAGCGCGCGGACGTGCTCCAGCTCGGCCAGGGCGTGCACCACCAGG
>JAJDNI010000075.1 GCA_022340755.1 Gemmatimonadota bacterium
GCTGGTGGCGATCCTGTTCGGGGCCGGCGAGCTGCTCCTCTATTGGTGGATCCTCCTCACGCTTCTCGATCTGGTGGCAGCGTTCGTGACAGTGTCCATGGAGGAGGAATCACTTCTCCTGGTGCCATTCGCCGTCGCCTACCGGTTCTTCTTCATTCTCTTCCTGGACGTGGTGAAAATGTTCGCAGCCCTCGAGGAGCTCTTCAATCTGGGCATGGGGTGGGAGAAGCTCCGCCGAGTGTCCGCAACTTAACCGTACGCGATTTGGGAGCATGCACATGAATGTCGTCGATCTGTTGATCACGATCGTGGTGGTCACGATCCTCGTTACCATCGTGCTGGCGGTCATCACCTACGTCGCTTATAAACTGCGCCTAGCCCGCCAGCCCGCCAAGGAAATCGAAGGGGAAGAAGAGCTCCGCTTCTTCGTGAAGTACGACAAGGCAGCTCTGACCGCTTCCACGAGGAGCCATGCCGCGAAGGCGTGACCCCGTCCCGCGGGCCCACTCCGCCGTTCACTGGCTGGCCGGACTTCTGGCTCTGGGCCTGCTGGGCGGAGGCGTGGTTGCGGCCGCCGTCTTGCTGTGGGAGAACCTCGACATCCGGCAGTTGGCGCCAGAGCTGAACACGGTGTCGAGCGCGCTGCCCACCCCCGAGGCCCCCCTGCAGGCGGGCCACGAAGCCGGACCGTACAAGGCCGCGATTCTGCGCTCCTCACGCAATGCCGCCTTCTTCCCGGACACGGCCTACTATCCCCGATCGCTCCAGCGGTGGCGCTCCCTCATCGAGGCGACCGGCGGAACGGTTCGCGACGTTTCGTCTTTGGACGACCTCGCCGGAGTAGGGAACGACGAAGTCCTGGTCATTCCAGATGCGCCCTGCCTCTCCAATGCCGAGCTCCGATCCGTGCGGGGCCATGTAGCCCATGGAGGAGGAGTGGTCAGCAACTGGGCCGTCGGAGCCCGGGACGAGAAGTGCTCCTGGCGTGGGTGGCGCACGGTCGCGGATCTGACCGGAGCACTCGACGTGCGTGAGTTGGCGGTGCGCAAGGCCTTGTATCTGACGGTGCCCGACGGGACCCCGCTCTCCCCGGGCCTCGATCCCGGTATGCGCGTGGAGCTGATCCCGGAGCCGTCCCTCGCGCTCACCCTCCAGGGGGCTCGGGTGTATTGGTCCGATTGGGCGTTGAATCCCGCGCCGGACGAGAGCGGCGGCGGCGCGGATGTGGCGGCGCTTGCGTATCGGGCTCCGTCGGGTGCCAGAGGGGCGTGGTTCGGATTCCGTCTGACGCAATCGGCGACGCCGGTGGACAGCGCCCGCGTCGCCCGCTTGGTGGGCAACGGTCTCCGTTGGGCCGCCGGACTTGCGAGCGCCAGCGTCACGGCATGGCCCGACGGACGCCAAGCGGCTCTCGTAGTGGCGCAGAACGTCGAGGCAGAGGACCAAAACGCCGCCGCCACCGCCGAGCTTCTGCGGACACGAGATGTGAAGGGCTCCTTCTACGCGGTGGGGCAACTGGTCGTGGGCGACAAGGATCTCGCTCCGAAGCTCACGGCTGCGGGGGAGGTGAGCTGCCAGACGTCGGACCACCAGCCCGTCGCCGGCCTCTCGTTCGATGACCAGGCCGTCCGACTGCGCAGGAGCTGGGCGGAGATCCGCGGTTGGACCGGCGTGGCCCCGGCTGGCCTGCGACCCCCCGAGGAGACCTTCGACGACAGCACCCTGGGTGCGTGGTCCGATGCAGGGGGCTCCTATATCCTCGCGGTGAACCAGTCGAGGTCAGGGAGCCCGGAGGTGTACGACATCGGCGGACGGACGATGGTGCTGCTGCCCCGACTCATCAAGGACGACTACAACGTGGTGGTGCAGGAGGGGAAGACCCGGAGCGCAAGTCTCGCGGCGGCCTATCTCGAAGGCATGGACAAGATACACGCCATGGGGGGGCTCGCGGTGGTTGCGTCCCACACGCAGATCATGGGCGTCAACGACCGTCTGAACGCTCTGGGTGTCGTGTTGGACACCGCGCGCGCCCAAAAGGACTGGTGGATCGCCACGGGTGAGGACGTGGCCGCCTGGTGGAGGGCTCGATTCGGCGTGCGTCTCACGGTTCAGGAATCCAGCGTTCGGGACGAAGGCTCCGACTCCAGCACACAGTCCGCGAAGGAGACGGAAGAGGGACCTGAGCCGGGTGCCGCCACGTCGCTGGAGGTCGTGGTGGAGGCTCCCGGCAGCCAGTCCGTGTCGGGCCTGTGGGTCGATATCGTCCTGCCGGAGGACCCGGAGGGGCTGGCTCCGCTGGTGGATGGCCAGTCCGTCGCCTACCTGGGAACTCCATTTGGCATCAGGGTGCCCGTCGGCGATCTGGAAGCCGGGGCTCGTCGGACCATATCTCTGATCCCTGCGGGCTGAAGCGACCCTCGCTTTCGTCACACGGCCCGACGATGGCTTGCGGAGGATCGCTCGTGGATGTCGCGACGCACGCTCCCTAGGTCCGGCCCGGGGATAGCACCGCCGACGACACGTGATTCTCGTCCTGCGTGCCACGGCGCCGGAAGAACCACTTCCAATCCCTCGTCATCGAAGCTCGAAGCAGGGGCAAGGCCCACGGGAAACGCGCCGAAATTCGTTGACATCCCAGCATCGGTGGGCCGATGTTGCAGCGTCCCCTCTCGGGGACAGGCTCCAGCCGAGGGGGCTTCATGAGTTCCAGCCAAGACGGCCCGGACCGGCGGCGGAACGAGGACGCGTCCGCTTCACGGCGGCAGGGCGACCCGGAGTGGATCGGCGCCTACCACCTCCTGGAAGTGCTGGGTGAGGGTGGAATGGGCACGGTGTACCTGGCGGAGCAGACCACCCCGGTGCAGCGCCGCGTCGCGCTCAAGATCATCAAGCTGGGCATGGACACCCACGAGGTCGTGCACCGCTTCGAGTCCGAGCGCCAGGCCCTGGCCGTTGTGGACCATCCGAACATTGCCCAGGTGCTGGACGGCGGAGCCACCGACAACGGGCGTCCGTACTTCGTGATGGAGCTCGTGCGGGGTGTCCCCATCACGGACTATGCGGATACACATCGCTTGTCCACTCATGAGCGGTTGCGGCTGTTCCTGGATGTCTGCGCCGCCGTGCAGCACGCCCACCTGAAGGGGGTCATCCACCGGGACCTGAAGCCCTCCAACGTGATGGTGACCGTCCAGGAATCGAGGCCGTTGGTCAAGGTCATCGACTTCGGCGTCGCGAAGGCGATCGGGCGCCCTCTGATCGATGACACGCTCGTGACCCAGATCGGACAGATGGTGGGCACGCCGGAGTACATGAGTCCGGAGCAGGCGGAGATGTCCGGCCTCGACGTGGACACGCGTACGGACGTCTATTCGTTGGGCGTCGTTCTCTACGAGCTCATCGTCGGGGCGCTACCGTTCGATCTGGCCACACGGCCGGAGCGGGCGATCCCCCACGCGCTGCGCGAGCGTGACACGCCGCGCCCGAGCGTCCGCCTCTCCAGCCTAGGTCCGCAGCGGACCGTCGTCGCCGAGCGACGCCGCACCACGCCCGACTCGCTTCGGCGCCAGCTGAAGGGCGACCTGGACTGGATCATCCTCAAGGCGATGGACAAGGATCGCACCCGCAGGTACGACACGCCCCATGGTCTCGCTCTGGACCTGCAGCGGCACCTCGCCCACGAGCCCGTTCTGGCGAGGCCGCCGAGCGCGGGGTATCGGACGGCGAAGTTCATTCAGCGCCATCGGGCCGGCGTAGCGGCGGCGACGATCGCGGTGGTTGCGCTCATCGCCGGGGCGGCGGCGGCGACGGCCGGGTTCGTGAAGGCGCGGAGGGCAGAGGAGATCGCAAAGACAGAGGCTCAGACGGCGCAGCAGACCGCCTCCTTTCTCGAGAGTCTCTTCGATGTGAGTGATCCCAGCGAGGCGCGAGGGAGCACGGTGACCGCGAGGGAAATCCTAGACCGCGGCGCGGAAAAGATCGGGACGGACCTCGCGGACCAGCCCGACGTGCAGGCGCGCATGATGCGCACCATTGGCTCGGTGTACACAAAGTTGGGCCTGTATGACCAGGCTCGTGGCCTGCTCCAGAAGGCGGTAGCCCTGGACCGCTCGGTGGGCGACCAGAAGGAGCTGACGGCCAGCCTGGTGAAGCTCGGGGTCCTGGATGGGAACCAGGGCTATTTCGACGATGCCGACCGGGAGCTCGAAGAGGCGCTGGAGTTGAGCACCCGACTCTACGGCAGCGATGACTCGCTGGTGGCGTCGGTGACGGCCGTTCTCGGCAATCTCTACGTCAAGAACTACCCCGCCAGGGCGGTACCCCTGCTGCGGCGCGCTTTGGAGCTGTACGGGCGTGCGGAGTTCGGCGACAGCATCACACGCGCCACGGTGCTGACAAACCTCGGAACGGCATTTTCCAACGATCACCAGCCTGATAGCGCCTCTCACTACCTGCGACGTGCTTTGGACGTGCGCACGCGGCTGTTGCCTTCGGATGACCCGCGGCTCGGGTCCAGTTGGCTCAACCTCGGTGTGAACTATTACTACCAGGGCAGGTACGCCGAGGCGGCCGACGCCTACGAAAATGCGCACCGCATCATCGAGAAGGTCTACGGTCCGGACCATCCCAACGTGGCCGCGGCCTTGACCAACGTGGCGGAGGTCTACTGGCTGGAAAGGCGCTACGACGACGCGGAGCGCGACTTCATTCGGGCCCTCGACATCCAGAATCGGGCCCTGACGCCGGACAACCCGGATCTGGCCGTGACCGTGAACGGCCTCGCCAACGTGTACCGGGACGAGGGCAAATACACGGCCGCCGATTCCCTGTATCGACGCGCCATCGAGATTCGCGAGAAGCTCGGCCCTCACAATGAGTATCTGGGCCAGTCTCTCAGCGATTACGCGGACCTGCTGGACCGGATGGGGCGTCCCACGGACGCGAAGGAGATGCGCGCACGAGCGGAGAAGATTCGTTCGGCGAAGCCCGCCTCATGACCTCCGGGCTGCAGAACCGACTGTCGCAGTCATGCTGCCAGCGTCTACTCGTCAACGATCACGATGGGGTCGATGACGATGGTGTCGTTCAGACACATCAACGTCAGCCTATAGTACGTCAGGAATTCGTCCCCAATCATGCTCGCACTGATCGGGGCCGCAAAGCTGCTGTCTCTGGGCTGGTAGGTGTTGTCTTGGAAGGCCCACAGCTTCCCGGGGACCGAATCCAGCTTGACCGTTATGGTCTGGGTCCCAGGCGTCGGCCGGATGTTGAACGTGACCTGCCTGGCCCCCCTGGTGTGTGCCCGCCACGGGTTGACCCTCGCGCCTATCCCTGGACCCGTCGCATCGTCGCAGAAGACGTGTACGTTGACGGTAGCAGGGCCCGGTGGGGGGCCTCCCTCGCTAGTACAGGCCGTCACGGCGACCGCAGATATGGCAAGGAATACCATCAGGAAGCGTCTCATCGCGTCACCTCGCTGAAGAGGGGGAGGATCTTCGGCGGGCAGTGCGTGCAACATGTGCATCGGTACGGCGTTCGATCAAGGATGACGTCGTCGTGAGTGACGGGCAGAGCGGGGCCGTCGCGTCGCTTCAAGAGACGCTCGCGGGTGCTCTCGCTCCGGAGTTCGAGATCCTGCGCCCCCTCGGCATGGGGCAGTTGGGCGTGGTCTTCCTTGCACGTGAGACGGCACTGAGGCGGCTCGTGGCGATCAAGGTGCCGAGGCCGGAGTTGGCAGGCGACACGGTGGTGCATCGGCGGTTCGAACGGGAAGCCCGTGCGGCGGCGCGGCTTTCCCACGCCAACATCGTGGCTGTTCACCGGGTGGGCTTGCTGCCCGACGCGATTCCCTACCTGGTCATGGCTTACGTGGAAGGCCCGACCCTGGCGGACGCGTTGAAGGCCGAAGGCGCTCTACCGCAGGACGTGGCTATCGAAGTCCTGGCCCAACTGGCCGGCGCGTTGGCTACGGCGCACGAGCAGGGCGTCGTCCATCGCGACGTGCGCCCGGGCAATATCATCTGGCAGGCGGAGCAGCGTCACGCCGTCCTGACGGACTTCGGCCTCGCCGGCATCCTGGAAACGGGAACAGAAGCGGTCACGCAGCTTACACAGCCAGGCCAGCTCCTGGGGGATCCCGCCCACATCAGCCCCGAGCGGCTGCTGGGTGAGCCGCTCACTCCGGCGACGGACATCTACGGCCTGGGTGTGTTGGGCTACGAAGTGCTCACGCTCCAGGAGCCTTATCGGGTGAGCTCAAATCGTGAGCGGGCTGCGGCCCACCTCCGTCAGGCGCCCAGAGATCTGGCCGAGCTGCTTCCGAGTGTGGACAAGCGACTCGCGGATCTGCTGGTCCATTGCCTGGCGAAGCGACCGGAGCACCGCCCACGGGCCGCGGAGCTTCAGCGGCGGCTGGGCCGGCTGGACGTCAGGCGCACACGGGAGGCTGCCCGAGAAGAAGGGGAGGATGGGGACAGTCTGCACGGGATAGGCGCCGCGGTGGAGCAGCTTCCCGCGCTGCGTGCCTTCCTCGGAGAGCTGAAGAAGCGCCGCGTCTACAATGTGGCAGCCCTCTATCTTTCCGCAGCTATAGCGCTGCTGGCGTTCTTCCCGGATATCCTGCAAGGACTGAACGCACCCCCCTGGATCTTCCGGACTATTCTCGCCGTGACACTCCTGGGCTTTCCCGTAGCGCTCGTCCTGGCCTGGCTCTTCGACCTCACAGCCGCAGGGGTCCGGCGCGCCGCACCGGACGACCAGGTCATGTCGTCCTTTCCACTGCGCCTGCTGCAGGGGATCGCTCTGGCCGTGAGTATCCTGGTGTCGGGCTTGTTGGGCTGGTTGGTGATCAGCAGGGGTGCCGGGGGCTCGGGGCCCTGAAGATGGACGAAGCCGCCGGCCGGGTAGCTAGTCGACGCCTTGTTCCCCGGGCACCGGGGGGGGACGTGAAGGGGCGGTTTCCACGGGGGCACCCGGGGTAGGCGCCGAATCGGTAAGGATGGCGGCCAGGCCGCTGATCGGCATGGGTTTGTGCAGTGCGTAGCCCTGGGCGTAATCCACGCCGATTTCCCGCAAGGCCTGCAGGATCTCGTCGGTGGCCACGTATTCGGCCACCACATGCATCCCAAGGGAATGGCCTATTTCGTTCATGGACCGGACCATGGCGATGTCCGCAGGGTCCTGCAGCATCTCCTCGATGAAGGTGCCGTCGATCTTCAGAGTGTCAGTGTGCAGGTTCTTCAGATGATTGTACGACGCATAGCCACTGCCGAAGTCGTCGATGCAGAACCTGCAGCCGTAGCGGCGGATCTGTTGCATGAATTCCTGGGCCGCGGCGTAGCTGTTGATTGCGCCGGTTTCGGTGATCTCGAACATGATCTTCCGTGCCGGGATGTCCTGGCGGGAAAGCTGTCCATGCAGAAAGGTCAGCAATTCATCGTTGTTGAGCGACTGGGCCGAGAGGTTGATGGAGAACCCGCCGATGCCGGCGAAGATGTCCGCATTGGCGCGGATCCAGCGGAACGCGTTCTCAACCACCCAGCGGTCGAGCTCATGGGCGCGGTTCCAGCGCTCCACGGCCTGGACGAACGGCTGGGGCCCCATCTCTTCGCCCTCGGGTCCGCGCACCCCGAGGAGAATCTCGTAGTAGGGCCGTAAGGTGGATGTCTCGTGGATGGGGCTGACGCGCTGGCAGCGCAGGGAGAGGCCGTCCCGGTCCAGGATCTGGTCGATCCGCCCGGCCCAGGCCATCATGTCCCGTTGTCCATGTATGGCCGCGTCGTCGGTACGGTACACCTGAACCTGGTTGCGGCCCATGTCCTTGGCCCGCATGCAGGCCTCGTCGGCGTGGTGCAGGACTTCCTCGGGCGCCATTTCACCTGGCGTGAAAGCTGCCATGCCCACGTTGGCGCCGATGCTGAATACGTCCTCACCCTGGGCATGGCGGTAGCCCTTGAGCCACGCCAGGATGTCCGCGACGACGCGGTGGCCTTCCCCTAGTTCGGTGGCGGGCAGGAAGGCCGCGAAGCTCTCCTCGCCCAAGGCCGCCAGGAGATCGTCCTTGCGCAGGCGCTGCCCAATCTCCGTGGCCAGCTGGCGCAGGAGGGCGTCCCGTGCCTCCGTGCCGTGTTGATGGGCGATGACCCGCAGCTGATCGAATTCCAGCACGGTCAATACATGCTGGTGGGCTTCCTGACCGGATTCTCCGGCCCGCTGATCCATGCGCTGCAGCAGGGTCTTGCGGTTGATCAGATCGGTAATGGGCTCATGGGTGGACTGGTGGGACAGATGTCGGTAGACCTCGTCCACAAGGGCATTCTCGGAGCGCTCCAACAGGGGCGCCCCCTTGTCCGTGGCCAGTTCCGCCTTGCCCAACTCCTTCACCCGGCTCAGGTCGGCGATGGAATACTCGTATTTCTTCGTGGCGGAGCGGTTGGCGAAGGCGCAACTACCTGGAGGCTGGCTGAGCCAAATGAGTTGCAGGGGCGTGGGCTTGTCTCCTTCCAGCACGATGTTCCACCACCAGCCAAGCACCAATTGCTCCCGCAGCTTGCTGTCCTTGGGCACGCCCGCTCTGTCCTCCTCGTAGGCACGCATGATCCGGCCCGGCTCCACGGTGGCGTATTCGACCTTTGGCCGAGGGTCGCGTAGGCAGCCCTGGAGAAGGGTGTCCAGGTCCTCGAGCAGGTGGTCCAGCTGGACAGGGTCGATGGAAACGGAAGCCAGACCTTGCCTCAGATGCCGTAGCAGGTTGGACACCTGCAAGGCGTAGGCCTCGCCCGGCTCGAAATCCGGCGCCAGCCAGGCCTGGATCTGGTCCAGCACGCCAAGACCCGCGGTCCAGGATTCGCCTCCCATACCCTCGCGCAGTTCCAGCATGCTGAGGTACTGGCGCCAGCCGCTGTCCAGCATCCGCAGGAGCAGGCGTGGCACCTTGTGCCCACCCAGGCGGGACTCCAGCTCGGTCAACACGCGAAGGCGGGATTGCAGGATGCGATGCCTGCCCTCGCTGGACTGCTGCAGGTTCCCGACCCGCTGGCGGCGCACCCGCTGCAGGGGCTGCAACATCTTCTCCAGCACGGGGATGGCCTTCGCGTAGATGTCCGGCTCCGCATCAGCCTTGCCGATGATGTTGTCCACCAGGGCTCCCAGGACCTGGCGCAGCTTGGCGTCGAAGAACATGCCCGCGTCGTCGGTGGCAATGGCGAACTGGTCCAGGATATTGATCACCCGACGGGCGGGATGGGTGTCGGAGGTGAGAAATTCCGGATCCTTGAGGGCCAGCTTGAAGAAGGTGGGTTCGAAACGCTTCAACAGACCTTCGATCTGGGAGGTTGGGGCGTATTCGCCTATCACCCGATCAAATATGCCGGCCAGGGCGTCCAGGACTTGCTGTTGCTGGGGCGCGATGCGCGTGCTGGAACCGCCGGCCTGGATGAGCCGAGCGCGCAGCTGCTCGGTCAGCGACGGTTGCCAGGCACCCGGACGGCTGGCTTGGCGGGATTGGATCAGGCCATCCAGGGCCAGCAGAATCTCATTGGTGCTGGCCTCCGGCAGGTCCGTCCGGCTATCCAGGCTGGAGAGGGCATAGGGCGCCTGGAAGCTCGGAACCTGTCGCGCCAGGCGGTCGACCACCTGCTGTAACATGCCGGTGGTGTGGATCAGGCTGCTTTCCGGGGCGGCCGCGCCGAATGTCGTTCCGGGCACCCATTCCGTGGCCGGTGCAGTCTGCGCATGGGCCGGGGCCATCAACCCCGATGCATTGAGGGCGGCCAAGGTACGGTCCAGGCTGTATCCCATGGCCTCGTCGGAGGTCGTCGCCGCGCCGCTCGGGGGAGTACCGCCCTCGGGGACCGAGTGCGATGCGCGCGTGGTTGTAGTGGATTCGTTCCTGGCCTGACGCCGCGAGGATGCCCTGGCGAGTTCATCCTCGGCGACGACGGCAAGCTTGGTGAGGCTTTCATAGAACGCATCCCCCAGATTGGCGGCGGCCTGGCCGTACAGGCGGTAGAGATAGGCGCGCTGGGAAACGTCCAGGGGCAAGTCCCGGAGGGCGTCGCGGAAGGAGCGGCACAGGGCATCCGGGCTGAAGGGGCTGGCCAGGCCCAGGTTGTAGTGGAAGAACACCTCGTCCACTCTCTGGTCCCCTTCGAGGGTGTCAAGGAGAAAATAGAGGCGTTCGAAGTAGCCCAGGTGGTGTTTCAGGACATCGCCCAGCTTGTTGATGACGGAGGAGAGGTTGAGCCAGTCTTCCACCTCATCCTCTTCCATCAGGGCGATACCGGCACCCCCGTCGGCGACGGGTTGGCTGGCGCCGGCTTGTTCCACTCGAAGCAGGGCGGACTGGGCGACGCGTTTGCGGATCTCCGCCAGGTGCTGTTCCACCACACGCAAGGCATCGAGATTCCGAGATGGCCCGGTAGAGCCCGCTTCGCCATCCTGACCCTTGGCGATACGCGCCTTGCCGAGCTGGTGAAATGCGTGCATCAGTCGGCCGACGAAGGGCCGGTAGAGGCTGAGGCACTGCATCCGGATGGTGTTGAAATCAATGGGGTCAAGGTCATCCGGTTTGGCCGAATGGTCGCGGCGATAGAGCTTGGCCCGGTACTCGAGCAACGCGAGGAAGAACTCGTTGGACATGTTCTTCAGGGACACGCCCACATCAGCTTCCGACAGATGGGCCACGGCGCCATCCGCCTGGAAGGACTGGCCAGCGTAGGTGCCCGTGCCCGAGAACCCCACGTTGACGGGTCCGCCGACCACGAAGCCCCCAAGGTGCTGAGCCGCGTCGTCGAGCCGGAGGGCCACGCCGAACAGGGAGAAGTCGCGGATCTTGCAGTCGAATGCCTGACCCGACGGGGTCAGCATCCGGGCCTCCTGACGGGTCTTGAGGCGGACGAATCGCCGCTGCGACTGCGAACTCATGCCGCCCTCCATCGAGAGATGTTGGGAAGGGAGCCGTTCACGCACCCATATTAAGCGCCGTCCACTGGCTTCCATAGCCCACAACCAAGATTGACCCGGTCGCGGTGCGGCGCCGTGCTTTGGGCGACGATTACTTCCCCGTCATCCCCACGGCCGGAGAGGCCGCTGGACGTCGCATGGCGGTGTGTCTGGGAGCCGTCAAAGGCGCGCCGCTAAGGCTCGCCCGTCGAATCGCCTTCCTCTTCTTCCGCAGTCTTGAAGCCGCTGGTGCCCTTCCGCCCCATCCAGAGCATGACGACCCCGAAGACCAGCAGGACGAGTCCCCACCAGAGGTTGACGTCGTAGCCCAGAGAGCGCTGGTAGATCGCCTTGTCGCTGAAGAGCCCGTAGCCCGTCATGACGGCCCCGACCAGGGCGAAGAAACCGCCGATGGGGAGTCGGATGTCGAGGTGCATGGAACCGCTCCTGTGGCCGTGTCCGGGGTCAGAAGAAGATGATGTTGAGCGCCAACGTCATGGCAAGCACAGCCACGGCCAGAGTCGCCGGCCGCTGCCACCAGACGAGGCCTTCGTCCCGCGGACGTTCCGTGAGGGAGTAGACGAGGCCGCGCAGCTCTTCGTCCGGTCTCGGGCGGGTGAAGGCGCTGATGAGGATGGTGACCACGAAGCAGATGCTCCACGCCCAGATGGCGGTCCAGAAGTTCTGGGCCATGTCGCTGGGGTAGTGGTGCAGGATGGTGCCCAGCCATCCTCCCTTGATGCCGACGGCAGAGCCGGTAGGTAGGGTCAGGCCGTGATGGACCGCCGCCGCGAGGGTGCCTGTCACCAGGCCCCAGAAGGCCCCATGGCCGGTGGTGCGCTTCCAGAACATGCCCAGCAGGAACGTGGCGAACAGCGGCGCGTTCACGAACGCGAACACGAGCTGCAGCATGTCCATGATGTTGTTGAACTGCGTGGTGGCGTACGCCGTGAGGATGGACAGGCCGATCCCGAAGATGGTGGCCATCCGTCCCATCCACAGGTAGTGGTCATCGGACGCATTCTTGTGGATGTAGGCCTGATAGATGTCGTACGTCCACACCGTGTTGAACGCGGTGACGTTGCCGGCCATTCCCGACATGAAGGAGGCCATGAGGGCGGTCAGCCCGAGTCCGAGGATCCCCGTCGGGAAGTAGTGGCCGAGCATGAGGGGGATGGTGAGGTCGTAGTTGTACGTGCCATCGGGCTTGAGGGGGAGCTGGAGGCCCGACGCCCCCGCCTTGGTCGTCAGTGCGATGGCGATCATACCCGGCAGGATCACCAGGAACGGGAAGAGCATCTTCGGAAACGCCGCGATGAGCGGTGTGCGCCGCGCCGCGGTCATGCTGTCGGCTGCCATCGCCCTCTGCACCACGAGGAAGTCCGTGGTCCAATAGCCGAACGAAAGCACGAAGCCGAGGCCCATGGCCAGCCCGAACCACTCCACACCCATGGGATTGGCGGAGGCGCTCCCCATGTGCCGCCACGATTCGGTCCACGCGCCCGGGGCGAAGCCGGCCTGCTGGGCCGTGGTCGCGAGACGTGTGGTCAGGCCGTGCCAGCCGCCCACGTCGCTGAGGCCGAGAAAGACCAGAGGCACGAGACCCGCGACGATGAGGAAGAACTGGAGCACCTCGTTGTAGATCGCCGAGGTCAGGCCGCCCAGGAAGATGTAGAGAAGGACGATGACCGCGGAGACCAGGACGCTGACGTTGAAGTCCCATCCCAGGAGCACCCCAAGGAGAAGCCCCATGGCGTACATGCTGATCCCGGATGAGAAGACCGTCATCGCGGCGAAGCTGATCGCGTTGAAGCCGCGCGTCTTCTCGTCGTAGCGGAGCTTGAGGTACTCGGGTACGGAGCGGGCCCGCGAGCCGTAGTAGAAGGGCATCATGAAGATGCCCACGAACACCATGGCGGGGATGGCACCGATCCAGTAGAAGTGGCTCGTGCTGATGCCGTACTTCGCCCCGGAGGCGGCCATGCCGATGACCTCCTGGGCTCCGAGGTTCGCCGACAGGAAGGCCAGTCCCGCGACCCAGGCGGGAATGGAGCGCCCCGAGAGGAAGAAATCCGTGCTGGAGCGCATGTACCTGCGGAGCACCCAACCGATTCCGAGGACAAACACGAAGTAGGTGGCGAGGATCGCGTAGTCCAGGCCGGTGAGTTGGAAGGTGCTCATCTTCCCAGAGTCTTCGATTGGGGAACCGGATACCAGCGGGCGCAGGAGCGTACGGATGGAAATGGGGGAAGGCAAGCCGGAGGTGTTCGCGACGCACCGCGGTGCGGTGTGCCGCCCTGGCGGCGCTGTTCACGGATCGTTCGTAGGCGCGCCCGCCGCCGGCCGGGGGAGCAGGGCTCCCCTTTCGCCTTGCCCCCACGGTCCGCACCACGCAGCTTGGTCGCGGCCCTCCCTTCCGAAGCACGCTCATTCAGCGAGTGGACACGTGTCGGGAGAACGGAGATGAACCAGAGGATC
>JAJDNI010000078.1 GCA_022340755.1 Gemmatimonadota bacterium
ATGCAAGCCGGCGTGGTGGCTCGGCCCGGTGCCCCCGCCTAGGCGTGGACCGGCCGATGTGTGCCTCGGCGCCCGGCTCTCGCCTCGGCGCCCGGACCGGCCGGCGCGCTCCTCCGGTCAGTTGATCGGGTGCACGTCCAGCGAGAGCTGGTCGAAGAAGTCGATCCGATGGGGGATCGTCGCCTTGATGGTGTCCGCCATTCCCTTCGAGATCCGGTCGGCTCGGTATCGGATCGCCAGATAGGGGAGGAAGCTCTCCGCGACGTCCTCCCGGGTGGGATTGTCCCTCGCGTAGGTCGAGATGAAGGTGCCGTCGCCGTTCTGGGCCGTCTGCCAATCGGGGTCGGCGGTGACCAGCGAGTCGAGCGACGTGTGCGTCGCCTCGTGCACGAGCGTCTCCTCCAGGATGCCGTCCGCCTCGTAGCTGTCGGCCTGGCCGACGTGGATGAGAAGGCTGTGGTTGCCGCCTCCGAACGGTTGGGTGCCCTTGTGGATCCAGACGTTGTCCACGTTCCTGCGCAGAGCGGTCGGAAGTCGTCCGATGACGTCCGAGTATTTGTCCGCCACGGCCCGGGCGGTGGCGGTGTCGCCGAACTCGGGGTTGACGTCGACTTCCGTGCTCAGTCCGTCGTCGAAGCTCACGTCGAAAAGATACGCGTCGACCGTGACCCAGTCGTTCACGCGCCGGTCGAACATCGTGCGCGACTCCTGTCCGGCGTACGTGAGGCCCTGGTAGGTGGTCGGATCGGACGACGTGATGATGTCCGGATCGATGAAGATGGTCCCGGAGTAGGGGGGCTCCGGCGGAGTCGGCGGAGGATTGGGGCCCGTCGAGTCCTTGCCGCCGCAAGCGGTCGCGACGGACAGGACCCAGACGAGAGCCGCGGTCAGGTTGGCCTTACGCATCGCAGGTACCGGGAGAATGGGATCTCGGGCCGGAAGAGCGAAATCGGGAGACTCATAGGCTCCCACTGAAATGAAGCCCGACGATTCCCCGGGGCAAGGGAGTCGGGCGGCGCGGATCGCGAGGGGCCCGGCGGACCGATCTCTCCGGGGCCCATTCATCTCGTGCTCGATCGACGCTCTCGGGTCGATCCGTCGCGGCGAAGCTCAGAAGGCGACCGTCTGGGTGACCTTGATCGTCAGGCCTCTCCCGGGCGGGATCGCGTCGCCCGTCGTGAAGCGTTGCTCGTTGTAGACGATGAACAGGTCCGAGAGCGGGTGGTGGATGAGGTTGAAGCGGATGTTCGTGTTGATCAGCGCGGAGTCCGGGTCGTACTGGACGAGCGCGTCGACGAACATGTTGGTGTTGAACGAGTAGTTGGTGCGCAGCGTCCAGAAGGTCTTCGTGAACGTGGCCCGGGGCTCCTGGAGGTCGCCCGCGGTGCGCTGCAGGCGCAGGTCCGCCCAGAAGCGGTACGAGGGCCGGACCGTCACGTTGACGTCCACCGTGCGCTGGGTGCCGCTCCAGAGTCCCCCGACGATACCCTTGAACCCCGCCGACACCACGCGGCTCGGATCGGTGATGCCGGTGATCTGCCACTGGGTCCAGCCATAGGAGCCGGCGGGGATGGGGTCGATCTTCGAAGAGATCGTGAAGGGCGCGTCGATGCGCTCGAAGTTCGGGGTCGCCGAAAACTCCACGTACGCGCCGTTCTGGAAGAAGAACGTCACGCCCGAGTGCAGGGTCTTCGCGACGAGTCCGCCGCCGACGCCCTCGTAGTAGTTCCACACGAGGTGCGGGTGGATCTCGCGGATGTCCTTGTCGCGCAGGGCGTCGGCGCGAAGCCGCACGCCGAGGTCCCAGAAGTACTTGCGCACCCCGGTGCGCCGGAAGAAGCCGAGGTCGTCGGAGAACCCGTGGCCCAGCTCCATCACGCCGATCTTGGTGTGGGTGAGGTCGCTTTCGCGGTTGAGCGAGCTCCGCCAGGCGTACTGCCCTCCCCCGAATCCGGGCGCCTCGCTGCGCACCGCGTAGCTGCTCCAATCCACGCTGCCGAAGAAGCGGAGGTTGGCGTCCCCTCCCCATACGCGATTGAAGTTCGAGCCGCCCCCACCGAGCGCCTGGCGCGTCATGAAGAGCCCGCCGACGTCCGAGCCGGCGGCCACGTTCTGACGCACCCGGATCACGGCGTAGTCGTCGGCCGGGATCCCCTCGAGCGCGTCGGTGCGCATCGCGATGGCTCCGATGCTTGTGCCACGAGCGCGGCCGGTGAGGCGAATGCCGGCCCGGATCGGGATCGCGCGTCCGTCCTCGGCCACACCCACCCGGCGTGAGAAGAACAGGAGCAGATCCTCGTCCGGGATCGCCTTGGGCTTGACCTGGTTGCCCCGGGGCGCGTCTCCGACGTAGAAGAGGCCCGAGTTCTCCAGGAAGAACTCCCGCTTCTCGGGGAAGAACTGGCTGAACTGAGTCAGGTTCACCTGCTGCTCGTCCGCCTCCACCTGGGCGAAGTCCGGGTTGCCGGTGACGTCCAGGGTGAAGCCGCCGAAGAGCTGAGCCTTCACGTCCATCCCCACCTCGTCCCTCCGCTGATAGCCCGTCGTGCCGGCTTCGCGCACGGCGCCGGCCAGCACGTAGGGCTTCGCGCGCAGATCCCGCCCGCCCGCCACGTTGGGCAGGTCGTCCAGATTGCCCGCCAGGGAGACGCGTGTGAGCGCGTACGACCGGGGCACCGGAGCCCAGTACACGAGCTCGTTCTTGCGACGGATGCGCCGGCTGAAGTTGATCCCCCAGCTCTGATGGTCTCCGGGGGTGAACCGGAGAGATCGGAACGGAATCGCCATCTCCACCGTCCACCCGTCGGCGACCCTTCGTGTGCGCACCCGCCAGATGGCGTCCCAACTGCGGTTGATCTCCTTGCCCTCGTTGCTCACCTGCCAATCCGCTCGCGCGCCTTCGGGATTGGTGATGAAGACGTAGCCGTTCCGACGGTCCCGGAACGTGTCCAGGATCACCGCGAAGGCGTCCTGGTCCGTATCGTCGAAGTCCTTCTTGATGTCGTTCACCACCAGGTCGTCGGGCGCGTCGTCGTGGAGGTAGGCGCCGATGTAGAGGTGCCCCTCGTCGTAGGCGATGCGCACCTCGGTGCGCTCACTGGCAGGCGCGCCCTCCGTCGGCTCGGCCTGTACGAAGCCGGTGGCCGGCGCGGCGCTCGTCCATACCGACTCGCTCAGGACTCCGTCGAGGTGGATGGGCTGCCGGACCGGAACGGCGTCGACCGTCGGACGGTCGTCGTCCGATCGGGTAGCGGGGATGCTCGTCTGGGCGCCGGCGGGTGTCGCGAGGACCGCGAGCAGGGCCGCCGACTTCCACCATATGGAGAAGCGCAACGCTGGGATTCCGTCGATCAGGGTTCAGAAGACGGCGGAATCTGCGCGTCAGCGGTCGCCCGCGAAAGATGGGGCGCCGAGTGGGTCATCGCACCCGGACGTCGGCCACGGGTGTCGTCGCCACCTCATATGCTCTCGACGCGCAACCCGACCTGGTACTTCCTCGCGGGAATCGAGTCCCCCGCCGTCCGCGGGGGGGTCAGGCCGGTCACCGTGATCAGGTAGTGACCCAGAGCGAGGGAGCGGGGATCGACGCCGGTGTTGAGGAAGAAGACCGCTCCGGGATCGGAG
>JAJDNI010000090.1 GCA_022340755.1 Gemmatimonadota bacterium
CACGAGCGGGAGAGCCGGGCGGCCGATCGCCTCTTCGGCCTCCTGCCGGAGGACCAGGCCCGGGAGCTCCGGGGGTGCTGGGACGAGTTCGAGGCCCGGGAGACGCCCGAAGCCCGCTTCGCCGTGGCCTTGGACCGCTTCCAGGGGCTCCTCATGAACCGCGGCAACGGCGGGGGCACCTGGAAGATCCACGACATCACCCGCGACCAGGTGCTGGAGCGCATGGCCCCCATCCAGGAGGGGGCGCCGGAGCTGTGGAAGGTGGTGCTGTGCGTGCTGGACGAGGTGGGTCTGGGGGGGTAGGCCCCGGCCTCTGTCGCCCGGCCGCCACACTGCGCGGTACGGACATGGTCGGTCGAACGTGAACGGAGGCAATACCAGGCACCCTCTCTTCGGGAGCATTGACCGCGGTCGGACCTGGCCTTTATCCTGCCCTATACTTGCCCGGTTCTCCCGTCTCCGGGCGTACTGCCCCCGGCCGTGTGGCGGCACGGTGGGCTTTCTGTTTTTGACCCGCCGCTTGCCGCGCAGAGACCGGTTGGCGTGCCATCTTCCCGCGCACCCCGGGGCGTGGGTCATGGAGCCACCGGGATGTTGACGCTCAAGGCCTTCGGGCCGCTCGACGTGCGTGACGCGAGCGGACGGTCCCTGACCGCCCTGTTGTCGCAGTCGAAGCGTTCTGCGCTGCTCAGCTATCTCCTGCTGTCCCATCCGGATGACCTGTGCCGACGCGACCACCTGCTCGCGCTGTTCTGGCCCGGACTGGACCAGCAGCACGGGCGCGCCGCGCTGAGCCAGGCGTTGAGCTTCCTACGGAGAAGGCTCGGCAACGGGGTGTTGGTCACGCGCGGCGAAGAGGAGGTAGGCGTCGACCCCATCCAGATCGCGAGCGATGTGCGGGCCTTCGAGAAGGCCGTGGCACGGGAAGACTGGGCCGCGGCCCTCGAGGCGTATGGGGGCGATCTCCTGGAAGGGCTGCACGTGGCGGGTGCCGGGCCCTTCATGGACTGGGTTGACCGGAAGCGGGAACGGCTGCGGGAAGCGGCGGCGGCAGCGGCGTGGAAGTGTGCGCACGAGTCGCTCGCGGCCGGCGAGCTGACGGAGGCGGAGCGGGCAGCGCAGCGCGCCCTGGACCTGGTGCCGACGGACGAGAGCCCGGTGCGGGCGTTCATCGAGGCGTTGGCGGGGGCGGGGGACCGGGCGGCGGCCGTGAATTTCTTCGAGAAGTTCCGCGCCAGACTCAGAGACGAGTTGGAGTTGGAGCCGTCGCCGACGACGGCAGAGGTGGTGGAGGCCATCCGTATGCCCGACTCGGGCGCCGCGAGGTTGGTGCCTGGAGCGCTGGTGCAAGGTGGGGAGCCCGATACGGCGACGTCGGCCCGGGTACTGGCCGCGGTGGCGGGAGCCTCGGGTGGAAGCTCGGGAACGGTGCGGTCGGTGGCGGTGGTCCGGAGGAGGACCCGGCAGTGGCTGGGCCTGGTTGGGATCGGAGTGCTGGCGGTGATTGGCGTGGTCATGGCGCTGGGTCGCCGGACGACCTCGGATTCGGGCGACGGCTCGACGGCGACGGAATACGAGCGAACCGCCATCGCCGTCCTCCCGTTTCGGAACCTGAGTCCCGAGGGGCCTCACGCGTACTTCGCCGCCGGTCTTCACGACGAGCTGCTGAGCCAGCTGGCCAAGGTGGAGGCGCTATCGCTTCGGGGGCGCGCGTCATTGGTGGGGTACGCGGGGACGACCAAGCCCATCCGGATGATCGCGGAGGAGTTGTCCGTGGGCACCGTCGTAGAGGGGAGCGTGCAGTTTGTGGGGGACCGAGTCCGGGTCGTGGCGGACCTCATCGACGTAGCCACGGGCGAGCACCTGTGGGCGGAGCGCTACGACAGGACACTGGACGACGCGTTCGCTGTTCAGAGCGACATCGCCCGCCGGATCGTCGCGGCGGTGGGAGCCAAGCTCTCCAGAGCGGACGCCAAGGCCATCGCGACGGTGCCCACGAGAAGCTCGGAAGCGTACCTGCTCTACCTGCAGGGCCTCGACTACTGGCGCCGGCCGGGGTATCAACGCCAGGACTACGCCGTGGCCCAGGGCCTCTTCGAGCGGGCGGTGGCCCTGGATTCGACGTTCGCCCTCGCCTGGGCCGCCCTCTCCCAGGTGCACGGCCGGATGGCGTGGTTGCGGTTGGACCCTCCTCCGGAGCGGCTGGTTCGCCAGAGAGAGGCCGCAGAGGCGGCCCTGCGCCTCGCGCCGGACCTTCCCCAGGCCCACTTCGCCATGGCCTCGGTCCACTACTACGGGGAGAGGGATTGCCGTGCCGCGGTGGAGGAGTATCGGATCGCCCTGGAGGGCCTCCCGAACGATGCCGAAGTGTGGCTGCGGCTGGGCTACGCGTATCGCCGTCTGGGAGATTGGGACCAGGCCTTCGCCACGTTGGACAAGGTCCTGACCCTGGACCCGCGCAACGCCGATGCCCTCCGCGACCTCGGGGGCACCACCCTTCGGCACATGCGCCGCTACGGCCAGGCCGTGGAATCGTACAGCCGCGCGCTGGCGTTGGCGCCCGACGTGGCCCAGAACGACGTGGACCGCGGATGGACCTGGGTCATCTGGCAGGGCCGGCTGGACTCCCTGAGGGCGGCGCTTGATCGCCAGCCGTCGGACGCGGACCTCGGTTCCAGGGGCGACGCTCGGAGGAACCGCGCCACCCTCCTCCTCTGGGAGCGGCAGGCCGACAGCCTCCTCCTTCTCGTCCGGCAGAGCCCTCGTCCGGTTCTCGACGGACAGGAGTATTACCTGCCGACGGCGCTCTACGCGGCGTGGGCCTATCGTCTCCGCGGGGACGAGGTGGCGGCCCGGGAGGCTTTTGAGTCAGCTATCGTCCTTCTCGATTCCGCAATGGCGGTCATGACCGACGATTGGCGTGTGCATGCCGCACGAGGACTGGCCCTTTCAGGGCTTGGACGGCGCCGGGAAGCGGAGGCAGAGGCTCGCTGGCTCCAACGATCTCCGATCTACGTCCGCGACGCGATCGACTGGGGGGAGTTGGCCGAAGACCGGGCGCGCATCCTCGCCGCGTGCGGCGACGAAGACGCCGCCTTCGAAGAGATCGAGCGGTTGCTTGCCGGCCTGTCGCGGGTCAGCGTCCACACCCTCCGCCTCGACCCCCTCTACGATCCCATCCGGGATGACCCCCGGTTCCAGGCGCTCCTGGTCAAGCACGCGGATCCGCAGCCGCTGCGGTGAGGCAGGGGCCCCAGTCGTCGCGCTACCCGCCGATCTCCATGTCCTCCAGCAGGGCCGACGCCGGCCGCGGCCCCAGCCGGATGGGAAGCCGGCGAAGGTGCGCTTCCAGGATGCGGCGTGGCGTGAGCTCGTGATCGATGATGTACGCGAGCTCCTCTTCCCGCTTCCACAGGAACTCCAGCGCGCGGGCCTCCAGGTCCAGCATGCGCCGTTCCACCTTCTCGTTGAGGGCGATCTCGAGGGCGACGGATCGTGGGCCGCGCATCTTCCACAGCGACTGGCGTCCGTCGGTGACGCTCGCGGCGAACGCACCCACGGAGCCCGCGTCCTCGATGGTCCGCGCGGCCTCGACGATCCTGCGCTCGGAGGCCCCCATGATGTTCTGATAGGCCAGAACCCGTCGCAGGACGTTCTCCGCCACGTCGCCGTGCAGCTCGTAGACCTTCTCCGGCGTCCAGGGGTCGCAGCGCTGGCAGGGCACGCCCACGCCGATGCGGCCGTCGGGGCCGCGCAGGGGATAGACCCACCACGACAGTTCGTATCGGAGCGCGCGCAGGGTGCTGTTGCAGTAGGGGCAGCGCTCGCGTCCGTGCCACGCGGCCCACCCGAATCGACGCCATCGCAGGACATCGGCCACCGGCGTGTCCTGCCAGTCGATGGAGACCTCGTCGTCGGTGAGGCCGAGGACGCCGCCCACGTACGCCACGGCGCCGAAGGTCGCGGCGGTCACCTTCGAGCGGACGCTCTCGTATGACGCCTTCCGCCGGCGGAGCTCACGGCCGTAACGCCACCACGCGCGCTCCGCGAGCGCGGCGTGCCCCACACGGACGAGGGTCAGGGATCCGGCGACGAGAAGGGAGATGTTGGCGGTCTGGGCGGCGAGCTTGCCGTGGTCCCGGGCCAGACGCTCCAGCTCGAAGAGCGCGGCGTCGCGGTCCTCCATGGGGCAGAGGTTCCAGCGGTGGCAGCCCTCACAGACGGTCCACAGGCGTCCCCGCTCCGGGTCGTATGCGATCTGATGGCCCCGGGGCATGTGCGCCAGCCGGCCGTTCTCGGGAAACGGCTTGTGGCAGAAGATACAGCGTGTGAACACGGTCGCCCCCTCCAGGGTCCTCCCCCACCTCACATCATCGCACCGACCACCCCACACCACCTAGAGCCACCGGAACCAGGCGCTCGGTCCCTTCGGGCGGACACGGGCCGAAAGGCCCATGGCCTACGTTAAGGACCCCACTGAGCGCGGTACAGGTCCTTCCGGCAGGGCATCCTGCGGGCCGTGGCTCCCCCGCACCCGTGCGCAGCACGGGTTGCGGGGTGCCCCCAGTCTTCAGAGACCTGCCAGCTCCGGGTATCCGTCGGGAGGACGGCGACGGTGGGTCCCCTGCTCGTAAGCGTACGCGTACTTGAAGAGGAGTCCCTCGGCGAACGGGCGTGCCAGGATCTGAAGGCCCGCCGGTAGATGTCCGTACGTGAAGCCCATGGGCACGGTGATGGCGGGCATACCCGTGGCCGGGGCCACGAGCTGGCTGTTGTCCCCCTTGTATTCCTCCTGGGCCTGATCGATGTGCGCCGGAGGATTCAGCCACGTGGGATAGATGAGGGCGTCCACGCCGGCGGAGTCCATGGCCGCCTCCAGGTCGTGGAGATAGGCCTGCCTCCCCTCGTTCTCGAAGTAGTCCGGGCAGGGCGGGTCCCACTCCGACGGCGGCACGTCCAGGGGCCTGCGTGCCTGGGAGCGGAGTCGACCCTCCACGTACGGCGCGTACTGGCCCGTCTCCAGCACTTCGGCGACGTCATGAATGGGAGCCCCTGGGCCCAGCGTCGCGAGGTACTGACCCATGTCGTATCGGAATCGGGAGCAGAACATGTTCGGGCGATCCAGCTCCTTCGAGACGTCGAAGGAGAAGGTATCCACCACCTCGGCGCCCAGCCGCCGCAGGTCGGAGACGGCCGCATCGAACAGACGCACGACGGCGGTGTCCGCGTCCGGCACGTCAACCAGCGCCCTCAGCACGCCGATGCGGGCGCCTCGCAGGCCGGCGGTGTCCAGGAAGGCCGTGTAGTCGGCCTCCTTGTGCCCTCGGCCCTCCACCGTGTATGGATCCTCCGGGTCGTATCCCGCCACCACGTTGAACACCTTCGCCACGTCCTCCACGGTGCGCCCCATGGGGCCACCCACGTCGCGATCGAAGGACAGAGGGATGATGCCCGCGCGGCTGGTGAGGCCCAGCGTCGAGCGGATGCCCACCAGAGCCAGGTGGGACGACGGGCCCCGGATGGAGTTGCCCGTGTCGCTGCCCAGCCCGATGAGGCCGAAGCTCGCGGCGACCCCGGAGGCGGTCCCTCCCGAGGAGCCCGCCGGGACCCTATCGAGGTCGTAGGCGTTGCGCGTCGTGTCGAAGGAGGAGCTCACCGTCTGGCGGGGACTGAACGCCCACTCCGCCATGTTCGTCTTGGCGATGATGATGGCCCCCGCCTCCCGGATCCGACGCACCATGAAGGCGTCGTCCGGCGGGATGCTGTTCTTGAGGGCGATAGACCCACCGCTGGTGATCATATCGTGGGTGTCGAAGTTGTCCTTCACGAGCATGGGCACGCAGAAGAGCGCTCCGAGCTCGCCCCCGGCGCGCACCACCGCGTCGATGGAGTCGGCTCTCGACAGCGCGACGGGGTTCACGACGGTGATCGCGTTTACGGTGCTGTCGTCGTAGGTGGCGATGCGGTCGAGATATGCCTGGACCACCATGCGGCACGTGGTCCTGCCCTCCCGGATGGCATCCTGGACCTGGGAGATCGTCGCCTCCACCACCGGAATGGGATGGGGCTTCGGCCCGCACGCGGCGAGAAGCGCGACCATCGGCCACGCGCTCATCACTGGCTTGCGTCTCATGGTGTCCGTCCGCTGGGGGAGTCGCTCGGAGGAAGACGGTCGGCGGGATCCATCCCCGATCCGTCGACCCCTTGGGTGCGTCGCCGGCCGTCCGATTCGATCGCCGGAACGCCGGAGGCACTCCCCCCTATCTTACGCCCCCGCCGGGTACGCCGCGATGCACTCGATCTCGACCTTGGCCCCGAGAGCGAGGCCGCTCCCCGCCATCGCCGAGCGCGCGGGTGGGTCGTTGGGGAAGAATGTCACGTAGACCGAGTTCATTGCCGCGTAGTCGTTGATGTCCGCCAGGAAGACGGTGCACTTCACCAGGTCCTCGAGACCGAGTCCGGCCGCCGCGAGAACGGTCTGGATGTTCTCGAAGGCCTGTCGGGTCTCCGGCTCGATGCCCCCTTCCACCACCTCGGGGGGGCTTACGCCCGGTTTCGTCCCCACCTGTCCCGAGAGGAACAGGAGTTTTCCCGTACGGACGGCCGTGGAGAAGACCGGAAGGCGCGCCACCCCTTCCGGCTGGACGATCTGCCGCTGCGGTGGAGCGGTCGGCCTTTCGGCGGCCTGGGCGGCTCGGGAGTCGCTTCGCTCCACGAGCTTGCACCCTGCCACGAGGGTCAGGGACAGGGTCACCCCAATCGCGGTGGCCGACCGCCGGAAACGTTTCGTCGAGCTCATCGGATTCCTGCCTCCGTGTTTGGCTCCGGCTCGTGCCAGAGCAAGAGCAGGCGCATGAGTATCTGCCCGTAGGTTGAGCGGGCCGGACGACGCCCGTTCGGGCGGTCGTCCGGCACTGGGCAGGTGCCGGGTCCGAATCGCGAGGCAAGATCGGGTGGCCACGGGTGAGTCGGCAACTTGCGGGCCATGTCCCGCCCGCTGACCTTGGCGGAGCCGGACGTCGGATCCGGTGCCCTTCGCCTCTTCGAAACGACCATCGATCATGAAACGCACGGCGCGCAGGCTCGACCTTACGGGCTCCCGGCTGGCCCTCCTTCTCGCCCTCGGAGCGCTTTCTTCCGGCATACCGATCCAGGCGCAGCAGAATATCAAGGAGCTCCCGGGCTACAGCCGCTACGAGCGGATGCGCGGGGAGATCCCCGACGCCGCGCGGGCCGCGGCCTCAGGCGCTCTCCGCGTCACGTGGGCCCAGGACGGCCGCAGCTTCGAGTACGCGTACGACGGCAGGCAATACCGGTACGACGTGGCTTCGAAGGCGGCCACCGATGTGGGCGAGGCTCAGCAACAGGGGTTCCGGTTCCGCCGGGGCGGACCGGCACGAGGCCGGCAGTTCGCGGTCGCGATGTCGCCGGACAGCACCCTCCGGGCCTTCTATCGTGATCGCAACCTATACGTCAGCGCGGCCGACGGCAGCAACGAGGTGGCCGTCACTACGGACGGAAGCGTCGAGGATCGAATCAAGTACGGCACGGCCAGCTGGGTCTACGGCGAAGAGCTCGGCCAGGTCACCGCGATGTGGTGGGCGCCCGACGGCAAGAAGCTCGCCTACTACCGCTTCGACGAGAGCGACGTCCCGGACTACTACCTGCAGATGGACCAGGTGGACATCCAGGATTCCCTCGACGTCGAGGCCTACCCAAAGGCCGGCAAGCCGAACCCGGTGGTGGATCTCTTCATCTATGATCTCGCCACCCGCAAGTCCACCCGCATCGACGTGCGTGACGGGAACCCTTTCACCGACGACGTCGTCGGGCACTACGTCTATCAGGTCGCCTGGAGCCCCGGCGGCACCGAGATCACGTTCAATCGGATGAATCGGCGCCAGAACGTCCTCGAGTTCACGGCGTGCAGCCCGGATACCGGCGCTTGCCGGGTCGTCGTGCGCGAGGAGTGGCCCGCCTCCTGGGTGGAGAATCACCCGCCCATGCGCTATCTGGCCGACGGCAAGCGCTTCCTGTGGATCTCGGAGCGCAGCGGCTTCGCCAACCTCTACCTGTACGACCTGTCGGGTGAGCTGCTCGCCACGCTGACCAACCACGACTTCGAAGTCGCGGCCGTCGAGCACGTCGACGAGGAGGCCGGCCAGGTCTGGTACACGGCCCGCGACGGCGACAACCCCATGAAGCTGCAGCTCCACCGTGTGGGCCTGAACGGCAAGGGGGATGTCCGTCTCACGGATCCGGCCTTCAACCATTCGGTGACGGTGGCTCCCGACGGGAAGCTCTTCGTCGATGTCGCTCAGACCCACGACCAACCGCCGGTCACGCGCCTCATGGATGCGCGGGGAAGGGAGGTCGCCCAGCTCGCGGCCGGGGACACCACGCGTTTCCACGAGCTGGGCCTTCAGCGTGCCGAGCTGTTCACGTTCAAGGCCGCAGACGGTGTCACGGACCTCTACGGGATGCTCTACAAGCCGTCGGACTTCGACCCGACCAGGAAGTACCCGTTGCTCGTCACCGTGTACGCCGGCCCAGCCACCAACGGCGCCCGAGAGACGTTCGCCGCGCCCAACGCCCTCACGGAGTACGGCTTCCTGGTGGCCTCTCTGGATTCCCGCAGCGCCGCCGGTCGGGGCAAGCGCTTCCTGGACGCCATCTACGAAAAGCTGGGGACCGTGGAGATCGACGATCAGGCGGCGGGGGTGCGCGCCCTGGCGGCTCGACCGTACGTGGACGGGGCCCGCGTCGGCATCTACGGCACCTCGTATGGTGGCTATGCGTCGGCGATGGCGATCCTTCGCCACCCAGACGTGTTCGCTGCGGCGAGCGCGGCGTCGCCGGTGACGGATTGGCGGAACTACGACTCCATCTACACCGAGCGTTACATGTGGCTGCCGCAGGAGAACGAGGCCGGATATGACGCGGGTTCGGCCATGACCTACGCCAAGGACCTGAAAGGCCGGCTGCTCCTCTACTACGGGACCGCGGACAACAACGTCCACCCCTCCAACATGATGCAGCTCATCACGGCGCTGCAGGAAGCGGACAAGAGCTTCGATGTCCAGGTGGGGCCCGATCGAGGCCACTCTGCGGTGAACACCGATCGCATGATGGAGTTCTTCATCGAGAACCTCGTACAGCCGCTCCCCGCGGTGGGGAGTGCACGATGAGCGCCAAGGACATCCTGGGTGAGGCCCGTGCCATCCAGGACTGGATCGTCGACATCCGCCGCCGGCTCCACAGGCACCCCGAGCTCATGTACGAGGAGGTCGAGACGAGCCGCCTGGTGCGCGAGACGCTGGATTCCCTCGGCATCGATTATCGCTGGCCCGTAGCCGAAACCGGCGTGGTGGCCACGCTGGGAAAGGGCGATGGACCCTGCGTCGCGCTGCGCGCGGACATGGATGCCCTGCCCATACACGAGGAGGCCGACGTCGACTTCCGCAGCGAGGTCGACGGCAAGATGCACGCGTGCGGGCACGACTGTCACACCGCCATGCTGCTCGGCGCGGCCCGGCTGCTCAAGGAGCGGGAAGGGGAGCTTCCCGGTGTGGTGAAGCTACTCTTCCAGCCGGCCGAGGAAGGCGGCGCCGGCGGCGATCGCATGTGCAACGAGGGCGCCCTGGAGAACCCCACGGTCCAGCGGGCCTTCGGCCTCCACGTCTGGCCCTTCGTGCCCTCCGGCACCGTGGCCGGTCGGGTGGGCACCTTCCTCGCGGCCGCCGGGATGGTGCACATCAAGGTCACGGGACGGGGCGGCCACGCCGCCACCCCACACCTCACGGTGGATCCCGTCGTCACCGCGTCGAAGATCGTCCTGGAGCTCCAGACCATCGTGTCGCGGGAGATGGATCCGCTGGGATCGGCGGTGGTGAGCATCACGACTATGCGTGGGGGCGAGGCGTTCAACGTCATCCCTCCGGACGTGGAGCTCACCGGAACGATGCGCGCGCTCACCCTCCCCGACCTGCACCGCCTGCAGGAGCGGATCCGGGAGATCGCGGAGCACGTGGCGGCGGGCAACCGCTGCACGGCGGAGGTCGAGTTCCCCGGGAACGACTACCCGCCCACCGACAACGACGGCCATTGCTGGGACGTCGCCAAGAGGATCGGTGCGGAGATGCTGGGCCCCGAGGCGGTTGTGGAGACGCCGCCGCTCATGGGGGGCGAGGACTTCGCCTTCGTCCTACAGCGTGTGCCGGGGGTCTTCGTGGGTCTCGGCATCCAGAACGAGGACGTGGGCGCGACCTATGTGGTGCATCACCCGCGCTTCAAGGTGGACGAAGGCGCGCTGCCCACGGGAACGGCGCTGCACGTCGCCTTCGCGCTCGAGTCTCTGAGGGAGCTGGCCGGCTAGGGACGCTTCGGGCGAGTAGCGCGCCTCGCGTCACCCACGACACGGCTCGATCGCCGGGCACATCGGGCACCGCGGTCGAACCCGGGCCGCACGCCGGGTCCTGAAGCGACTCCGCCTCAGGGCTCGGGCGTTCGCGGACGGTCCAGCAGCTTCTCCGTGAACTCCTGCCGCTCCGCTAGGCGCTCGACCTCGTCTCGCAGGGTGTCGACCGCTCGTGCCAGCGCTTCCGCGTCGGCGGAACGCCCCGCCTTGTCCTCGGCGAGCATGCGGTGCTCCAGGAACGCGCCCAGGCGCCGTGTCAGCGGGAGCACGAGAATGAAGCCCCCGATGAGCATGAGCACGATCACCGTGAAGATCATCATCGGGATCATTGAGGGATCCATGGGCACCCTGCCTGTCCCTTCGAGGGGGGACGTTTGAGTGGTCTTCTCCGCTGCTCCGCGCGTGTCCGCGACCCGACCGGGGACGCGCGCTCTTACCCTACTCCGCGGACGGCGGATCGCCGGCGTTCACCTGGATGGCCTCGCGTTCCTGGTCGGGGAGCATAAGGTCCTCCAGGAAGAACCCCGCCAGCCCGGCTCTGCCGCCCAGGCCGGCCTTCTGGTAGACGACGACGCTGTGCTGCCGAACGGTGCGTTCCCTGCGGCCCGTCAGATCCGCGATGCGCTTGTGACTGTGTCCTTTCAACAACAGTAGGGCAACCTCGCGCTCGGTGGGGGTGAGATCCCACTGCCGGAACTGCCCGTCGATGGCCTGGCCGAGCCCTTCCAGCGCCCGCTGGGCACTGTCCTTCCACGCGTCGCGCTCCACCTTGCGCGCCAACAACGAGCGACGTGCCTCGGCCTCGTCCCGCCGGGCGTGCAACCACGCCGTCCCCAACCCCCCTGCAGCCAGCATCGCGATCAGGATCGTGGCGACCTCGAAGGCCACGTGGAGCGGGTGGCCCTTCGCGAAAATGTCCAAGAGAAGGTTGGCTACGCCGTCCAGGGCGAGCAGTGCCACCGCCCCGAACAGCATCAAGCGCATCCTTTGCTCCGATTCGGGCTCCATCCCCTCCCTCCACTGTCGTTTGCCGGATACCGGCGGGCCTTCTGTGCGCACACCTTAACGTACCCTCGCGGGGGCCCTTGGACATCGGGCTAAGGCGGAGGTCGGGCAGGGCCCCGCCAAAGCACCGGGTCTGGCGTCCCCGCGGGGGGTTTTCTTTCCCACCGCGAGTTACCCACATGAAGACCCTTCGTGTGACCGCCCTCCTCCTGGGCCTCATCGCGGCCTGCGGCACGCCCCAGGAGAAAGAAGCCGCAGCGCCGGGGAACGTGAGCGTCGACGCAGCGGTGCTGCAGGCGTTCCAGCCCCTTCCCCCGGTCATTTCGTCGGAAGCGAACCCCGTCACCGCCGCCAAGGCCTCTCTGGGCCGGATGCTCTATTACGACACCCGGTTCTCCGCGAGCGCTGACGTCTCGTGCTACGTATGCCATCCCCTCCATGACTACGGTACGAGCCACCGGCGTACCGGTGTCGGCCACGACGGCCTGGTGGGGGGGCGCAACGAGCCCACGGTGTACAACGCCGCAGGTCACGTCGCCCAGTTCTGGGATGGTCGGGCACCCGATGTGGAGGCTCAGGCTCTGGGACCGGTGTTGAATCCCGTCGAGATGGGAATGGCGAACGGCAATTCGGTGGTCGCCGTCCTCAATGGGATTCCGGGCTACGTCGACGCGTTCCACGCCGCATTCCCTTCGGACGCCCAGCCCGTCTCGTTCGAGAACTTCGGTCGCGCCATTGCCGCCTTCGAGCGGGGATTGGTGACACCGTCCCGATGGGACGCCTTTCTGAACGGGGACGCCACGGCCCTCACCGACGCCGAGAAAGCGGGCTTCAGCGAGTTCGCCGCAAACGGGTGCAACCAGTGCCACCTGGGACCGTACGTAGGCGGCTCGTTCTACCAGAAGGCCGGTCTGGTGAACCCGTGGTTCGACACATCGGATCCCGGGCGGCAGCAGGTCACCGGATCCACGTCGGACAACATGGTCTTCAAGGTCCCGTCTCTCCGGAACGTGGAAGAGACGTGGCCCTATTTCCACGACGGCTCCACCCAGCGGCTCCAGGACGCCATTCGCCTCATGGCCTGGCATCAGCTCGGCAAGGAGCTCACCGCATCCCAGGTCGAGAGCATCACGACCTGGCTGGGGACGCTCACGGGCCCCGTGCCCTTCGACTATATCAATGAACCCGCCCTCCCACCCTCGGCCCCAACGGGGTCCACCGGTGCCGGCGGGCACTGATCCCCCGAACCGGCGTTGCGGCTCCGGATAGCATCGGACCGCTGCGCCATCGAAGCGTGCGCCCCACCCGAGATCGGCGTGGGGCGCTTGCGCTTTCAGGGGCCCGCCGCCGTTCCGCCCCGACTTTCTACACCCCCTGCACCACCATCATCCTGGACCGCGCCGTCGCGTGCCGGAGCTCCTTGGGCTCCCGATACTCCTCCGATCTCCACCACTCGAGCGCGCGCTCCACGGTGGGGAACTCCAACACCACGATGCGGGCCGGCTGCCAATCGCCCTCCAACACGCGAGCCTGGCCTCCTCGGACCACGTAGCGGCCGCCGTACGCCGTCACGGTAGCCTCCGCCTGTCCCTTGTACTTCTCGTAGCCGGTTGGATCGGTCACGTCGATGTCCACGATCACGTACGCTGCCACGGTTGCTCCCGGTTGTTCGGCAATCCCGACGCCGCGCCGGCGCCACGATTCGGCCGATGCTCCACTCTCGTGAATGGCCCCGTCGGGGGCCGGCATGACCCGTCGCTACTGCCCGTCGAACAGCCCCTCGACGCTCATGTAGCGCTCCCCGGTGTCGCACAGCATGCACACGATGACCTGCCCGGCGTGCTCTTCCTCCTTGGCGAGACGCAGCGCCGCGCATACGCTCGCGCCCGAGGAGATGCCCACCAGGATTCCCTCGCGCTCGGCGAGCTCCCGGCACGTGCGGAACGCGTCGGCTTCGGATACCAGCGTGATCTCGTCGATGAGCGACTCGTCCAGGATACCGGGGCGGAACCCCGGGGCCGTGCCCATCATCCGGTGGGGCTGGAACTTCCCCTGTGAGATGAAGGGCGCCTCCGCGGGCTCCACGCCCACGACCCGAAGGGAAGACTTCCTGGGCTTTAGCGCTTCGGAGACGCCGCACAGCGTCCCGCCGGTCCCCAACGGTCCGACGAAGACGTCCACGTCGCCGTCGGTGGCGTCCCAGATCTCCGGGCCGGTCGTCTGACGGTGTGCCAGGCGGTTGTCGGGATTGTCGTGCTGGCCGACGTAGAAAGAGCCGGGCGTCGCCCGGTGAATCTCCATCGCCTTCGCCTTGGCCCCCTTGGTTCCCAGCTCCTTCGGCGTCAGGTGCAGCTCGGCGCCCAGTGCCTTGAGGACGCGTCTACGCTCCAGGCTCTGGATCTCTGACATGCACAGGACCACGCGGTACCCCTCCAGACGTCCGATGTAGGCAAGGGCCATTCCGGTGTTGCCCGACGTCGCCTCGATGAGGGTCGTGCCCGGACGGATGTCCCCCCTTCGCTCCGCTTCTCGGATCATGGCCAGTACCGGCCGGTCCTTTACGGCTATGGGGTTCATGAACTCGCACTTGCCCAGGACCCGTGCCTTTCCGCCCTGGTTGATCCGGTCGAGGGCGAGGAGCGGCGTGTTGCCGATGAGGTCGATCACGGAGGAAGCGTAGTTCACCGGAACGAGTCCTTGAACGGAGAATGAGGCGACGAGATCGTGTCACGAATGGTATCACCGACGCCGTGCGCAATGGTGTCGGGCCCGGCCCCCAGGGTGTCCGGGTGCGCCGAAACGGTATCCGGGGGCGCCGGCGCGGTGTCCAGCGACGCCGGCACCGTGTCCGGCACCAACCGTAACGCGCTGTCCGGCTGCAGCGAAGGGACGTCGGCGGGCGGCAGCTCCGCCGGAATCACCACTTCCCGGCCCGCCAACCGCTGGAGGATGAGATCGCGCCGCCAGGCCATTCGGTTTGGTCGGTGGGCGGGATTGGCCAACAGGGGCTCGGGAAGGGTGGCGGCCAGCGAAGCTGCCTGGACGCGGTCGATGCTCTGGACCGGCACACCGAAGTACTGACGGGATGCGGCACCCACTCCGAACACGCCCGGACCCAGCTCGACGGTGTTCAGGTAGAGCTCCAGGATCCTGTCCTTGCTGAGAAACCGCTCGAGCCTTCTCGCCACCACGAGCTCCTCCGCCTTGCGTAGGAACGAGCGCTCGGGGGTGAAGAAGAGGTTCTTGGCGAGCTGCTGCGTAATGGTGCTTCGACCCTTGATCTCATGGCGGTGGACCCATGCGTAGCGTACCGCCGCCCGCAGCGCCGCCCGGTCCCGGCCTCGCCACCACGAGAACGTGTCGCCCCCCTGCCAATGCACCTCCTCACCGAGCGCCTTCCAGTCCACGCCGTGGTGATCGAGGAAGCGGTCGTCCTCCGACACGAGCACGGCGTGCACCAACACCGACGGGATCTCCTCCAACGGGACCCAGTCCCGGGCCAGCGTGAAGGCCTCCCGCGCCCGCCTGGCCTCCCGCGCCCGATACAGCATGAAGGAGGTGCTCGGAGGGTTCGCCCAGCGGAGGATGATCGGCCAGGGCAGCCCCGCCAGCGTCACCACCGGCAATGCGGCGACGAGAATGAGTGCTGGAGCGATCCAGCGGCGAAGAACGGGCATCTGAAGCACGCGGGAGCTGGTTCCGGCCATGGAGCGTAGCGCTCGAGGTACCCCACGCGTCGTCCGGAGAGCCACCCGGGCCACACCTCGGAAACGCCGCTCCGATCCTCCGTGGGCGAGGGCATTCGCACTCCGGGCCTCCGGGATTGTACACTTATCGTCACATGCACAGAAGACGATTCACCAGCCTCACCGGCACCGTGCTGGTCGGCCTGGCCCTTCCCTATCGTTCCAGGGCGGCGGCCTTCTTCACGCCCCGGGGCCGCCAGGCCCCCCGCGTGGACGGCCCTCGCCTCCTCCGTCGCCTGCAGGAGCTGTCACGGTTCGGACGCAACGCGGCAGGCGGGATCGATCGGGTCGCCTTCAGCGACGCGGACATCCAGGCCAGGGAATGGTTGAAGGACCTCATGCGCGACGCCGGCCTTCAGGTGGTCACGGACGAGGCGGGCAACCTCGTAGGCCGCCGAGGCGGGACGGACACGTCGGGCCCACCTATCGTGCTGGGCTCCCACGTCGACTCGGTACCCAACGGAGGCACCTACGACGGCCAGGTCGGCCTCATGGGTATGCTGGAGGTGGCCACCACCCTGGACGACGCCGGGATCAGCACCCGGCATCCGTTGGAGTTCGTCGTCTTCACCAACGAGGAGGATGGCAAGACCGGCAGCCGCGCCCTCGCCGGTGAGGTGGACCCCTCCGAGATGAGCCTCCCCACCGCCTCCGGCTATACCGTCGGCGAGGGCCTGCGGCGCGTGGGGGGCGACCCGGACCACCTGGAGCGTGCCAGACGGCCCCCGGGCTCCATCGCCGCGTTCCTCGAGTTGCACGTCGAGCAGGGTGGGGTCCTGGATGCGGCCCACATCGACATCGGCGTCGTGGAGGGCATCGTCGGCATCGAGCGCTGGAACGTGCGGGTCCTGGGAAGAGCGAACCATGCCGGGACCACTCCGATGGACCAGCGACACGATGCCCTGGTGGCGGCGTCCCGCTTCGTCGACGCCGTATACCGCACGGCGCGGGACGGCGCCGGCGGGCAGGTGGCCACCGTGGGCCGCATCACCGTCGAGCCGGGAGCCCCGAACGTCATTCCGGGGCTGGCCATCCTCAGCCTGGAGATCCGAGATCTGACCATGGAGGGCATCGACTCCCTCTTCGAGCAGCTGTCCAAGCGCGCCGCGGGAATCGGTGACGACACCGGCACCACGTTTTCCTTCGAGCGCTTTTATGTCAGCGATGCAGCCCCTTCGGACCCGCGCATCCGGGACGCCGTGGAAGCAAGCGCGCACGAGCTGGGCCTGTCCACCCTGCGGCTGCCTTCGGGCGCGGGACACGATGCGCAGAGCATGGCGCGGCTCGGACCCGTGGGGATGATCTTCGTGCCGTCCATCGGCGGGATCAGCCACTCACCCGAGGAGCGCACCGCACCGGACGACATCGTGCACGGTGCCGACGTGCTGCTTTCCACGCTGCTCACGCTGGACGCCGGCGCCATCGACCGGTGACTCCGTTCCCCCTTCTTCCCCTAGGGCAGGTCGTCCTCGGCATCGGACTCCTCACCGTGGGCGCCGAAGCTCTGGTGCGCGGAGCCGCGGGCCTGGCGGAGCACCTCGGCCTCTCCCCTCTCGTGATCGGTCTCACCGTGGTGGCCTTCGGCACCAGCATGCCGGAGATGGCCGTCTCCCTGGGCTCGGCCTGGATCAGCGACGGCGGCGTGGCCCTCGGCAACGCGCTGGGCAGCAACATCTTCAACGTCCTCGTGGTGCTGGGAGGAGCTGCGGTCATCCGGCCCCTGGTGGCGGATCGCCAGCTCGTACGTCTCGACGTGCCGGTGATGATCGGTACCTCCGTGCTCGTCCTCCTCCTGGCTCTGGACGGCAGGCTGGGGCCCCTCGATGGCCTTCTCCTGGTCGCCTTGGGAATCACGTACACGGTGGTCGTGGTCCGCGGGGGAAGAGCGCTGAACGGAGAGGCGGTGGCCCCGGCCGAGCCGCGGCCGGAGGAGCGGCACGAGCACGCGCTAGCAACCGGCGGCACGACGACGCTGCCCATTCAGCTCGGATGGATCGTTGTGGGCCTGCTCTTTCTGGTGGTGGGCGCTCGCCTGGTGGTGCTGGGCGCGTCCACCGTTGCGCATGCCCTGGGTGTGAGCGACCTGGTCATCGGGCTCACGGTGGTGGCTGCCGGCACCTCCCTCCCGGAGCTAGCCACCTCCTTCGTCGCCGCGGTGCGGGGCCAACGAGACATCGCCGTGGGCAACGTCGTGGGCAGCAATGTGTTCAACTCGTTGTTCGTGCTCGGCCTGGCGGCGCTCGCGGAGACCGGGGGTCTACCCGTCCCCGAGGGTGTGCGCACCTTCGACCTCCCGGTCATGGTGGTGGTGTCCACCGTGTGCCTACCCATCTTCTTCACGGGCTGGGCCGTGTCGCGACGAGAAGGTATCGTCTTCCTGGCCTACTACGGCGCCTATCTGCTCTACCTGGCCCTCTACCACATGCATCACGCCGGAGAGGAGCTCGTGGGCACCGCGCTACTGTTCTTCGCGCTCCCGCTCACGGCCCTCACCCTGGGTGTGGGCGTCTTCAGGCAGATCCGGTCGAAGGCGAAGCCGACCACGGACCCCTGACCCGCCGCAGAACGTGGAGAGCCCCCGCGCACGCCCGGTTGCGTCCGGAATCGCGCAGGGCGAATCTCCGTGAGCCGGGCCGCAAGGGGCGGCCCGCCTCGTCTCGACCTCACGGATCCAATGAACAGACTCGTCGGAAAGCGTGTGCTCATCACCGGCGCGTCCGCCGGTATCGGCGAGGCCTGCGCCCGCGCGTTCGCCACCCAGGGCTGCGACCTCGTCCTCACGGCACGTCGCGAGGAGCGCATCCGTGACCTCGCCGTCGATCTCGCCCACGACAATGGCGTCGATGTCAGAGGCTACGGCTTGGACGTCACCGACCGACAAGCGGTCGCGTCCTTCGTTCGGGCTCTCAAGGAGGACGACCTCCTGCCGGACATCCTCGTGAACAACGCGGGAAAGGCACGGGGACTCGACAAGCTCCACGAGGGTGACATCGACGATTGGGAGGACATGATCGACACCAACGTGAAGGGGCTCCTCTACATGTCCCGGGACATCCTTCCGTACATGGTGGCGAGGGACTCCGGCCACGTGATCAACATCGGCAGCATCGCGGGGCGTTGGGTGTACCCGAAGGGCGCCGTCTACAACGCCACGAAGTTCGCCGTGTGGGCCCTCAACGAGGGCATGAACATCGACCTCCTGGGCACGAAGGTGCGTGTATCCAGCGTAGACCCGGGACTGGTCGAGACCGAGTTCAGCGAGGTACGCTTCCACGGTGACACCGAGCGGGCGAAGGCCGTGTACCTCGACACGGAGCCCCTCACCGGAGACGATGTCGCAGACGCGGTCGTGTATGTGGCCAACTGCCCGGAGCACGTCGACGTGATCAACCTGGTCGTCATGCCTACGGCGCAGCGCCATGCCATGCTGCTGCACCGTGAGAAGTCCTCACCGTGAGGGGGGCCCGGTCGTGGCCTTTCTGGGGCGCGGTGAGTCGGCCCTCTCGGTGGTCTTCCGACCCCTGACGTGAACCTCTGATGTGACCATCCGCCGTCCCTCCCCGACGCTGATCGTCTTCACGCTCTGGCTCCTCGTCTTCTCGTCGGCGAGCCAGACGATGATCATCGCGCCGCTGTTGCCCTTCATCGGCGGTGAGCTCGGCATCCCCGACGCCATGCTGGGCACGCTGGTGTCGGCGTACACCCTGATGGTGGGGATCATGGCCATCCTGGCGGGCCCCGTCTCCGACAAGATCGGCCGGCGGCGGATCCTCCTGCTGGGGTGCGGCGGCATGACCGTGGCCCTCGTCCTCCACGGCTTCGTCGTCGGCTACGTCTCGTTCGTGGCGGTGCGCGTGCTCGCGGGGATGGCGGGAGGGGTACTCAGCGGAGCGGCGGTCTCCTACATCGGGGACTTCTTTCCCTACGAGCGACGGGGATGGGCCACCGGTTGGGTCATGAGCGGCTCGGCCGTGGGGCAGATCCTGGGGATCCCGACGGGCATCGCGCTCTCGGCACGCTGGGGCTTCAAGGCGCCCTTCTATGTTTTTGCTGCCACCATGGCGGTGACGGTGGTACTACTGTTCTTCCGCATCCCGCAGCCGCCGGTGAAGCGCACCGAGGGGCGTCTGAGCCTCCGCCGCGCCGCGAGGGACTACTGGGGGATGCTCCGGAGACCCGAGGTCGCGTGGGCGTCCGCGGCGTACTTCACGATGTTCCTCAGCCGCGCGGTCTTTCTGGTGTACCTGCCCACGTGGCTGGCGCGCGACCTGGGGGCCGACGGCAACCAGATCGCCACGATGTACCTGCTGGGAGGCATCGCCAACGTCGCCACCGGACCCCGGGCCGGTCACCTGTCCGACCGGTACGGCCGAAGAGGCATCCTGCTGCTGGCCTCGGTGGGGCTCTCCGCGCTCATGCTTCTGACTCCGCTCCTCGTGACCAGGATGACGTGGGCCTATCCCATGTTCTTCTTCATCATGGTCCTCGTCGCCATGCGGGTGAGTCCCTATTCCGCCCTTCTCACCTCGCTGGTCCACGACGAACGGCGCGGCTCCCTGATGAGCCTCACCGTAGCCCTCGGCCAGGTGGGATTCGCCTTGGGAAGCGGCGTTGCAGGCCCCCTGTTCGCGCGCATCGGATTCGCGAGCAACTCCACCCTGGGTGCGTGCTTCGTGCTCGCGATGGGCCTCATCGTCTGGTTCCGGATTCCCGAGCCCAGACCGGTGGGCTATGGCGCGTGACCGTCGGGGAAGGTCTGCACGAGTGGGGTGCCCCGGTGGGGGCGGCCGCGTCCCCTCCGGCAGCCGGCCCTCCGTCCCGAGGCGCCCGCTGGGCCTGCTCAACCCCTCGTGATGCGCACGCCCCCGTTGGTGGTCGTGACCCGGATGGTGGCACCGCCCTCACCGAGGGTGGTTCGGATCTGGCGGCCGATGCGACCACGCACCGTGATGGGGAAGTCGATGTTCATCCCGCCGTTCACCGTCCCGGTCACCAGCTCGGCGGAGTAGTCCTGCGGTACGACCATCTTGACCCCGCCGTTGGTCGTCTGGGCGTCCAGCCCCGCGCCCTCCCAGTGGTCACCCGCGAGCTCCACGGTAAGGCCGCCGTTCGTGGTACGCCCTCGCACGTCTCCGCCGACGCGCACGAGGTGCACGCCGCCGTTCATCGCCCGAAATCGGATATCACCCGAGACGTCCGTCACCGACACTCCGCCGTTCCTCGTGTCGATGTCCAGATCCATGGCTCGTGGGACCATGATCTCGTAGCTCACGCCCCAGCTCTCACGACGACCGGTGTCGGGCCCGTCGGAGGATATCCGGCCTCCGTCGACACTTATCTTGACACCCTTCTCGATCTCCTGCGCGCGCTCCTCGGAGGGCGCGTCTGCCCAGACCTTCGCACGGATCTGGACCTCCGACCGGTCCCATCCGGAGACGACCACGCCTCCGTTGGCGCCACCGTTCACCGTGATCCCCGCCGGCGCCTCCAGGGTCGTGGTGAGCACCTCGCAGGAGCGCTCCCGATCGCCGCCGCTCCGGTCCTGATCGCACCAACCCTGGTCGCCCCGCTCCCACCGTACCTGCCCCTGGAGTGGCGCGCCTGCACCCGCCCACGCCGCGACCGCCAACAGCATCCACGTCTTCTTCATGCGCTGCCCCCTCTTCCAATCCGGTGACTACCTCTTCTTTTAGACGGAAGCATCGGTGCCCAGGTTGCAGCCGGGCCTGTCGAGGCGTTTCGGTGCATGTATACTTACTCGCCAGTGTGGACTCCCACCCCATCCGCGACGTGATCCGTTGAGCCCGGCATCCGATGGGCCCGTCCGCGTCCTCCTCGTCGAGGATGCTCTCGACCAGGCCCTCCTGGTCAGCTCCCTCCTGCAGGGCGAGGGTGGTTTCGAAGTCACCTACTCCCAGGACGGCTTCCACGCCGCCCAGCTCCTGAAGGAGCGGAAGTGGGACCTTCTCATCACCGATCTCAATCTCCCCGGGGTGGACGGCTTCGAGCTCTGCCGCATCTCGCGTACGCTCCCCGAGCCGCCGGCGCTCCTGGTGATTACCGGGTACACCAGCCCTCAATATCAGGAGGAGGCGTTTCGTGCCGGGGCCACGGAGATTCTCCTCAAGCCGCTGAACGAGGATGAGCTCCTGGCGAAGGTGCGGGAGCTCACGCGCCGGGAGGAAGCCCCTGTCGTCCCCGGGGCACGGAGAACGGTCCTGGCTGTCGGCGGTTTGGTGGGGGACGTGGAGATGGGGTGCGGTGGCACGCTGTTGAAGGAGGGCGCGCGCGGAGCGGAGATCGTCATTGTGCCCCTGTGCCTCGACGAGATGGACATCACCGGTGCAGGGCTCAAGGGCACGGAGCGGGCGGCGGAGATCCTGGGTGCGCGCGCCATCGTGGACGAGGGCGCGCTCGTCGACCCGGAGCGACGCGTGTCCCTGCTGGCCGAGCTCGTCCGCGACCTCCGACCGTCGCTGGCGTTCGTTCCTTTCGTGGATGATCGGCACCCGCCCCGCCGCGAGGCGTTCGGGGCGTCCAGGGTCCTCCTGGAGAGGGTGCCCACGGTTCTGGCCTACCAGACGGCGACCACCACGCTCGAATTCAAGCCGGACCGATTCGAGGACATCCGGGACCAGGTGGCTCGAAAGATGGAAGCATTGGCGGCCTATCAGGCGGCGGGGGCGGCGCGCTTGGATCTCGCTCCCCGGCTGGCGCAGGCGTTCGCCCGCTATTGGGGGCGTTTCGAGCGTTTCGGCGAAGTCGAGCCCTTCGAAGTCCTGATGCACCGGGACTGAGCAGCCGCCCCTGAATCCGGGGGGCCGTAGCGTGTGTGCCGGGGGTCCCAGGGCCGCCCGGCTTGCGGAGGCCCGGCGCCAGCGGCGAGGTTACTCCCCCCAGGAAGAAGGTCGACCGCCCCTGGGTCAATGGCGCACGCAACCGAACCGGAGCGACGCTTGCCCCAGACGCCCTACCTGGAGTTCGAGCGTGACATCGTCGAGATCCAGGGGCAGATCGACAAACTCCTGGACCTTGCGGAGCGCAAGGGCATCGACGTCACCACCGAGGTGCGTGTCCTCGGGGAGAAGCTCGAAACGTTGAGAGAGCAAACGTACGACAACCTCAGGCCCATCGAGCAGGTGCAGGTGGCGCGGCACCCGAAGCGGCCGTTCACCCTGGACTATGTCGATCGGGTCTTCACCGACTGGATCGAGCTCCACGGAGACCGTCTGTATCGCGACGACGGGGCCATCGTAGGTGGATGGGCCCGGCTTGACGGTCGGTCGGTGATGGTCATCGGCCACCAGAAGGGCCGCGACATGAGCGAGAACCTCCTCCGCAACTTCGGGATGGCCCACCCCGAAGGCTACCGGAAGGCGCTCCGGCTCATGAGGCAGGCCGAGAAGTTCGGGCGGCCGGTGATCACGTTCATCGATACCATGGGTGCCTATCCGGGAATCGGATCGGAGGAGCGCGGAATCGCGGAGGCCATCGCCATGAACCTCCGCGAGATGGCTCGGCTGCGCACGCCGCTGCTCAGCGTCGTCATCGGCGAGGGCGGTTCCGGAGGCGCGCTCGGTCTCGGCGTCACCGACCGCATTCTCATGCTCGAGCATGCGATCTACTCGGTGATCTCTCCCGAGGGGTGCGCGGCCATCCTCTGGCGCTCCGCGGAGCACCGTGAGAAGGCCGCCTCGGCGTTGCGCCTGACCGCCGGGAACCTCGTGGAGCTGGGGGTCTGTGACGAGATCGTGGCCGAGCCCGTGGGCGGAGCTCACAGCGATTGGGATGCCGCCGCCGCGGCTCTGGCCGAAGCCTTGAAGAGGAACGTGGACCAGCTCAGCGCCGTACCTACGGACGAGCTGCTTCGGCAGCGCTGGGACAAGTACGAACGCATGGGAGCCTGGCGGGAAGTCTAGCGGATCGCCGCACCGGCGGATCACGACGGGATGTCGGACCCCATCTCGAGATAGAAGGAGGGGAGCGGCGGTGGCAGGTTTCGCCGAGGTCCACTTCAAGGGGACACGAAAGGCCTACTTCGGGTTCGCGGATCTGGATCTGCACCCTGGGCAGCACGTCATCGTCGAGGCCGACCGCGGCGAGGATCTGGGCGAAGTGTCCGCCATGGGCCTCATTGCCGAGCGCAAGTGCAGCGCCTCGGCCGGCGGATGCGCCGTGCCTTCACCCGAGAAGAGGATACTCCGCCTCGCGCGGGATGAGGACGTCTCCCGCGTCCGCTCCCTTCGGGCCGACGAAGACCGCGTGCGCGGGGAAGCCCGCACGCTCGTCGAGCGGCACGGCCTCAAGATGAAGGTCACCGAGGCGGAATGGCAGTTCGACCGCAACAAGCTGATCCTCTACTTCACAGCCGAGCGGCGTGTGGACTTCCGCCAACTCGTGCGCGACCTCGCGCGCACCTTCCGCACGCGCATCGAGCTCAAGCAGATCGGCGTGCGCGACGAGGCGGCGCTCCTCGGCGGCGTCGGCCGCTGCGGCCGCGAGCTGTGCTGCTCCACGTGGCTGCCGGAGCTGAAGCCGGTGAGCCTTCAGTTGGCCAAGGACCAGCGGCTCTCGCTGAATCCGGCGCAGATCTCCGGCTGCTGCGGTCGACTCATGTGCTGCCTCATGTACGAGCACCGGACGTACGTCGAGGCCCGTCGTCGATTCCCCCGCGAGGGGCGGATGCTGCGCACGAAGCGTGGCGACGAGAAGGTGGTGGGCGTGGACATCTGGCACGATTCGGTGACCCTGCGCAGCAGGGAAGGAACGCGCCGCACGGTGTCCCTCAACGAGTTGAGGTCGGAAGTGGCCCTGGGCGCTGGCCGACCGACCGACGGACAACCCGAGCCCTGATCACAAGGAATCCCTTTGAGCCAGAGACGCCGCCGTTACCTGACGACGCCCATCTACTATGCATCGGGCGAACCTCACCTCGGGCACGCCTACACCACGATCCTCGCCGACGTGCTGGCACGGTTCGATCGCCAGAACGGCGCCGACGTCTTCTTCCTGACCGGCACGGACGAGCACGGCCAGAAGATCCAGGAGGAGGCCGCCCGCCGAGGGGTCGAGCCCATCGAGCTATGTGACGAGATGGCCGAGCGCTTCGACGCCGCTTGGCGAACGCTGTACATCAGTCACGACCGCTTCATCCGCACCACCGAGGCCGAGCACGAGGCGGTTGTGCAGGCGTTTCTGCAACGGCTCTGGGACCGGGGCGAGATCTACGAGGACACCTACAGCGGCTGGTATTGCATCCACGAAGAGCGGTACTGGACGGAGAAGGACCTGGGCCCCGGGCAGAGCTGTCCCGACTGCGGGCGTCCCACCCGTCACGTCGAGGAGAAGAACTACTTCTTCCGGATGAGCGCGTATCAAGACGCCCTGGTGCGCCACATCGAGGCCAATCCAGAGTGGATCGTTCCCGATATCAGGCGAAACGAGATCCTGGGCTTTCTCCAGAAACCGCTCACCGACCTCTCCATCTCCCGGCCGAAGTCCCGGCTGCGTTGGGGCGTCACCCTGCCCTTCGACGAAGACCACGTTTCCTACGTGTGGGTGGACGCGCTCATCAACTATCTGACGGCTTCGGGCGCCATCCACCCCGACCGGCCTCCGGAGGAGCAGGGGTTCGACGATGTTTCTGAGTCGTGGTGGCCGGCGGACCTGCATCTCATCGGGAAGGACATCCTCACGACCCATGCCGTGTATTGGCCCACCCTCCTCATGGGGGTGGGGCTCCCCCTGCCACGGCAGATTCTCGCCCACGGGTGGTGGGTGGTCGGCGATACGAAGATGTCCAAGTCCCTGGGCAACGTCGTCGACCCGCTCATGTTGCGTGAGCAGTTCGGCACCGACGCGGTCCGGTGGTACTTGATGCGGGAAATGCCCACCGGCAGCGACGCATCGTATACCCCGGAACGCTTCGTGGCGCGCTACGACGAGTTGGCCAACGTCCTGGGCAACCTGGCCAGCCGGGTCATCGCGATGATCTCCAAGTATAGAGACGGTGTCGTCCCCGAAGCACCCGGGAGCGGCCTGGATGAGGCCGTGTCCGCCACGTTCTCCACAGCCCGCGAGGCCATGGAGCGCCATCGGGTGCACGACGCGCTGGGCGCCGCGATGGACCTGGCCCGCACGGCCAACGGCTACGTGGAGGAACGCCAACCCTGGACGCAGGCGAAATCCCAGGACCCGGGGCCGCTGGACGAGACGCTCGCGACGCTGGCCAGGGTCCTGGTGGCGCTGTGCGCCCTCTTCCAACCGGTGGCCCCGGCCAAAATGGCCAACCTCGCCGAAAGACTCGGCCTCGCCGGTGTGCCCACCTTCGAGGAGGCGCTCACGGTCGTCACTCCGGGCCTCCAGGTGCGGAAAGGAGACCCCCTCTTCCCCAAGGTGCAGGCGACCTGAGACCGGCCCGAAATGGCGCGCGACAACGACGTTTTCGGTTGTCTTTCGGGCTCTACCGGGACCGCCTCAGGGGCTCGACCGCGGCTTGACGACACCGTGACAGGGCTTCTACCTTTGCCCAACGTTTTCAGGATCCATCAACACCTCCTCCCTCCAGGATAGCCCGAACGCGCTGGTCCCGGAGGGCTTGTCGTACCACGATCAGAGCAGAGCGCTTAATGACCGGAAACCGGTGGACGTTCCTCGTGCTTCGTGGCGAGGACACCCCCGTCCGGCAGTACTCGCTTTCCCCGCGGGCCCTGAGAGCGCTCACCGTTGTCGCCGCGCTCGTCGTGGCCGTGTTGGGGGGATTCGGAGTGAGCGCCGCCATGGATGGCACGGCTCGCATCAACGCCCGCCGACTCGAGGCGCAGAATCAGGCTCTGACTGCACAGATCGCCCAGTTCCACAACCGGGTGGACCGGCTGGAGAAGACCCTCGACGGACTCACCGAGAAGGACGCCCACGTCCGTAGCCTCGCCGGCCTCGAGACCATCGACCCCGAGGTGATGGAGGTCGGTATCGGTGGGCCCGGACTCGGCTCTGTCGAATCTTATCCGCTCTGGTCCGTCGACTCGACGGCGGCCAAGGACGCTTACGCCGTCTCCTATGACCTGAGCGCCATGGAGCGTCGCGCCAAGCTGCTGTCTTCGAGCCTGGCGGAGGCCACCGATTCCCTGATGGCGCACAGGGACCTGCTGGAATCGACTCCGTCGATCCTGCCGACCAACGGTTGGCTCAGCTCCGCATTCTCGGCATCCCGGATGCACCCCATCCACGACCGCCCGCTCCCTCACGAGGGGATCGACATCGCGGCCCCCATGGGTACGCCAATCTTCGCCGCCGCGAAGGGGCGTGTGGTTCGCGCCGGCTGGGTGGTGGGATACGGCCTCACGGTGGAGATCGACCACGGATTCGGCTACACGACGCTGTACGGGCATGCGTCCAAGCTGCTGGTGAAGCAGGGCCAGAAGGTGAGCCGCGGCGACGTGATCGCACAGGTGGGTAGCACCGGACTGTCCACCGGGCCGCACCTCCACTACGAGGTTCGCGTGAACGGTGTACCGGTGAATCCGGTGAACTTCATCCTTCCGGCGTCGGTACCATAAAAGCCCGTCGTTTCGAGCGACCGATCCCAGTGGACGAGGCGCCTTCGGGCGCCTTTCTTCGTTTGATGATCCCACTTCTGGCCACGCTTCTCCTCGCGCTGCCGGGCGCCGTGCCTCCCCCCCTTTCCGGGCAGGCCCCGCTCGACGACGCCCACGCTCCGAGTAACTCCATTCCGGAAGCGCGTGCGTCCCTCACACCCGACACGGTCCTCGCCCCCCCATCGGGCCCCCGAATCGTGATGCTCGGAGCCGAAGGGGAGGGAGTCGCGGCCATGCGGATCTTCATCCCCCTCACCGAAGGCCCCGTCGAAGAGGGAGCCGGCGAGGTGCTGCGGGACCTCGCACTCGCTCGCATGCAGGGCCTCGCCAATCTCGTAGGTGCCCGTGTGTCGGCGTCACGGACACCCTGGGGGTTGGCCTACGAAGTCGAGGGAGCCGCGGCGGATTTCGAATACCTCGCCTATGTGCTTCGCACGGCGGTCGGGGAGCCGGACACGGCCGCTGCCGCCCTGGACGCGGCGCTCCACCATCTGGAGGAAGCGCAGGCCCGCGCCCGCGAGACGCCGGACGGGAGACTCGCCGCGGAGCTCCGTGCGGCCGTGGCGCCCGGCGTCTCGCCCCTCGAAGGGAGCGCCGCGACCCTGCGGGGGCTGGATGCCGCCCGGATCCGTCAGGTGTGGCGACGAAGCCACCAGGCATCGGCCATGACCCTGGTGGTCTCGTCCCCCATGGTGCCCGAAGTGGTTCTGGCCGCCACCAGAGGCATGGGTGCCCCAGAAGCCGCGGCCGCCGCTCCGCCGGACGCGCCGGCACTCCCCGACCGCACCAGGGCCCAGGTGCAGACGCTGCGGAGCTGGTACGGCGAGGCCTATGGCACCGGGCCAGACCGCGATCCCGTGGCGGCCGTCACCGCGCTCCTCTTGGCGGACGCCCTCAACGCCCGCTCCGCGGACTACGAGGTCGGAGTCGAGCTCTGGGACCTGCCCTCGCGCTCGGTGCTGGTGCTCACGGGTGCCGCCTATCCCCGGAACGCGGAGCGCATGCGCAGGGCCGTTTCCGGGACCATGGAGGCCCTGCGCACTCGCCTCGATGAGGTCACGGTGCGTGACGCGGCGGCGCGGGCTCGCGCCGACATCCTCCTCGATGCACGCACGCCCGGGGGCCTGGTGGAGGTCGTTGGACGCGCCATGGAGCCGGCCGGGGCTCCCGACGCAGCCGCCCGGCACCTGGAGGAGCTGTCGCGGGTGGGCCTGGGGGAGGTGGCAGCCCTGATCGATCGGATGCGTGCGCAGGCCCCGGTGCGGGCTGAGGTTCGACCGTGAGGCGCGCGTATGGCGTGACGCTGCTGGTCGCCCTCCTGTTCATGGGGATGACGCCCTTCCAGGTGATGTCACAGGAAGCGCCGGACACCGCCGCCATGCCCGGTGGGTATCGGGCGACGGCGTGGTCCACCCACCCCCATGGTACCGTCGTCGCCATGGTGCTGAGGATCCCGGCCGGCTCCGCGAACGACGAAAAGGGCTCCGAGGGTACGGCGGCGCTTCTCGCACAAACCTTGAGGGACCAGGCCCGCCGGGCCCTGGGACCGGGTCATGGAGCCGTCACCGCCACCGTGAACCGCGGCACGACGTTGTTCACGTTCCTCGTCCTTCCCGAAGTCTGGCCGCGGGCCGCGACGCTGTTGGACTCGGTGCTGTACGACGCCCCCATCGACGACTCCATCCTGGACCGCCACAGGCGCGGGCAGATGGCACGCCTCGCGTTCGAGTCCGACTCCCCGGGCACGGAGTTCGAGGCCGAAGCGGCCCGCCTCCTGGCACCGTCGGGCAGTCCGTGGGCCAGGCCCGTTCGAGGTACCCCCGAGTCGGTCTCGGCGCTGTCCCCCGCGATTCTGGCTCGATTTCGTCGTTCCCTCTACCGCCGAGCCGAGACGGCCCGCGCCGTGGTCGGACCCAGGTCCCTGCTTCCCACGAGCACCGTGGCACTCCCACTGCCGGTGGACTCTGTCCTCGCGGACACGATCCCGGTGGCCGTGGCCGACTCGCAGGCCGTTCGGGACACCGTCCCGGCCCCGGTGGCAGCCCTCCCCCCGGAGCCCCGGGTGGCCTCCGACACCGCGCCGGGCCTGGCCTGGAGCTCCGGCACCCGGGTCGACCAGGTGCAGGATGTGACGAGCACCTGGATCCGCGTGGCCTATCCCATCGCGCGCTCCACCTCGCGGACGGCGGCGGAGATGCTCGTCACGCTCGTGCACGACGAGCTCGACCCGACCCCCCCCGACCCCGACCGCTATGGAGTCCAGGTCCGGCTCCTGGACGTACCAGGGGGGACGGCTCTCGTCGTCGACGCGACGGTGTTTCCCGAGGCGGCCGGGCGCTGGGAGGACAAGATCACCGGGACGATCTCCCGTCTGGCGTCGGGACCCATGCAGCCCGACCTCTTCGGCTGGCGTCGACGCAGATTTCGCACCGAGCGTCTCCTGGAGGAGGCATCCCCTGAGCTCGAGGCCGAACGCATGACCGGCGATCTGATTGGGACCGGCCGGGCTCGGGATCTGGCGGTCGAGATCTGGAGCCTCGACGCGGGCACGGTGTACCAGGCAGCCAAAGAGTTGGGCCCCCCGCGGATCCTCCGCTTCGGGCCAGACCTCGGCGAGGCCCACGCCCCGGTGAGCCCGGACCGATCGGGCTTCTCCCGGGCCGTGCCGAGAAGCCTCCGAGGGTATACATTGACGGGCCGAACCGAGGTTGCTAGGCCCAGTAGCGGATTCTAGTTTCGAGAGTTTTCATTCCCAGGACCGAGCCACGGAGCACGCGATGAGGCGCAGACATCTTCCGTTCGCCTTGGCCCTTCTTCTGGCTGCCGCCGCCTGCGGCCCAGCGAAGGTCGTAGTCACCATGGAGCAGACCGTCGACAACCCCGACGGAAGCGGCAAGATCACGCAGCCGCTCTCCGGCGTGGAAGTCCAGCTCCTGCCGTACGACCGCGACCTGGTCTTCGACTCGCTGGAGAAGGCGTTCCCCACGCAGCAGCCCGCGATCCCCCAGGATCTTCTGGACGCCAGGGATCAGGTTCGTCAGGCTCAGGAGACTTGGCAGGCCTCCACGGCCCGGTGGAACACCCTGAGGGACACGCTGCAGAAGATCACCGACGCGATGAAGAAGTACAGCCGCGGTGAAGCCCAGTACGTCGTCATGTACAAGGACTTCCAGGCCTTCGATTCGGAGTTGGGCCGGGTCGAGAAGCAGATGAACGACTCCTTCAAGCGGTTCGATTCGCTCCAGAAGGGCACGATCCACGAATCGGACTCGGTGCGGATCGTCCGCGAGGATTGGGCCGACTCCGCCTTCGCCGACGTGGATCCCGTGATCGAGGCGAAGCTCAAGGAGTCCGGCCGCCGGGAGGCGACGGACACCACGGACGCCAACGGCGTGGTGACGTTCGATCAGGCTCAGATCAAGCCGGGCAAGTACTGGATCTACGCCCGCTTCGATCTGCCGTATTCCGAGCTTTACTGGAACGTCCCTGTCGACATCAAGCGGGGCGACCCCAACCAGTTCAAGCTCACCCCGGAGAACGCGAAGGAGCGGGTCAAGCTGTAGCCGCCCCACCCGGAGTCGCGAGCGGAGCGATCCTCCCCTCGCAGCCGCCCCGGCACCCGACGGTGCCGGGGCGGCTTTCTTTCGAGTCACCGGTGCGTATCCTTCAGGGTCCGCGACGCGCCGCCACAGAGCCGGGAGCCATGGAGACCGCCACCACCCCCACCTTCGAAGCGGACCAGCGCGGAATCGGCTGGATCGCCTTCGACGACGACCGGCGCAAGCTCAACGTGCTCACGGAAGCCGTCATGCGACGCCTCGCGGAGTCCGTCGAAGAAGCGGCCGAGGCGGCGGCATCCGGGCGGATCAAGGTGCTGGTCATCAGGAGCGGGAAGCCCGACTCGTTCCTGGCCGGCGCAGACATCGAGGCCATCGCAGCCGTCGAGGATCCTGTCGAAGCGGAAGCGAAGGTCCGCGAAGGTCAGGCGGTGTACGCCCGGGTCGCCGCGCTCTCCATCCCCGTGGTGGCGGCCATCCACGGCGTCTGCGTGGGCGGAGGCACTGAGCTCGCCCTGGCTTGCAGTCACCGGGTGCTCTCGGACTCGAGGCGCACGCGCGTCGGCCTGCCCGAGGTGCAGCTCGGCATCCTGCCGGCCTGGGGCGGCACCACCCGGCTTCCTCGTCTCGTGGGGCTCCAGGCCGCCCTGAACATGCTTCTCACCGGCCGCCTGGTGGACGCTCGCAAGGCGCGTGGCATGGGCTTCGCCGACGAGGTGCTACCCGCCGAGCTGTTCGTCGACAAGGTGACGGCATACGCCCTCCGGGTCGCCTCCGGCAAGACCGCGCCCGAAAGGCCGCGGCGCGGCGCCCTCACACGACTCATGGAGGGAACGCGATGGGGGCAGAGGGTCGTCCTCGCTGCCGCGAAGAAGCGTGTGCGCGACAAGACCGGTGGCCACTACCCGGCGCCTCTCGCGATTCTCGCCCTGCTGCGCCGGCACCTGAACGGACCTGTCGAAGCCGGACTGGACGCGGAGGCACGGGCCGCCGCCGCGCTTCTGGTCTCGCCGGAGTGCAAGAACCTGCTTCACGTCTTCCGTCTCCGGGAGGCTACCAAGAAAGGACCGTCTTTCCAGGGGGGCACGGTACAGGCGGCACCGGTCACGTCGTTGGCCATTCTGGGCGCCGGGGTGATGGGCGGTGGCATCGCGCACCTGGCGGCGTCCCGCGGCGTGAGCGTGCGCATGCGCGACGTCCGGCACGAGGCCATCACCAGCGGCCTCCGACACGCCCGCCGTCTCTTCGACGAGACCGTGCAGCGGGGCAGGCTCTCCCGTCTCGAAGCGGCCGGACGCATGGAGATGATCTCCGGGGGTCTCGATTGGAGCGGCTTCGCGGCGGCGGACGTGGTCGTGGAGGCCGTGGTCGAGGACATGGAGATCAAGCGTGCCGTCCTCCAAGAGGCGGAGACCAGGGTGTCCGACGGATGCGTGATCGCCACGAACACGTCGTCGCTCTCGGTGAGCGCCCTCTCCGAGGGGCTCCGCGATCCCGGACGCTTCTGCGGCATGCACTTCTTCAACCCCGTGCACCGCATGCCCCTGGTGGAGATCGTCCGGGGCGTCCACACCACGGACGAGACCGTCGCCAGGGTGTACGCCCTGGCGCTCGCGTTGGACAAGGTGCCGGTGGTCGTGGGGGACGGCCCCGGCTTCGTGGTGAATCGGATCCTGGGACCCTACCTGAACGAGGCCGGCTACCTGCTGGGAGACGGCGCCGCCGTCAAGGAGATCGACGCGGCCGCCAGAGCCTTCGGCATGCCCATGGGGCCGCTCCGGCTGATGGACGAGGTGGGCATCGACATCTCGTCCCACGTCGGCGCCACGTTCTACGAGACCCTGGGAGAGCGCCTCTCCCCTGCCCCCGCCCTACGCGCCCTGGCCGAGAGCGGTCGTCTGGGTCGCAAGGCGGGCCGTGGGTTCTACCTGTACCGGAAGGGCCGCGAGAAGGGCGTCGACGATACGGTCTACGCGGACCTCGGCGCCGCGGTGCCCGCCACCCGAGGCGGAGTCGACAGACAACGCATTCGTCGGCGGCTCGTGGGCCAGATGATCAACGAAGCGGCTCGACTCCTCGAGGAGGGTGTGGCTACCAGCGCGGCCGACGTGGATATCGCCATGATCATGGGGACGGGATTTCCGCCGTTCCGGGGCGGCCTCCTCCGCTTCGCCGACTCGCTCCACCCCCGGGGGGCCCTGGATCGCATTCGGGCATTGCACGATCAATACGGCTCCCGCTTCGCACCGGCCCCGCTCCTGGAGGAGTTGGCCCGGACGAACCGTCTCTTCTACGAGGCCTTTGCCGCGTGAGAGCGCAGATGGAACAGTTCCCACGCATGAATGGAGGTCGGGCGTGACGATGTGGCCGTTCGGCCGTGGGCGCGTCCCCGCCGCGGGGGACGCAGGAGACCCCGCCGGCGGAGACGGGCGCGTTCGTGTCGCGGGCGTGGTCCCCTGCGCGGGCGCGTCCACGCGCATGGGGACGTCGAAGGCGCTCCTCGACGCCGGTGGACGATCGTTCGTGGCGGCGGTGGTCGGTTCCCTCTTCGGCGGAGGGTGCGACCCGGTGGTGGTCGTGGTGGGCCCGGGACAGGAAGATGAGGCCCGGCGGGCCAGGGCGGCCGGTGCGCTGGTCCTCGAGAACCCCGATCCTGGAGAGGGCCCCATCACGTCCCTGCGACTGGCCCTGGCTGCGCTGAGAAGTGACGTGGAGGGTGTGGCCTTCTGCCCCGTGGATCACCCGTTGGTGCGACCGGAGACCGTCGCGCGACTCCTCCAGGTGTTCGCGGCCGGGGACGCTCCCCTGGTGCTCCCCACACACGGAGATCGCGGAGGACACCCGACGCTCTTCCGCCGTAGGCTCTTCGCCGAACTGGCCGATCTCCGGCTCACGGGCGGCGCGCGCACGGTGGTTCATCGCCATCTGGAGTCGGCCGTCCGGCTCGCCGTCGACGACATCGGGGTGGTCACCGATATCGATACTCCTGAGGCGTACCACGAAGCTATCGGGCGGCTCACCCCTCCCCCCGTCAATCTTCCCGGATCCAGGAAGCCGGAGGAGACCCGATGACACTGAACGCGACCGCGGCTGCTGATATCGTCATGGCCGCGGTGGAGTCCGGGCACTCGGCAGTCACACTTGTGACCGTGAGCGAGGGCGCCGCGGCAGCGGCTGGCACGCGGCTGGTCGTCGTCACGACGGAAGCGGGCGAGGAGACCGTCCGGGGGACGCTGGGCTCTCCTGAAGTGGACGCTGCGGCCGTAGCGGTCGCCCGGACCGCCATCGCCGATCCCCGCCGGGGAGACGGACTGCAGACGCTGGCGGGCGCGGAGATCTACGTCGAGGTGCGTCGCCCCATACGGGACCTCGTGATCGTGGGCGCGGGCCACATCGCGCGGCCCATGTCACGGATGGGCGCCGACCTGGGATTCCGGATATGGGTTCTGGATGACCGTCCGGAGTTCGCCACTCTCGAGCGATTCCCCGATGCGTACCGGGTGGTCAAGGCGGACTTCTCCGATCCCTTCGAAGGAGTGCCCCTCCACCGCAACACCCACGTCCTCCTCGTGACCCGCGGCCACAAGTACGACTACGACTGCCTCGTGCAGGTGCTGCGGCGGGACCCGGCACCCGCCTACATCGGTATGATCGGCAGCCGGCGGCGGGTCCGCGCCACGTTCGTGCAGCTGCTCGCGGACGGGATCCCCCGGGAGCGGCTCGCTGAGATCCATGCGCCTGTCGGCCTGGATCTCGGAGCGGAGACGCCCGAGGAGATCGCCGTCGCCGTGGCGGCGGAGCTGGTGAAGGTGTACCGCGGCGGGTCCGGCCGATCGTTGCGGGAGATGGAGCGCATCGCGGAGCGCTTCTTCGGTGAGAGAGGCGCCTCCGAGGACGAGGAGAAGGAAGACCAATGACCCACCACGATGATCGGGCACTCGCCGACGCCCTCCGGGATGCGTCGGATGCCGGACGGGCCTGCGCCCTCGCCACCGTCGTGGCTACGCGCGGCTCCACACCTCGAAAGGTCGGGGCCCGCCTGGTCGTGGATCCAGAACGCGGTCTCACCGGCACGGTCGGCGGAGGGTGTGGTGAGGCCGAGGTCATCGAGGCGGCGCAGCGTGTGCTCGAGACCGGACGGGCCGAGCGCGTGACCGTGGATCTCACCGAGGACTTCCTCTCGTGGAGCCCGGCGGTCTGCGGGGGCACCATGGACGTCTTCGTCGAGGCGGTGCTCCCCGGGCCGGCATCACCCGAGTGAGCTCAGATCGGCGCGTACGCATCCACTATCTGCGCCCTCCGCAGCAGATGCAGGTCTTCGATCAGCGCTTCGTCCTGGACCGTGACGACGTGAAGGTGACCCTCGCGGAAGCCATGCCCTTCGACGCCCCCATGCGCATCGACGGGCAAGTCGTCCTCGAGCACGGCTCCGACGTCGTGTGGTTCACCTTCCCCGGGCTCTGGCACGACATCGGCCGCTTCCATCGTGCGGACGGAACGTTTACCGGTATCTACGCCAACATCCTGACGCCACCCGAGATGTCCGACGACGAGTGGCACACCACTGACCTCTACCTGGACGTCTGGCTGCCGCCCGGTGGGACCGCGGTCCTTCTGGACGCGGACGAGCTCGACGAGGCGCTGGGGCGCGAGTGGATCGACGGCCCCACGGCCGACCGCGCCCGGGCGGAGGCCGACCGCCTCCTGGATGCGGCCCGCGCCGGCTCGTGGCCGCCGCCGGTCGTGAACGAATGGACACTGGAGCGTTGCAGAACAGAGCTGCGCCGAGAGAGGACCTAACCCTCCCGTGAACCCTCCCATGAAGATCCTCGTCACGGACGAGATCGACCACGAAGGCGTGGCGTTGCTCCGGTCGACACCGGATCTGGTCGTCGACGTCGTGCCCACGCTCCCCCCGGGCGAGCTCATGGCTCGCATCGGCGACTACGATGCCATCATCGGGAGAAGCGCCACGCGCATCTCCGACGATCTTCTCCGGGCCGGAAAGCGATTGAAGGTCGTCGGCCGCGCCGGGGTCGGTGTGGACAACGTGGCCATGGATACGGCGACGTCCCTGGGCATCGCCGTGATCAACGCGCCCGCGGGCAACACGATCGCCGTAGCCGAGCTCTTCTTCGGGACGGTCATCACCTTGCTACGCCACCTCGACCGGGCCGGGTCGTCCATGCGCGCCGGCCGATGGGATCGCTCTTCACTCAAGGGGAGCGAGCTCAAGGGACGCACCCTGGGAATCGTGGGGTTGGGCCGCATCGGCGGCGAAGTCGCCCACCGGGCGCTGGCCTTCGGCATGGACGTGGTCGCTAATGACCCCTACATCCCGGCGGAGCGCTTTACGTCCTTGCGTGTCCGGCGGGCGGAGACGCTGGACCAGCTCCTTCCCCACGTGGACATCGTCACGGTCCACACGCCGCTCACCGACGAGACTCGGGGGCTTCTCGACCGGGGCCGGCTCGAGCTCCTGAGGGACGGCGGCATCGTAGTAAACATGGCCCGCGGCGGCATCGTCGATGACGCGGCCCTCGTCGACCAGCTCTCCTCCGGCAGGCTCGGGGGCGCCGTGCTGGACGTCTATCAGAAGGAGCCCCTCGTCGGACAGCATCCTCTTCGCGGCATGGACAACGTGGTGCTGACCCCCCACATCGGCGCGTCCACGCGGGAGGCCCAGCGGAACGTCGCGGTGGACGTCTGCGCCGCGGTCCGCGATGCCCTCTTGCGCCAGGACTATTCCCGCTCCCTCAACGCCGCCCTGGCCGGAGAGGATGCGGAAGCGATCCGGCCCGCCATGCGTCTGGCTCGAGCCGCGGCGACGGTGGCGCGCGCCCTCTTGGCGGATGGTGGGCACGCCGTGTTGGACACCCTGACGTTGCGCGCGGGCGGCGAGCTCTCGGGAGCCGGCCAGGCTCTGCTGGCCGCTGCATCCCTCGGGGCCCTCGAACACGTCATGGGCTCGGATCGGGTCAACCTCATCAATGCACCCGGGCTGGCCACCTCCCGGGGCATCGCTCTGGCCATGGTCTCCTCGAGTGAGCCGCCCCACTCCCGAGCGCTGGAGGTGCGGTTGCAGGCCGACGGGAACGAGGTGCGCGTCGGAGGCATTGCGCCTGCGGATGCCCCCCCCCGCATCACCCGCATCGGCGCCTTCCATGTGGACGTGCTCCCCAAAGGCACACTTCTCGTCATGACGAATCGCGACGTGCCCGGAGTGATCGGCCGGGTCGGTACCCTGTTGGGAGAGGCGGGGGTGAACATCGCCGAGTACCATCAGGCCCGCTTGAGCCAGGGGGGCGACGCCCTGGCGGTGATTACCCTCGACGGGCCCCTTCCGTCGGGCACGCGCGAGCAGCTCCTGGGCCTGCCCGACGTGCACAGCGCCATGGTGGTATCCCTCTCGTCGGATCGCTGAACCGGACGGCGGGCCCATGCACACCGGATGTCGCTTCGCCAGTGTAGTGTTCGACGTCGACTCCACCCTCGTGGCCATCGAGGGCGTCGACTGGCTGTCGGACCGGCGCGGCCCCGCGGTGGCCGACGCGGTTCGGCAGCTCACGAGCGATGCCATGGCGGGCTTGGTCCGACTCGACGATGTGTACCGCAGGCGCCTCGAGCTCATCGCGCCCGGCCCGGCCGACATCGCGGCTCTGGGGGAAGCCTACGTCGACGCGGTGGCCCCTGGCGCTCCCGACCTGCTGGCGAGGCTCAGAGCGCACCACGTGGAGGTGTTCCTCGTCAGCGGCGGGATCCGGGACGCCATCCTCCCCTTGGCGCGCTCCTTCGGCCTCCAGGATGCGCGCGTCCATGCGGTGTCGCTGACGGCGGACGCGCGAGGGCGCTTCACTTCGGCGGCACCATCTCCCCTCGCCGCGGCAGGTGGCAAGCTCACCGTCGTCGCGGGCCTGGGGCTGGCGCGCCCGGCCCTGGCCGTGGGCGATGGTATCACCGACCTCGAGATGCGTCCCGCCGTGGACGCATTCGCGGCCTTCACCGGGTTCGCGCGTCGTCCGGCGGTGGTGACGCGAGCCGATGCCGAGTTCGTCGACTTCTCAGCTCTGTCGACGTGGATCTTCGGTGAAGAGGTGCCCTGGCGTTAGCGACGGCCCTCCACCGGCGCCCCCTGGCTGATCTCGTCGACGATCCGGTCCGCGTGGTAGACATCCGCAAGAGCCTCACGGATGGCGCGCACGTCCACCATGATGTTCCGGCCGCGCTCCGGGAGATAGATGAAGTCCCGGCTCAGACCTTCGATGTTCCGATCGAAGTTGAGGCCCACGAGCGCCAGGTCCTTGGTCACTGCCGGCGAACCGGAGTTCCCACCGTACGTGTCGGCGGTGGAGATGAAGTTCAGCGGTGTGGAAAGGTCGAGGCCCGCCGGAACAGGCAGCCATCGCTTGGGCAGCTGCCACTCCACGTTGCCGTCGTGCCCGTAGTAGCGGTCGTAGACACCGAAGAAGGTCGTGTGCGTGGGCGCCAGCGTGCCGTTGTACTCGTAGCTCTTCACCACACCGTCGGTGATTCGCGGGGACGAGGTGGCGTCGGGCGCCACGGCGGTCCCGTACACCTCGAACCGCACCCGGCCGAGATCCGCGGCCAGCTCTCTCTCCCGGTCGCTCACAACCCGGTCCGAGTCCTGGAACCCTGCCACGCGGGGGCCGAGTGCACGCGCGAGCACCACCGCCGGGTCGTCGGTGGGAATGCCCGGCCCGTTCAGGGCCCGCTCCGTCTGCGCCTGTGTCGCCAGGACGGACCGTGAGAGTAGAGACGTGGCCGCTCCCTCCGGCGAGCGCCCTTCCAGCGCCGCCACCACCAACGGATCATCGGCGCCCAGATAGCGCTGGAGATCTTCGAAGCGGAGCCGGAGCAGGTCTTCCTCCATGGCCGCAGGATGGTCCTCGACGTCCCGAAGCCGCGCGCGCGCCTCGTCGAGTGAGGCAGAGGAGGCTCCTTGCGTTTGCGCGTTCAGCAGGTCGGCCGCCATCATGGCTCGACGCAGCGTGCGCGACCCGTTGGACCCACTGGCCAGGGCGTAGAAGGCACCGGCAGGCCCCGCCAGCGCCCGCTTGCGGACCTGCAGGCCGGCGATGTCCGCCAGGAGATTCCCATAGCGGCTCTGCAGCTCCGGGTCGTTTCGAATGGCTGCTTCCAACTCTGCCTCGGCGGCGCGCTTCAGATCCAGGATCTCCGGATCCTGGAGAGCGGCCAGGCGGCCCGTGTACGCCTTGAGAGAGTTGGAAAGCCCGAAGGCGCGGTTGCGCAGGTCGAGCTGCTCTCCCGTTACCGGATCGGCAGCGTAGGCATCGCGCATCACCTGCAGGCGCGTCTCGTAGTATGCCTTCCGCACCGGGACGAGGACGTCCCGCTGGTACTCCAACTGGGCCACTGTCTGCAGCCGGTTCGTCGGACCCGGGTTCCCGATGACGAAGACCGGGTCGCCCTCGTCGACTCCATTCCCCCACGTGAACCACGTCGTGGGATGATACGGCTTGCCGTCCGCATCATAGACGCGATAGAACGCGAAATCCAGCGCATACCGCGGATACGTGAAGTTGTCCGGGTCGCCGCCGAAGAACCCCATGTCCAGCTCGGCGGCGGCCACAAGGCGCACGTCCCGGAAGCGCCGGAAGACGTACGCCGAGTAGCGACCGCCGTTGTAGAGCGGGACGACCTGTACGAGCACCTCGTCGGAGCCTTCGTGGGCCTGCTTGAGGCGGCTTTCAACGGCGGCGATGGCCGCTGCCCGCGCCGCACCGCGTCCTTCCGCGGGAGCGGCATCAACGGCGGCGTAGACCTCGTCGGTCACGTCCTCAACGGCGATGAGCTGGTCGGCACGGTAGCCGGGGATGGGGCGCTCGTCTTCGAGGGTAGGAGCGTAGAACCCGTCGTCGAGCAGGTGCTCACCGTCCCGGGTCACCGCGACGATGGAGCCCCGGGCACAGTGGTGGTTCGTCACCACGAGGCCGTCCGACGACACGAAAGACGCCGAGCACCCGGGTATCCTCAGGGCCGCGAGGCGCGCCTTCTCGAACCAGGCGGGAGACGCGTCGAAGCCGTACGTGGACGTGAAGTACTCGGCGGGCGGGTACTCGAAGGTCCACATCTTCCCGAAATCGAAGCGGCCCGGCTTCGGTGCGTCGGTGGTCTGAGCGACGACAGGAGCATGAAGCGCAAGCATAGTGGCCAGGAAAGCGAGCGCGCCGAAACGGATCCTGAGGTTGCGATGCATGACTGCGTCTCCGTGGGTGGAAACGGAGGGTCACGACGGCGGGTCGTCGGCGGGGTTCCCGAAGGGTAGCCAGGCGAGCGCGTGTGCGGGAGGGGAGCGCCGTATCGCCGCTACGACTTGTCGCCCGACCCCACGCAACGCTTGTTGGGTGGGGGCCCCGTTTCGTGCCTTGCCTGAACACGCGAAAGCCGGGTACCCGCGCCGAAGGCGTTGGTGGCGCGCGGGGTACCCCCTTTCTCCAGCGACCTGCTACTGTGGGGGTGATGGCTATGCCCCCGCGAGTTACCGTGCCCCTGATCGTCGCCGGACGGCGGATCTCCGTTTCGTGTATGCGACGGGAAGGCGCAGAGCCTACGGTCTTCCTGCTGCCTGGCCTCGGCATGCCCGCCACCGAAGCGCTGGGCGTGCCCATCGAGCGCGTGCTCCCCGGGCGGGCCCTTCTGGTCCCCGATTTTCCCGGCACCGGCGAGACCCCGGGAGTGGCGAACCTCACGGTGGAGCACCTCGCCGACCTGGCGGGCGATCTCGCACGCGTTCTCGGGAAAGGGCGCGTCGTGGTCGTGGGCCACAGCATGGGCGGCGTCGCAGGCCTGCTCCTGTGTCGACACGAGCCTAGTCTTGTGGCCGGCTTCGTGAACGTCGAAGGGAACCTCGGCCCGGGCGACTGCTTCGTCTCGCGCCATGTGGTGACCGAACCGCTCGACGAAGTGGCGGACGCGCTGGCCCATTCCCGTGGCCCCGGCATGGCGCGCTACGCGGCCACCCTGCGCCGGGTCCGCAGCCGCCGCACGCTCCTGTCCTTGTCGCGATCCCTGGTGGAGCACTGCGCCGGCCCGCCGCTCCTGGACTGGTTCACCGCTCTGAGCGTTCCGAAGACCTTCGTCACCGGGGCGTCGAGCCGCGGACTTCCCTACCTGACCGACCTGGTGGAGTCGGGCGTGGCCGTGTTGAGCATCCCCCGTTGTGGGCATTTTCCGATGTACTCGCGGCCCGCGGCCTACTACGCCGCCATCGACCAGTTCGTGAAGGCCGTCTCCGCCAACCCACACTAGCTACTCGGCATCAAGCTCGTACCGGACGGACGTGATGCGGGCTCGCCAGTATGGCAATTCCCCGCCAGGTACATGCCACTGCGCGACGGCCTCGGTGGGTACGCGCACGCCCTCGTGCTCCTCGTAGGAGCTGAACCGGCCGGACCACGCCGTGGGCACGTACATTCCGTCGATGTCCCTGGGACGTTCGGCCACGAAGACCTCCGTCACCTCGCCTTGCGGGCCGAACCGGAAGTCCGCCGACACCTCCCTCCCGTCTCCGCGCACCGTCGCCCGAGCGCTCGAATCGTCGAGGGCGGTCCACTCCACGCATCCACCGGGGAGGAGGGCGGTGGGCAGCCAGGGCGTCTCCGCCAACCAGCGCATCATCTCCCCGGTGGCCAACTCCCCCGTCCCCTGGGCATCCACGACAGAGACCAACCCCGCCACGGCTGCCCTCATCGTGCCCGCCCCGTCCACGTACGCGTCCACGACACGGATGGCGATGCCGGGAGCCAAGCGCATGCGTGCATCCCAAACGAACCCGGGGCGCGAGGACGCGAACACCTGCTCCGCCCGCATGGGAATCCAGGCGTCCGCTGCTTCGCCCCGGCGGAACTCTCCGTCGGAGACGACGTGGGCACGGACCACCCGGGCCTGGCCGTCCTTCAGGACGGAGCGGAGGTAGCGAGCGACGGGCACCGGGAGCGCGTCGACGTCCTCGGCCCGAAAGGGCGGACCCGGGGACCCAACGGTCGAGCGCGCCAGGCGAGCACGCAGCGCGTCCGTGCTCCGGCGCCAAGTGAACGCGCCGAAGACGAGGAGTCCGACGACGGCGAGAGCGATGAGCCCAACCGCCGGAAGGGCGACATCCGTGAACATCGTCGTGGAGGGATTCATGATGCGGGGTCCCGGCCTCCGTGGGGATCCGTCGGCGCAGGCCAACGATCACACCGACACACCGCGAGGTCCAGCGGCGATGAGCATCGCGAGGCCGAGGAACGGCGTCGGTGCGAAGGGCCCACGGTTGCCCGGCGTCCGCGCTCCTACCCCTCTCGCACCACTTCCGCCACCCGCGCCACCCCTTCGCGGATAGCCTCGGGGGTGACGTTGCTGAAGTTCAGGCGCATGGCGTTGCGGGTGGCCCCGTGCACCGAGAAGAAGCCGCCCGGCACATACGCCACCTTCTTCGCGATGGCCGACCGGAAGAGCTCGGTAGCGTCGAGCCCAGGGCGGAGCTCCACCCAGACGAACACCCCGCCCTCGGGCCGGCTCCACTGCGCACCCCCTGTGAGGTGCTCCTCCAGCGAGCGGAGCATGGTCGCGCACCGTGCCCCGTGCGTTTCCCTCAGGGCGGCGAGATGCCCCTCCAGGCGACCCTGACCCAGGAACTCGGCCACGGCCCGTTGAACCAGGGTGGAGGACTCGAGATCGATGGACTCCCGCAGCGTGGTGATCCGCGGCATGAGCTCTTCGGGAGCCACCATCCACCCCAGCCTGAGCCCCGGGGCCAGCATCTTCGAGAAAGAGCCCAGGTAGAACACCATCCCCTCGTCGTCGTACGCCTTGATGGGCGGCCGCGGGTCCCCGGCGAAGCGCAGCGGTCCGTACGGATCGTCCTCCACGAGGGGGACCCGGTGCTCCGCAGCCAGCCGGGCCAGTCGCTCCCGGCTCTCCGCCGCGATGGACACCCCCAGCGGATTGTGGAAGTCCGTGACCAACACGAGGAGACGCGGGCGTGGCTCCCGCCGGAAGGCTTCCTCGACCGCGTCCACGTCCACGCCGGTGACGAGGTCGGTGGGCACGGTGCGCACCTCCGCGCCCCGCCCCAACGTCACCTGCTGGATCCCGGTGAAGGTGACTTCCTCGATGACGGCCGGGGCGCCGGGATCCAGGAAGAGGCGGGAGAGGATGGTGAGCCCCTGCTGGTTCCCGTTGGTGATGAAGACCTGCTCCGGCGTGCAGGCGACACCCCGGCTCTCCATGAGCTCGGCGATGCGCGCCCGCAGGGGCACGTGCTGGGGACTGTACTGAAGGGCGCGGGAGCCGTCCCGGGTCAGCACGGCGTTCAGGCAGGTTCTCAGGCCCTCCAGGGGAAGGCGCTCACTGGCGGGCAGGCCACCCGCCAAGGAGATGATCTCCGGGTCGACGGTGAAGCGGAGCAGCTCGCGCAGCACCGAGCGCTCCAGCTTCGTCCCTTCCGTGCTCAGGGCATGCTCGAATGTCGTAGCCATAGGCCCCGATCATAGCCCCGGTGACCGGGCGCGCAACGCCTCTCCCGTCTTTCTGGTCATGGAGAGGACTCCGGCGGGCTCGCGGGCAGCTTCCGCTCGGCTGACGAATCATGCAGTCGCACCCGGATGGGCACACCATCAGGTGGTCGAGACCCTCTGCGCCGAGATCACGCGTCCGCACTCACGCATTGGGACGCGTCAGATCGGATGCAGGGGAAGGCGGGCGAGGACGATGACCGAGGCGTACCCGAATGGTACGCCGCTGGTTGGCGCCCGCAGCCCAACGCAGTCCTGCACCGATATCACGCGTCCACCACCCAGGCTCCGCAGAGTCGGTCCACATCCACATACAAACCCTTCAGCACCGACTCGTCCTCACGGACACAGTCGATGAGGCGGTCGTACGCGGCCATGGACGCTGCGGGAATCTCCACCTCCTCGTGATGATACGAGCCCTCGTCCACGAAGAGGAGACGAATCTTGACCTTCGACTTGACCTTCGACCTGACCTTCGGCATTAGGCTTCTCTCAGGCTCCCCGGATTCGTCGCACCTCGGGCAGCGACGCCAGGAAGATCAACGTCATGATGATCGCCGATGTCACGCACCACTGGCACCACGCGTGAATGACCGCAGCCTCCAGGTACGTGAGATACAGCGAGATCGCGAACCCGACCCCACCACCCAGGAGTAGCACGCCGCCCACCGCGCGGGACTCCCTCGCGGAGGGCTGAATCCCCACGAAGGCGGCCACCAGCATGATCGCGTAGCCCACGACCCCCAGGGCCGCCACCGGGATCGGCCCCATGTGGGAGTAGGGGCTCTGCTGCACCCGCTCGCAGTTGCCCACGCCGCACAGGAGCGAGCCGGTCCAACCGAGCGAATGGGCCAGAAGGTAGAAGGCGATGAAGAAGCCGATGAGGGCCATCACCGCGATAGCCATGCGATTGGCGGGAGGAGACGCCTGCGCTTCGCTCACAGTGGCTCAGCTTCCACCGGAGGCGGCACTATCCTGGGCGGCCGCCTCGGCCAGCACCTGGTCGACGAGCGCCGCGATGGCCTTGTAGCTGAAATCGTCACCCAGGCGCTTGGGCATCCCCTTCTCCAGCCCCACCATGATCGTCGGCGTGCCGTTCAACCCGAGCTGCTGCGCCAGCCTCAGGTTCGCTGTCACCACGTCGGCATACTTGTCACTGTTCAGGCACGCGCCGAATGCGTCGGCGTCCATACCCAGGTCCTTGGCATAGCCGATGAACGTCTTGATGGGATTGGCCTGGAGCACCCAGGAGTTCTGGTTCCGGTAGAGCTCGTCGTGATACTGCCAGAAGCGGTCCTGGTCGACGGCGCACCGCCCTGCGCGCGCGGCAATGAACGACGTCGGGTGGATGCTCACCAGCGGGAAGTCGTAGAAGACGAACTTGGCTTTGCCGGGGGTCACGTACTTCGCCTCCACCTGGGGCTGAACCGTGAGCGCGAACGTGCCGCACGCCGGGCATTCGTAGTCGCCGAACTCGAGGATGGTCACCGGGGCATTGGGATCGCCCTTGGTGATGGCCTGCGCCGCCTTCATGAGGGCCGTCGGGTCTTCGAGGCCTTTCAGATCCACCGGCGCAGTGGCGGCGGTGCCCATCTTGTGAGAAGCGACCTGGTAGCCCACGGCACCCACGCCGATCACGGCCACGAGCCCGAGGGTCCAATAGAACTTGGTCATGTCGGAGCCGCCGGACTTGCGCGCCTCCCTGCGCTGTTGAGCTCTGTTTGCCACGAAACTCCTCCACGAAGGCCGGTCGTTTCGGCCGCCGGTCATTGGGGCCGGCACGTCGTCGGCTCCCGCTCCGTCACTGCGGACGCTTGTTCGTACTTCCTATTGGTTCGCTCGAAGGCCCCAAGATGTTTCCCTGCGGCGCCCCGATCAAGCGAGGGCCGGGCTCCCTCACCCGACCCGACGGCCTTCCACGAACCGTGAACGAGCCATCAATCCGTGAGGAGCGACAGAACCCATCGGGTGTCGGAAAGGTCCGGCACCACCCGGTCGGCCCCGGCCCCCTCGAGGTCGGAGATCGCGTAGCGCCCGGTGGCCACGCCGAGCGTCCTCATGCCCGTCTTCCGACCGCACTGGATGTCCCTGGGCGTGTCCCCCACGACCACGGCCTGATCCGGAGAGAAGGCGACCCCCCACTCCGTGTGGGCGCGATCCAGCGCGATGGCCGGAAGCTCGTCGCGCTCCTCGTGATCCGAGCCGAAGCTCCCCGTCCGGAACCGATTCCAGATCCCGGCGGACCCGAGCTTCAGCTCCGCACCCCGCACGATGTTGCCCGTCATGAGACCCAGAGCCACGCCGTCGTGATCCACGGCGGCATCGAGGAGCGCGACCACTCCCGGAAGCACCTGCATGGGTTGGGTGTGCAGCCGCTCCTCGAGGTGGGTCACGTAGCGATCCCACAGGCGCGGGAAGCCGGCATCGATGTCCGCCTCGGAGAACCCCGCGCCTCGGAGCAGCTCCCTGGCGATCTGAGGGTCCGTCTTGCCGGCGAAGTTGTGTGCTTCGATGGCCCCGGCCGTGCCGAACGTCTCCATGAGAGCCAGGTGGAAGGCGCTCTTCGCGGGTCCACCGGCCACCAACGTTCCGTCGATGTCGAAGAGCAGCAACCGCCTCAACGCGTGCCCTCCGTCACCGCGCGGATGATGGCGGCCTCCAGCGCCGCCTGAGAGGCAGCCCCGAGGGCGAGCACCTCCCGCGAGCTGAGCGGCTGCTCCTCCGGGGCCGTCGACACGGCGAAGACCACGTCACCGTCGAAGGGCGTGTGCACCGGAGAGATCCGTCGGGCCAACGCGTTGGCCGCCACGCGCGCCACGCGACCGAGATCCGTCTTTCCCAGAGGCATGTCGGTGGCCACGATCGCCAACGTGGTGTTCGTCCCGGCTACCGGGGACCGGGTTCGCCGGCTCATCTCGCCCGCTTCGACGCCTCCCTTCCGGAGCACCGCCGCCGCATCCAGGAACGATCCGTCGGGACCACGCGCGCCCACCACGATGTGGCCCCCGTCGTCGAGGACGTCGCCGAGGGCGTTCACCACGGCCAAAGCGCCCACGCGGAACTCGCCGAAGGGCACGCTCCAGGCTCCGAACCCGCCGGCCATGGCGCCCTCGGGCCCGGCGATCTTGCCCACAGTAGCGCCGGAGCCCACCCCGACGCGTCCCTCCGCGAAGCCGCCTGCCCGGGCATCTTCGCAGGCGGCGTCGCCGGTCTCCGCGTCCGGTCTGGGGGCATCGGCGTGGAGGTCGAAGATCACCGCCGCCGGCACGATGGGGACGGGCACCACGCCGGTGTCGTAGCCTCGCCCCTTCCCCTCCAGCCACGTCATGACCCCGTCTGCGGCCGCCAGCCCGAAGGCCGACCCCCCCGTGAGGAGGATCGCGTCCGCCCGGGGAACCAGGTGATGCGGCGAGAGCGCATCCAGCTCGCGTGTGCCCGTGGCGAGCCCTCGCACCTCCACCGCTCCCCGGAACGGGCCCAGGACGACCGTGCATCCGGTATGCCCGCCGTACGCCTGCCCATGCCCCACGGCCAGGCCGGGAACGAAGGGCTCCACCTTGTCGATCACGCCAACTCCGCGAGGAAGGACGGGTCCAGGTTGCCACCGCTTAGCACCGCGGCGACGTGCGCACCCCTCGTGTCCACCTTCCTGGCCAGCAGCGCCGCTGTCGTGGCCGCTCCGGAGAACTCCACCACGAGCTTCTGTCGATTCAACAGGAGCGCCGTGGCCTCGCGGATGGCATCGTCGTCGACGGTGACGACATCGTCCAGCAGCGCCTCAGCGTGCTCGAAGGTGAGGTCTCCGGCGATGACGGGCTTGAGCCCGTCCGCGATGGTCTCCACCGAGGGCAGCAGTGTGGGCGCCCCGTTGTCCAGGGCGGCCCGCATGGACGCGGCGCCCTCCGGCTCCACACCGATGACCTGTGCGCCCGGCACCATGCGCTTGATCGCCGCCGCGACGCCGCTGGCCAGCCCACCGCCACCGATGGGAGCCAGCACGAAATCCACGTCACTCCACTCGCGAGCGATCTCCAGCCCTACCGTGCCCTGTCCGGCAATGATGTGCCGATGATCGAAGGGGGGCACGACGACCAACTCCTCCTCCTCCGCGATGGCCTCGGCACGCCGCTTCCGCTCCACCGACGTGGTCCCCTCGAAGACGACCTCTCCCCCGAGTCGCCGAACTCCCTCCACCTTCACCTTCGGCGCCGTCGTCGGCATGACCACCACCACCCGCACTCCCCGAAGCCTCCCCGCCAGCGCGACCGCCTGCCCGTGATTCCCGGAGGAATAGGTGATGATGCCCTGCTCGGCCTGATGGTCCGGCAGCTGCGAGACGAAGTTGTAGGCGCCCCGGATCTTGAACGACCCTGCCCGTTGCAGGCTCTCGCACTTCAGGCGGACCTCGGCGCCCACGGCGTCCGAAACGGCATCGGCGAAGAGCAGAGGAGTCCTCACGGCTACGCCCGCAAGGCGTCGCGCCGCGGATTCGATCTCGGTCAGGCCTACGAGTCCCTCGCCCTGGACCTCGCTCATTCTTCGGAATCGCCTCCGCCCACCTCCCCTGTGGGCTCCCGAGTCGCATCGACCTCTTCGAGCGCGGACGGCGAGTCTCCCAGCTCATCCCCATCCTCGCCGCTCTCCTCACCATCCTCGTCCTCGGCGATGACTCTGGCCACGTCGACGAGGATGTCGCCCTGATCGAGGTTCATGAGTTTGACCCCCTGGGTCGCGCGCCCGATGAGCGAGATCTCGTCCACGCGCTGGCGGTTCACGACGCCGTGACGGGTAATAAGCATGAGCTGCTCCTCCTCGGTGACCGACTTGATGGCCACCACCCGCCCGGTTCTCGACGAGACCCTCAGGTTGATCACGCCCTTGCCGCCGCGCTTCTGCAGTCTGTACGCCCCCACATCCGTCCGCTTGCCCATGCCGTGGTCGGACACGACGAGCAGCGTCGAGTCGGGACGTACCACCACCATCCCCACGACGAAGTCCTCGCCCGACAGGTCGACTCCTCTCACGCCCTCGGTGGCACGCCCCATGGGCCGGGCATCCTCCTCGTTGAAGCGGATGGCCATGCCATTCCGGGTGGCGAGGACGATCTCGTCCTGTCCGGACGTGATTTGCACGTCGATGAGCTCGTCGCCCTCACGGATGTTGATGGCGTTGAGGCCCACCGCCCGCACGTTGCCGTAAGCGGAAAGGGCCGTCTTCTTCACCACTCCCTTCCGCGTGCAGAACATGAGGTACTTGTCGTCGGCGAACTCGCGGACCGGCACCACCGCCGCCATCGCCTCATCGTCGGACAGGTTGAGGAGGTTGACGATGGGCTTGCCCCGGGAGTGGCGCCCTCCTTCGGGCAACTCCCACACCTTGAGCCAGTAGCACTGGCCCCGCCGGGTGAAGATCATGAGGTAGTCGTGGGTCGAGGCGACGAAGAGGTGCTCCACCCAGTCCTCGTCCTTGGTCCCCATGCCCTGGAGCCCTCGGCCACCGCGGCGCTGGGCGCGATACGTGTCCACCGGCAGCCGCTTGACGTAGCCCTGGTGCGACACCGTGATGACCATGTCCTCTTCGACGATGAGATCCTCGACGTCGAAGGACCCCACGGCTCCCGTGATCTCGGTACGCCGCTCGTTGCCGTACTTGTCCGAGATCTCCTGGAGCTCGCCCTTGAGGATCGTCATCCGGCGCGCCTCCGACGCGAGGATGTCCCTCAGGTCCTCGATGGTCGCCCTCACCTCCGCCAGCTCTTCCTCGAGCTTCTCGATCTCCAGCCCGGTCAGACGTGCCAGACGCATGTCCAGGATGGCCTTGGCCTGGCGCTCGGAAAGCTCGAAGCGCTCCTGCAGGGTCGCGCTGGCGGTCTCGGTGTCCTTGGAGCCCCGAATGATCTCGATGACCTCGTCGATGTTGTCGACGGCGACCTTGAGGCCCTCGAGGATGTGCTCGCGATCCAGCGCCTTGTCCAGGTCGAACTGGCTGCGTCGCACGATGACCGTCAGGCGATGCTCGATGAAGTGCCGGAGCATCTCCCGCAAGGACATCACCTGAGGCACGCCGTCCACCAGCGCCAGCATGATGGTGCCGAATGTGGACTGCATCTGCGTGTGCTTGTAGAGCTGGTTCAGCACGATGTGCGGTACGGCATCGCGCTTCAGCTCCACCACGATGCGCATCCCCTCACGGTCGGACTCGTCGCGCAGGTCGCGGATCTCCAGGACCTTCTTGTCCCGCACGAGCTGAGCGATCTGCTCGATGAGCCGGGACTTGTTCACCATGAAGGGGATCTCGGTGATGACGATCCGCTCCGAGTTGGCGTCGATCTGCTCGATCTCGGCCCGAGCCCTCATGACGACGCGACCCCGCCCCGTCCTGTACGCGTCCTGGATGCCTTCACGGCCGCACACGAATGCACCGGTGGGGAAGTCGGGGCCCTGAACGATGGCCTCGAGCTGCTCCTGGGGCAGATCGGGGTCGTCCACCAACGCGGCCGTTGCCTTCACGATCTCCCGCAGGTTGTGCGGCGGGATGTTCGTGGCCATGCCGACGGCAATGCCGGACGAGCCGTTGACCAACAGGTTGGGGACCTTCGCCGGCAGCACCGTGGGCTCGGGGATACGTCCGTCGAAGTTCGGAACGAACTGGACGGTCTCCTTGTCGATGTCGGCGAGGAGCTCGATGGCCAACGGCGTCAGCCTGGCCTCAGTGTACCGGTAGGCCGCCGCCGAGTCGCCGTCGATGGAGCCGAAGTTCCCCTGGCCGTCCACCAGCGGATAGCGCAGGGAGAAATCCTGCACCATGCGCACCAGGGACTCGTAGACGGACGCGTCGCCATGGGGGTGGAATTTGCCCAGCACCTCACCGACGACGGTGGCGCTCTTCCTGTAGGCCCTGCCCGGCGAGAGGCCGAGCTCGCTCATGGCATACAGGATGCGCCGATGCACGGGCTTCAGGCCGTCGCGCACGTCGGGTAGCGCGCGCTGCACGATGACGCTCATCGAGTAGTCGATGAACGACTCCCTCATCTCGTCCTCGAGGAAGCGCGTCAACACCTGCTCGCCGCCGTTCCCCTTGAGATCGAGCTCGTCCGCCATACCTAACAGTCCGTGAAAGAAGTACGGTGGCCCGCGTCCCGCGCGCCACGGAAAGTGCCTTCGTCTTCCAGATGTCGCACCGGTGATTCAGCCCTGGACCGACAGCCCGACCCAACCGCAGGTCTCGCATTCCCGCCGAGCGATGCTCTCGCCCATGACGACACCCAGAAGCCGGTGACGCCTCCGGCGCTTCACGCGCCGGGTGCGGCTTCCGCAGTGGGGACACAGGTACCCTACGGCGCGCACGTCCGCCCGAGCCCGCGAGGACCACAGGAGCACCACGCCCAGCGCCAGACCCACCAGAAGCGTGCAGACGCCCGCTTCGAAGCGAAGCGGGGAAATCTGGAACTCGGCCCCGGCAAGGATGGCTCCGACCCCGGCCCGGAGGCGGTCGAGGACCAAGGAACCCACCTGGGTGGCGAGCTGAAGGCCGACCAGGATGAGGGTCAGGGAAATGAATGCCAGGCTTCGGCGCAAACTCGTTCTCTCGGCGGTCCCGGGGGCAGGGTCACGGCGCTATGCTGGTGCGCCAGAAAGCACATCGAGCGCCTGGATGGCCGGGGCCCTCCGGGACGCTCCTTAGACATTGAAAAATAACCCTTTACGCCACCGTCACGAAGTCCTGGAGCTCCCGTAGGCCGTGCGACCGGAGCAGGTCCCGGAGCTCCGAACGGACCCCCGGTTGGCCGACGGCGGCAATGTGGAGACACTCCCTTAGAGACAGCCCCCCGCGGGTCTCCAGAACCGGCGCTCCATGGACGTTCTGGCCGATCTTCCGCGGGTCCACCTCCACGAAGGCGAGAACACGGGACCCGGCCGCCAAGAGCGCCCTGGCGAAGGCCTTCCCCACCGGCCCCGCACCCCAGATCACCGCACCGTGTCGACCCCGCAGCAACGTCCGGCGCAGGTAGTGGACCTTGCACCGTACGAAGGCCTCGGGAGAATACCTGGGGTCGCTCCGATGGAGTCGTCGGTCCCCCTCCCTCCACCGTAGGAGCACATCCGGGACGCGACCCAGTCGGCCGCCGGCTTCCCAGAGGCGGAGAGCGAGGTCGTAGTCCTCCGCCCATCCGGGATCGTGGTACCCTCCAACCACACTGATTGCGGCGGCCCGCATGAAGAACGTGGGGTGAGGCAGCGGGCATTCCACGAAGATCTCCCGCTCGAGCTCCTCGGTGCCCAGGGGCTCGTTCAGCCAGGCCTCGTAGCGACGCGCCCCGTCCCGCACCGCCCTTCTGGGGAAGTAGCGAACGCCCGTTCCGCACAGGACCAGAGACGGATCCGCATCCATGAAGCCCCGTTGGCGCTCCACCCGGCTCGGCTCACATACGTCGTCCGCGTCCATCCGCGCCAGGTATCGCCCCCGGGCCGCGGACCGGGCCTGCTCCAGCGCCGGCACGATGCCGGCGGCAGGCTGGGCGTGGACACGGACCCGCCGGTCCCGGCGTGCCCAATCCTCGAGAATCTCCCTGGTCGCATCCGTGGACCCGTCGTCGACGGCGAGCACTTCGAAGTCTGCATCGGTCTGGGTCTCGAGGGACGCGATAGCGTCAGCGAGGTGATCTTCACCGTCGCGCACCGGAAGGAGAATGGAGACCGTGGGTGCGGCGCTCAGCCGACTCGGCTCCGGGCCGCGCGCTTCCGCCGGATGTAGTCCGACACGTGGCTCCCGTAGACGTCCACGAAGTCTTCCAGACAGTCGGACCCGCGCACGGTGCCACGGCATCGCGGCGCGCCACATGTGCATGAGAAGGCGGGCATCCGCTCGTCGTAGAAGGTGGCGTAGTCCAGCGTGATCTCCTCACCCGCCGCGATGGGGCGTCGGGCCACCACGTCCAGCCCCTCCAGCCAGGCCGAAGGCTCACACGCGTGATTCAAGGGCCGCCACTCCTCGGGATCCTCGCTCCACGTCACCCAGACCTCGTCCGTAAGAGGCCACGCATAACGCCCGAACCACTCCTTGTGCCGCGCATCCCAGGATGCCTCCACGTGGGAGAGGGTGACGAGGTGGTGCGGGTGCTCCTCGAAGACGATGACGCGCTCCCCTGGAGCGAAGTCCCGCGTCGCGAACATGCCGTAGTCCCCTCCGGGACGCGGGAGCACCCGCCATCCCCGGGCGCGCTGCCGGTGTCGCTTCAGCGCCGCCTCGATCACCTGGCGCGTGAAGCCCGCGTGTCCCGCGGGATCGTTGAGCAGGATGAGGTCCGCGCTCCCCGGATCCGTGGGCGGATAGTAGAGCCCACAGTTGGGGTTGATCTCCAGCATGAAGGCCCGTCCCTGGGCGTCGACTCGGACGTCGCAGCGCCCGTAGCTCGATCCCCGTATGCCCAGGAAGAAGCGGGATGCGCTCTCTCGGAGAAGCGCGTCCATCGCCGGGTCCTCCACCGGGAAAGCCTCGAGGCCGTCGTAGTTGACCCACTTGATGTTGTAGTGCTTGAAGGACTCCCCCTCGGGGAAGCGGTACTGGATGGGTTGATACGCCGTCGGGTGCGCGGGGTCCTCGGGGTTCTCAGCCACCAGCACCGTGCATTCCGTCCCCTCGATGAACTCCTCGATGAGCGCTGCGCCGTAGTGGTGGATCATCTCCCCCGCGCGCTCATGAAGCTGCTCCGGCGTCTCCACGCGCGAATGCTCGGTGATCCCGTTGCTGGCGTAGCTGCTCGGGTGCTTGACGAAGAGGGGGAAGCGTAGGGTGCGCTCGGCGTGAATCACCTCGGCCTCGGTGCGGGCGATCACGTATTCAGGGGTATCGATGTCCCAGGCCCGGCACACGCGCTTCATGGCCTCGCGCGTCGGCTCGAAGAACTCGCTGGTCGCGCCGGTGAACGGCAGATCCAGCCACTCCAGCGTCTGCACGACCTCGATCCCGACGCGACCTTCGTCCCACGCACCGTCGCACAGGTTGAAGTAGAGGTCGTACCCCTCTCGTGAAGCCTCGAGGATCTGTGCCACCGCCGATTCCTTCTCGAGGGTGAGCACCGCCCACTCGGCCTCCGGATAGAAGGGCCTGGGGTCGCACGGCCAGTCGTCCTCGGGGAACGGATCGAGGTCGAGATCCTGGTCGGTCAGAAGACAGATGCGCATCGCGTCGTGTTCAACGAGGGGGACGTTCACATCACGACTGCGTCAATGATCGGTCAAAGCGCTCACCATCGCTATACCGCCGACACGCATCGTCACGCGTCGCCCGTGCCGAGCACTCCTCGCAGATATCGTCCGGTCACACTCTCGGGTACGGTTGCCACCGTTTCAGGCCGTCCCATGGCCACCACTTCGCCGCCGCGGTGCCCCGCACCGGGGCCCAGATCCACGATCCAGTCGGCGACCTTCATCACGTCCGAGTTGTGCTCGATGACGAGCACCGTGTTTCCGGCCTCCACGAGGCGCGCGAGCACGTCCATCAGCTTCTTGACGTCCTCGCCGGAGAGACCGGTGGTGGGCTCGTCGAGGATGTACAGCTTGCGCCCCCTGGTCTTCGCGGCGCCCGCGAGCTCCCGCGCGATCTTCAGACGCTGCGCTTCGCCGCCGGACAGTGTGGTGGCGGGTTGGCCGAGCCGGAGATAGCCGAGGCCCACCTGCTGGAGCTGCCAGAGCGTCTTCCCGAGCTTCGCCTCACGGATGAAGAAGCGGATCGCCTCGTCCACCGTGAGCTGCAGCAGCTCGTGGACGTTCTTGCCCCGGTACTTCACGTCCAGGAGCTCCCGCTTGTAGCGGGTGCCTCCGCACATGTCACAGGGCACGTACACATCGGCCATGAAGACCATCTCGATCTCGACCTGGCCCGCGCCTTTGCACGCCTCGCAGCGCCCCCCCGAGACATTGAACGAAAAATGGCCCGCGCTGTATCCGCGCTCCTTCGCCACGGGCTGCTCCGCCAGGATGCGCCGCACTTCGTCCCACGCCTTGATGTACGTCACCGGGTTGGAGCGTGGCGTACGCCCGATGGGCGACTGATCCACGAGGACGACACCCTCCAGATGGGAGAGCCCCTCCAGCGCATCGTACTCGCCGACAGGCTCGCCCAGGTGCTCCTTGGCAGTGGTCTCGCCACCCAGCTCCCGCTCCGCCGCGCGGTAGAGGACGTCGTGAACCAGGGTGCTCTTTCCCGACCCGGACACTCCTGTCACCACGGTGAGCGTGCCCAGGGGGATCTCCATGTCGACCCCGCGGAGGTTGTGCTGCCGGGCACCGCGCAGCACGAGGGTCGGTCCGTCGACCCTCCGCCTGCGGGACGGCACGGCCACCGACGAGCGACCGGAGAGGTACCTCCCGGTTGCGGTGTCCCGGGCCGCGATGTCTTCGGGAGGGCCCTCGAACACCACCTCCCCCCCGTGCTCTCCGGAGGCGGGCCCCAGCTCCACGACGTGATCGGCGGCGCGAATCGCGTCGGAGTCGTGCTCCACGACCACTACCGTGTTGCCCGCGGCCCGCAGGCGCAGCAGCAGGTCGAGGAGCGCGCCGGTGTCCTTCGGATGGAGCCCGATGGTCGGCTCGTCCAGGACGTAGAGCGTGTCCACCAGCTGCGAGCCCAGGGAGTTGGCGAGGCTGATGCGTTGGGCTTCGCCCCCGGAGAGCGTCCGGGTCTGTCGGGACAGCGTCAGGTATCCCAGACCGACGTCAACCAGGAAGGAGAGTCGGGCTTCGGCCTCGCGCAGGATGGTCGTGGCGATCTGCCGCTCCATCTCCACGAGCTCCACGCCGCGAATCCACGGCAGCAGCTCCTCGAGGGGCATCTCGCCGACTTCCGCAATGCTGCGGCCACCCACCTTCACCCAGAGAGCCTCGGCGCGGATGCGGGCGCCGCCGCACTCCCGGCACGTGTGCGGACTCTGGTACTGGCGGAGGAAGACACGGATGTACTGCTTGTACCGCTTCCGCTCTCGGGAGACCAGGAAAGGAATGATCCCCCTGAACCCTTTGGCGCCGTGCAGCACCGCGTCCCGGAAGGCCTCCGGCAGCTCGTCCCATGGCGTGTACAGCGACACCTTCCGTTCCTTGGCGAAGATGCGGAGTCGCTCTCGCTCCCGTCGGTAGCGCGGCTTCTCCCAGGGATCCACCGCACCTTCGGCCAGGGACCGTTGGGGGTTCGGGACGATGAGGCTCTCGTCGTAGTCGAGCGTAGCCCCGAAGCCCGTGCACAAGGGGCAGGTTCCGTAGGGGTTGTTGAACGAGAAGAGCTGGGGCGTGGGATCCAGAAAGGTGATGTCGGGATGGTCGGGGCACCGGAACCGCTCGGTGAACCGCAGGCGCTCCACCCCCGCACCGTTCACCACCAGCACCACCGCCTCCCCCTCGCCTTCCGCGAAACAGGTGCCGAGGGAGTCGGCCAGGCGATCGTCGAGGCCGGGCGCCACCTTGAGGCGGTCCACGACCACCAGCACCTCCGCGCGTTCCGCCAGGTCGACTCCGAGCCCTCCGGGGTCGGTGGCGTCCGGACTCGCGAGGTCCAGCACCTCGTCGCCCACGAGCACGCGGACGAAGCCCATGGAGCGCAGGTTCTCCACGAGGAGGGCATGCGTCACCTGACCGCTCCTCGGCAGGGGGAACGCCACCTGGATGCGCGTACCCTCCGGAAGCTGCATCGTGTGGTCCACCGCTCCGCTCACTGTGTCGGGCCGCACGCGCCTGCCGCACTCCGGGCAATAGGTGCGACCGACCCTCGACCAGAGGAGGCGGAGGTAGTCGTGGACCTCGGTGGCGGTCCCCACCGTCGAGCGGCTCGTCTTGGTGGGGTTCTTCTGCTCGATGGCCACCGCCGGCGAGATGCCGTCCACGTGGTCGACGGCGGGTTTCTCCATCCGCTCGAGGAACTGCTTGGCGTACGTGGACAGCGACTCCACGTAGCGGCGCTGGCCCTCGGCGAAGAGCGTATCCAGGGCCAGCGAGCTCTTCCCCGACCCTGAGGGCCCGGTGATCACCGTGAGCCGGGCCCGGGGAAGATCCAGGTCGACGTTCTTGAGGTTGTTCTGCCTCGCACCGCGGATGCGGATGGGCTCGTCCGTCATGGCGTGCATGATAGCGCGCCGAGACGGGAGCGGTAGGAGCGGGCTGCTAGCGAACCTCTGCACACATGAGACCGTCCCTGGGCGGAAGGCCCGTGGAGGCTCCGCCGCGGGGGCCCGGGGGCCAAGGCGACGCGACCGTCCCTGGCCGCGGCGCCACGCCGCCCATGTCGCCTTCAGGATCAGGCAGTCGCCCCGTCTCCGCCGCGCAGCTGCAGCATTTGCAGCACCAGCCACGCCAACACGGCGAAGGTCAGGAGAAGCAGGCCGAAGATAGAGGAGTAGAGGGCGACCTTGATGCCGCCGGCCAACAGCCCAGTCTCCACCCCGCCAAAGCGCTCGATCGACCCCCAGGCCAGGGCCAGACCCACCACGGTACCGATGACTCCCAGGAGCGCATTGAGGAAGCCCCAGATCAGGATGGTATGGACGCGCATCGTGGAGCGCGCGGTGACGGGCTTGCGCATGTCGAGGGCCGCCTGTGCAATCGCCCCCACCATGAACACCGTGGCGATGTACATGGGGTACCGGATCACGCCCATCATGGGAAAGAAGTCGTGGAACATCGGTCACTCCTGATCATGGTTGGAGGTCGGTGAGAGGCGCATCAAATTGCGCCTTGCCCCTTGCCCCGTCGCTGCAACGCCTGGAGCACCAGCCAGGCCACCACCGCGAAGGTCAGGAGCAGCAGGCCGAAGATCGTGGGGTAGAGGCTGACCTTGAGGCCGCCGGCCACCAGCGTCATTTCGACCGCACCCGCGCGCTCGATGGACCCCCCGGCGAGGGCCATTCCGAGCACCGTCCCGAGAACTCCCAGGAGCGCATTGAGGAAGCCCCAGATGAGGATGGTGTGGGTGCGCATGCTGGAGCGCGGGTTGACGGGCTTGCGTACATCGAGCGCCGCCTGCGCGATCGCTCCCACCATGAACACGGTGGCGATGTACATGGGGTACCGGATGAAGCCCATGTCGGGGAAGAAGTCGTGGAACATGGTTCACTCCTCCTCGGGGTCGAAGGTCGGTGAGAGGAGGGCGCGGAGCTCCTCCTCGACGGTGCGCGCGGACAGGTGCCATTGGAGCAGCGCCAGGGCGCCGAAGACGCCCAGGATGGTGAGGCCCAGGGTGAGGGCCGTGGTCTCGGCGCACCGGGTCATGGTGGCCGCAACCTGGATGGTGGTTGCGCCTCCGCCCGCCTCCCAGGAAGAAAGGGTCAGGGCCGCGTCCACGAAGACGGACAGTGCGCCCGCGGACAGGGTGAGTCCCAGGAGGGCCGCCTGGACCATGCCTGCCCGGGCCAGGCTGTCCGCGTCGGCGTCGTCGCGCACGACGATTCGGAAGGCGTGCCAGGCGAGATTGGCCAACAGGAAGGTCGCGGCGACACCCAGCACCGTGAGCGTGCCGACCGGCAGGCCCGAGCTCCTCGCCAAGGCGAAGAGAGGCGCCCCCACCGCCAGCGCCGCCATGACGCCGATGCTCACGCGCTCCACAACCTGGACCCGCGCGGCGCGGTAGCCGCTCACTAGACGGGCGTAGCGGGTGCGGTGCAGCCCGCTCAGGGCGCCCGCGTCGTCGGGTGAGGGCGTCAACAGCCGGAATGCCTTCTGCTGGGCCGCCTCGGGCGTGAGTCCCTCCGCCACCAGCGTCGTCACCAGGTCCTCGAAGTCGGCCCGAAGCTCCCGGAGGAGGAGGGCCCTTCGACGCGCCGGCAGGTCGAGACGGGCGTTCAGCTCCCTGAAGACCGACTCAGCCGAGGGCATGCGCGGGGCCCTCCAGGACCCGGATGAGGTTCAGGAAGAGCGTCTTCACCTCCCGGGCTTCACCTTTGAGGTACGCTTCCCCCTTGGTGGTGAGCTGGTAGGTCTTGCGCTTCCGCCCCTCCCCTTCCCAGCTCCCGCGAATCAAACGCTCCTGCTCCAGACGGTGCAGGATGGGATAGAGGGTTCCGTGCTGGAAGGAGAAGGCGCCGTTGCTGTCCCGCTCCACGGCGAGCGCGATCTCGTACCCGTGAGCCGGGCCGACGCGGAGGCGGGCCAGAATGAGGAGCTCGTTGACGTGCTTCGAGAGGTTCGGTCGCTGGGTCATGGCCGTCATGTAGAAGGTCTTTATAAAGACAATCTATATATTTGCCTGCCCAGTGTGTCAAGCGTTACCTGCGGACAGAGACCCCGATCCTGGGCGCGCACCGCAAGAGCGATTGTGCGAGAATACGGGACTTGCGTCCTACTCCCGCCCGGACCCTACGCCGAACGCAACGTGAGAGACCTCGAATGAGCCCCTTTCCCCGTCCCGACTACCAGCCTCTGAAGCGCTACCACTTCGATCGCACCCCGGTGGAGCTGGACCTGAGCGACAACACCAATCACTGGGGCGCTCATCCCGCGGCCCTGGACGTCCTGCGGCAAGCGGACAACAACGCGCTTGCTCGATACCCATATCTCTATGCGGACAATCTGCGCGAAGCCGCGGCGGCCCACCTGGGCGTGCCGGAGGAATGCATCGCCACGGGGTGCGGCTCCAACGACATCCTGGATTGCACCTACCGGGCCTGCGCCGGCGACCCCGACGACCTCGTGGCCGTGGCGGTGCCGACGTTCCCCATGAGCCTGACATGGGCCCGCATGAACGGAATGAGTGCCCGGGGCGTCCCGTGGGAGGACGCGCTCGCCGATCCCGAGCGGCTTCTGGAGGATCGACCCGCGCTCGTCTACGTCTGCCGCCCCAACAATCCTACAGGCCACGTCGTGCCGACGGAGTGGGTGGAAGCGCTTCTGAGCGCCGCGGGAGAGGACGGGCCCCTGGTCATCGTCGACGAGGCGTACGTCGACTTCGGGGGCGACTCCTTCGCCCGTCGTGCTGCGGAACGGCCACGCATGCTCGTGTCCAGGACGCTCTCCAAGGCCTTCGGACTGGCCGGGCTCCGTGTCGCATACGGGGTGGGGACCCCGGAGACCACCCTCGAGATCGAGAAGGCGCGGGGACCGTACAAGGTCAACAGGGTCGCGGCGGAGGCGGGCGCGGCGGCGCTCGCCGACACCGAAGGATGGGTGACACGCACCGTCGCCGATTGCGTGGCCTGTCGCGAGCGCGCGGAAGTGGCACTCACGGAGCGGCACCTGGAGCCGCTGCCGTCCCGGGCCAACTTCATCATGTTCCGCGCCCCCACCGGTGACGGCCGGGCAGACGCCCTCGGCATCCGAGGCCATGGAGTGGCGGTGCGGCCCTTCGTGGAACAGTACCCCGGCGGCACCGACGCCCTCCGCGTGACCGTCGCCCCCTGGCCTCTCATGGAGCGATTCCTCGGCGCCCTCGATGCGTACCTCGGCCAACTGGAGGCACAGTCGTCCTGACGCTGCCTCCGTCGGAGGTGGAGGCCCTCCGGCAACCCCCTGCAGGTGGGATGAAGGCGCGGGTGGTCCATGCGGTGGGCTCAGGGGTATAAGCAGTCACGGAGAGAACGGTCCCCGGGCCCTCATGGCCAATCACGAGGAGGGCACCATGATCCAGCTCGATCTCACTCCGGACGAGGCGGAGATCCTGAAGGACGCCCTGGAGAGCTACCTCGCTGACCTCCGCATGGAGATCGCAGGCACCGACTCCATGGACTTCAGGGAGACCCTCAAGGACACGAAGGCGACGCTCAGGAAGATCGTCGAAGCTCTGGAGTCGCAGGGCGCGGTCCGGTAGGGAACGCCCCCCAGGCGGCGCGGGTACGGACCGGGCCGCCGCTCCTCCGCGGCGGCCCACTTCCGTCCGTACCCCACGCATGGCCGAAACCGGAATCCACCACGAAGAAGAGGCGTTGGGGAAGGCGTATGACGCCCGGCTCATGCGTCGCCTTCTCGGCTACCTGAGACCGTACCGCCTCCAGGTGGCCATCGCGGTGGTCCTCCTCATGCTCGCCTCCGCCATGGAGGTGGTGGGACCGTGGCTGACACAGCAGGTCATCGACGTCGCCATTCCCTCCAAGGACCTGCACCTCATCGGGCTGCTGGCGATGGCGTACATGGGCGCCGTCGTCCTGGGCTTCGCCCTCCAGTACGGCCAGGGCATCCTCACCACGTGGCTGGGGCAGAGCGTGATGTATGATCTCCGCAAGGAGATCTTCTCGCATTTCCAGCGGCTGGACCTGCGCTTCTTCGACAAGAACCCGGTGGGGCGTCTCATGACGCGCATCACCAACGACGTCGAGACGCTGAACGAGCTCTTCAGCTCGGGCGTGGTCACCGTGTTCGGGGACATCTTCACGCTGCTGTTCATCCTGGTCGCCATGCTGCGCATGGATTGGCGCCTGGCCCTGGTGACCTTCAGCGTGCTCCCCCTGGTGTTCACCGCAGCGTTCGTCTTCAGGGCCAAGATCCGTACGGCCTATCGCGACATCCGCGTACGGCTGGCACGACTGAACGCCTTCCTGCACGAGCGTTTCACCGGCATCCGCGTCATCCAGCTCTTCAACCGTGAAGGCGCGGACATGCGCCGCCACGCGGAGTTGAACGCGAACTACCTGGAGGCCCACCTCCGCTCCATCACCTACTATGCGCTCTTCTTTCCGGTCATCGAGTTCTTCACCGCAATCGCCCTGGCGCTCATCCTCGCGTACGGCGGGGTCCAGATCCTCCACGGGGCCGTGACCGTCGGTGTCGTCGCCGCCTTCCTCCAGTACGCCCGACGCTTCTTCCGCCCCATCCAGGACCTGTCGGAGAAGTACAACCTCCTTCAGGGCGCCATGGCCTCGTCCGAGCGCGTGTTCAAGCTCATCGATCACGAGATCGACGTCGCCGACCCGGTCGATCCGGTCTCGTTGCCGGTGCCTCTCGAGGGCCGCATCGACTTCCGTGACGTGTGGTTCGCATACGGAACGCGGGAGGACGGCGATCCCGACTGGGTGCTCAAGGACGTGAGCTTCTCCGTGGCTCCAGGCGAGAAGGTCGCCATCGTCGGGCACACCGGCGCCGGTAAGACCACGCTGATCAACTTGCTGATGCGCTTCTACGACGTGGACCGGGGCGAGATCCTGGTGGACGGCGTACCCCTGGACCGTCTACGATTGCAGGACCTGCGCGAACGCATTGGGCTGGTGCTGCAGGACGTGTTCCTGTTCAGCCAGGACGTGTCGTACAACATCCGCCTGGGAGCCACGGAGATCATCGACGAGCGCGTCCGTGAGGCCGCCCGGCGTGTCGGAGCGGCCCCCTTCATCGAGCGCATGCCCCAGGGATACGACCAGGCCCTGGGAGAACGGGGGTCCACGATGTCGGTGGGCGAGCGTCAGCTGGTGAGCTTCGCCCGCGCGCTCGCCTTCGATCCGGAGATCCTCATCCTGGACGAGGCCACGAGCTCGGTGGACTCGGAGATCGAAGCGCGCATCGAGGCGGCCACCGACGAGCTGCTGAAAGGACGCACTTCGCTGGTCATCGCACACCGCCTGTCCACGGTGCAGCACGCCGACCGTATCCTCGTGCTCCACCATGGGGAGCTTCGGGAAGAAGGGACGCACGAAGAGCTGCTCGAGCAGGGTGGCCTCTACGCGCGGCTGCACGAGCTGCAGTTCGCGCCCGCCGTGGTCTGAGGGTCGGCTAGGCCTGCCCGTCCTCTTCCACCGTCCGCACCCTGAACGCCTGCGCCGCCGAGGACGGCGGCGTGTGTGGCGCAGGAATCGTAGACGGATTGCCGTCCCGGAGCGAATGGTAGACCGGCGAGAGGATCTCGATGCCGGCCTCCGCCAGGCTGTCCTGGAGATTCTCGTGGAGCCTCGAGTAGAGCACCGCCATCCGTCCGGGCTCCTCCGTGCAGGCGTTCAACTCGTAGCTCACCGCGTAATCCCCCAACGCCGTCTGGAGCACGAAAGGCTCCGGCTTCTGGACGATCCCTTCGGTGCGTCGGGCGGCCTCTTTCATCGCCTCGTGCACGTCCCGCCAGGGCACGTCGTACCCGATGGTCACCGCGGTATGCAGGATGATGCCACCCTCTTTGGCGGTGGCGCTGTAGTTCACGATGTGACTGCCCAGGACCATGGAGTTAGGGATGGTGATCTCCACGTTCTTGGGCGTGCGTAGCCGCGTCACCAGCATCCCGCGCTGCACTACGTCGCCTACCGTGTCGGAGATCTTCACCCGGTCCCCGACGTGGAAGGGCCGCATGTAGATCATCACCACGCCGCCCACCACATTCGACACCGCCCCCGCGGAGCCGAAGGTGACGAGCAGGCCCATGAAGGCGGCGACGCCCCGGAACGCCCCGGAGCTGCTGTTCGGCAGATAGGGCCAGATGAGGATGACCGCGAAGGCCAGGGCGAGCACGCGGAAGAGCTTGAAGGTGGGCTCCGCCCAATCGGGGAAGAACCCGGGGATGCGAATGGTGCCGTTCGCGAGAGCGCTGAACACGAGATGCACCACCCGCAGACCGTAGTAGGTGAGCACCGCGATGACGCCGATGTAGAACAGGTTCGGCAGGTAGCCCACCACCGCGAAGAGCGCCACGCGCGTGGGCTCCCATGCCATGGCGAGGATGCGACGCGCGAGGATCCGTGTCGGCGGGAAGAAGCTGAAGACCAGAAGGCCATAGCCGAACACCATCACCGCGGTCAGGAGCAGCCGGGAGACGCGAGCCAGGAAGAGCAGAGCCGCCTCGATGCGCTCGCCCGACAGGAGCACGAGACCCTGGAAGCGGACGTCCCTGAGCTTGTCCCGCTGGATGTCGCGGATGCGGCGGTAGAGGCGCGGATACCACCGGGCCATGAGGCGGAAGAGCCAGTACAGGACCACTGTGGCCAATACGGTCTTGGCCAGCCCGAAGAGGAGGTCCCGCAGCTGCCGGGTGAGCGCGGGGGAGCTCAAGCCGGACCGAACCATGGCCTCCATGACGGCGCCCGTTTCCGCCATGTCCGTCTCGTGTCCGATGGTATCCTGAGCGGTGACGGTGACCACGATCACGTCACCGGACCAGACCTCCACACGTCCGGAGTCCTCCACCAAACGCACCGAGGACGTGTCCGCCCCCTGGGCGCGGAGGCTACGGATGCGCTCCGCCGCCGACGAGGCGCGCTCCACGACGGAGAACGGGCCCAGCCGGCCATAGAGGAATCCGAGCGTGTCTCCACGCACCACCACCGCCGCGCTGTCCGGGCGAGGCTCGACCACCAGCGTGTCTGCAGCGGGGGTGGGGGAGGGGGGCGTGGGCACCTGTGCGCCGACGCGGAACGGCTGGGCCGCCGCGACCACGAAGGACGCGATGGCTACGGAGAACGCTCGAGCTCGTGGGAGGGACATGGGCGATAAGCTACGGTCGTGGTGGTTCGACGGGAATTCGGTGTTCGAATTCCGGTGGCCCCACCGGGGACTATGCCACATCGTTGTGCCCATGGATACGCACGCTCTTCCCCCACGCAACGAGATGCTCGGCGCCTTCGAGCGCAGGGACCCCACGTACGAGGGCGTGTTCCTGACCGCCGTGCGCACCACCGGCGTCTTCTGCCGCCCCACGTGCCCGGCCCGTAGACCCCGCCCGCACAACGTGGAGTTCTTCGCGACCTCCCACGAGGCGCTCCTGGCCGGGTACCGACCCTGCAGGCGGTGCCGTCCCATGCAGCCGCTGGGAGCGTCACCGCGCTGGCTGGAACGCCTCATGCGGGCGGTGGAAGCGGATCCGACGCGGCGTTGGCGCGACCCCGACCTGCGGTCGCTGGGGCTCGATCCCGTCCGTGTGCGCCGTTGGTTCAAGACTCATCATGGCATGACCTTCCACGCCTACAACCGCGCCCGGCGATTGGGGCGGGCGATCGGGAGGATCCGCGAAGGAGAGGCGGTGACGTCGACGGCCTTCGACGCCGGCTACGACTCGTTGAGCGGCTTCAACGACGCACTGCGCAAGCTCGCGGGAGCCTCGCCCACCGACGCGGCGACACGAGGTGACATCGTGCACGTGACCCGCGTCAGCACGCCTCTGGGTCCGATGGTGGCCGCCGCAACCGACGACGCCCTATGCCTGCTCGAATTCGCCGACCGCCGCATGCTGCCCACCCAGCTCGGACGCCTCACGCGCTACGTCCCGGGCGTCCTGGCGCCCGGGGCCAACGATGTCCTCCGCAACGTCGCCTCACAGCTGGACGAGTACTTCGCGGGAGACCGGCAGAGGTTCGACGTGCCGATCCACGTGCCGGGCACCGCGTTCCAGGAGCGGGTGTGGGACGAGCTGCGGACCATCCATTACGGAAAGACCATCACCTACGGGACCCTCGCGCGGCGCATCGGCAGCCCCAGCGCGGTGCGGGCCGTGGGCAAGGCCAATGGTGACAACCGTGTGTCCATCCTGATCCCGTGCCACCGAGTCGTGGGATCGGACGGCAAGCTCACCGGATACGGCGGTGGCCTCTGGAGGAAGCAGCGCCTTCTCGAGATCGAGACGCGCGTGTCCGGGGATTGAGGGCGGGTAGCCTCCGCGCGGTCATCGTATCCGGAGCCGAGGCGGTGTCGGGGGGAATCCTCGTAGTGTCGGCCGAGAGAGTGTCCGCCCCGGGCGTGGGGACCCCCATGGGGGTCATGGTGGTATCGGGCAGCGCCTCGCCCGTGTCCAACCGGACCTTCAGCGAATCCCGCGGCGCCGAGGTCGAGTCCCCAGGCATGGCGATGTCCTGACCGTCGGCGGAGTCCACCAGCTCCCAACGCCTGGAGACCGGCACCACCTCGGTGGCCACCCGGATGCGCGGCTCGGTGGCGAAGCCGCTGTGCGGCTCCAGCGCTCCCTCCGTATAGTGGCTCCCGGGATTCCAGAGTATCCACTCGCGGATGCCCGAGTCGAACGTCGCCTGGATCTCTGCACGCACCTCGGCGGCACCGTACGCCGGCTTGCCCAGGCTGAAGTCCTGCAGCCACGGACGCACCGACCCCGCGCCGGGCACCTGCGCGGAGCGTCGGAGGGCGTCGCCCAAGGCCTGCCGGATGATCTCGTATGGGTAGGCGTTGGGCTGGTCGTAGCCGAAGCTCCCCTTCCAGTAGTGACTCGGATAGACCATCGGCAGCACCACGTCGACGGACCCGACGATGGACTCCCACACTTGGCCGATACCCACGTCGCGCAGGATCGAGGTGGTCACGCCGAAGACGTCCGCCGTCACCTGCGTGCCCAGGTCCGCCAACTGCTCCCTGGAATAGCTCAGGAACTCGCCGATGACCTGGGCCTTGGTGCGGTGGTCGGCCCCGGGGTATACCAAAAGCGACCTCTTCGCGGCGGGAATGTCGGGAAAGCGGATGTAGTCCCACTGGATCTCCGGAAAGCCCATCCGGGCGACTTCCCGCGCCAGCGCGACCTCGTAGTCCCAGACCTCGTGGCTGTAGGGGTTCACCCAGGTGAAGCCCTTCGCGTCCGTGAAGACCTCTCCCGTGGTGTCGTGCACGGCCAGGTCGGGCCTGGCCGCCGTGAGAACCGAGTCCCGCACGATGACGATCCGCGCGATGGGGTAGATGCCTTCGTCGTAGAGTCGCCGCAGGAGGCCCGGAAGGTCGCGGATGCGGATCTGGTCGGTGGCCCCGATCTCGTTGGCCATGGGCACGGCCGACTGATGGCTCACGTATCCGGTCGCGTCCTTGATGTCGATGACGAACGTGTTGATCTCCGTACGTCCCGCCAGCGCCAGGAGATCCTGGACGCGACGCGCAGAGCCCGCCGTCCAGGCGTTGAGATAGATGCCCCGGATGTGCTCGGGCCGCTCGAAGTGCGGGACCTCGGCAGAAGGAGGGACGGTGGAGTGCACGGGTGCCGGTTCGGATGCGGTCGGGCGGAGTCCGGCGGAGTCCGGGCTCAAAGCGCCGGAGCCCGAGCCGGTGACGCCGGAATTCGAGCCGGTGTCGGCGGGATCCGGGCCCACGACAGCGGGCAACTCGGGCAGGGAGGATGCGTCGGCCGTGTCCGCCGGCCCCATTGCGGTCGCAGGCTTGTCGAACGCGGACGGACCCGCCTTGCACGAACCCAGCAGGGCCAGGGTCGCCAGCGGTAGGATGAGCCCGCGAAGCCGAATCACGACAGAGATGTCCCCCCCTACGGGTCGACCGTCAGTACGCCGGGAGCGAGGGGTCGACTTCTTCCCGCCACGCCAGGACGCCCCCCCTGAGGTTCAGCACGTTCGGGTACCCCCGCTCCAGCAGGAGTCGTGCCGCCCACGCGCTCCGACTGCCCGAACGGCAGTAGACCACCACAGTCCGCCCCCGGTCGATCTCGGTCATGCGTTGGTACAGCTCACCGGTGGGAATGCGAAGCTGGCCGTTCTCGGGGAGGTCGGCGATGCGCCGCTCAAAGTGCTCCCTCACGTCCACCAGCAAGGGAGCTTCGCCCCGATCCAGTCTGGCTTTGAGCTCGGTGGGCGTAATGTCAGGAAGGTCTGGAGCGTGCATCGTCCGACTTGTGTGGGGGATCAACGACGGACGAGCAGGTCGTCCAGAATCGAGGCGGTGCGCTCGGCCGCCCCAAGGTGCGCGTCAATATAGTCGTAGGCACGCTTCCCGGCGTAGTCGAGGGTGACGGGATCCGTCAGCCAGCCGCCGAGCGTTGCGGCGAGAGCCGCCGCGTCGGCGACTTCGACACCTCCTCCCGACGCCATGAGGTCCGCCGCGGCCTTGGCATTGTGGTGGCGGGGTCCGAAAGTGGTGGGAAGACGCGCGGCGGCCGGCTCCAGCACCGAGTGCAGGCCGGCGCCATGGAACCCTCCCCCGACGTACGCGAGGGTCCCCACCGTGTAGAGGTGGGCCAGAACACCCACCCGATCCACCACCACCACATCCACTCCCGCTGCGGTTCCCGCTCCTTCGACGTCCGCGAGCGTGGCGGCCGTTCGGCCGCCGGCGCCGAACCGCCTCACGAGGGAGGTCACCCGCTCGGGACTCGGTTCGTGGGGCGCGAGCACCACGCGGAGCTCCTGCCCGAGCACGTCGAGCGCAGGGGCCAGAACGTCCTCGTCCGATGGCCAGGTGGATCCCGCCACTAGAGTGGGTCGTGGAGCGTCGCGGAAGGGCTTCAGGTAGGGAGCCTGGGGATTCGCGGCTCGGGCCCGTTGGGCCGCCGAGTCGATGCCCGGGTCGCCGGTGACTACCACGCGATCGGCGGCCACCCCGAGATCCGCGAAGCGTCCGCCGTCCTCGGTGGCGATGGCGGCCACACGGTTCAGAGCGGCCCAGGTGGGACGCATCAGCGTGCGGGCCGGCCATCGGAGTCTTCCCGCCCCGGGGGGCAGCGTCGCGGCGATGAGCACGACGGGAATACGGTTCTCCGCGGCCACTTCGGTGAGCACCGGCCAGACCTCGGTCTTGGTGAATACCAGGGCGTCCGGGCGCAGCGCCTCCACCACTGGCCGCACGGAGCCCGGGAGATCCCAGGGCAGATACCCCGTCGCGTCCGCAGGCATGGCGTCAGCGAGCTTCTCGGCCGATGGGGAGAAGTGCGTGAAGACGATCTGGACCCCCTCCCGCCTCCGTCGCAGCGCCTCGATGACCGCCCGGGCCTGCAGTCCCTCCCCCACCGAGGGTGCGTGGAACCATACGATCGGCCTGGTCGGGTCCCGACCCTCGCGTCCCCAGCGGGACAGACGTACGTCCGAGCCGCGTCGGCCGGCGATGCCTCGAGCCAGCTTGGCGGGTCCGGCCCCCGGCAGGACGCCCACCAGAGGACCCGCAGCGCGGACGCCGAGTTGGGCGAGACGGTATGCGACGGACACGACGGACATGGGCCGAGGATAGAGGCCCGAGAGCGACACCGGAAGTGGTCTCCGCTCCGGGAGTCGGTAGATTGCACGCATGAGATTCCAGGTCACCGTCCGCTACGGCGGCCGCTACCAACGCTATCACACGCTGGTCGTGGAGGCCGCCGATGCCCGGGAGGCACTGGGCCGAGCGGCTCCCCAGATACCCGACGACGTCGCCGCCGAGGCGGACCTAGTGGAGCTGCGCGTCGCGCCGGATCCGGACGCGCGGCGCTACGTCGGCGAGGAAGGCTGACCGACCGGGGCCGGGTGCTCCCGCGGTCAGCTCGAAGAATAAGGAAGCCGCCCGCGTACTTCTTGACCGGAACCTTCAGCGACCTGCTAGATCCCTGCCCGCACTCTCGTAGAAGCACATTCACGCGCTGTCACGACAGGAGATCGTCATGGGCCTCATCATCCTCGCCATCTTCGCCATCCTGGTTGGAGCCGTGATCCGGGGAATGGGACCTTCCTTCGGCAAGACCGCCGGCTCGGCCAGGCTCGTGGGCTACGGCTTCATGCTGGCGGGTCTGCTGCTGGTCCTCGCCAACACGTTCACGGTGATACCCGTGGGCGACGTGGGCGTGAAGCACTTCCTGGGGCAGATCGACCCCACTCCTCTCGAGCAGGGAGTGCACGTCATCAACCCCCTCGCTACCGTCGAGAAGATGTCCATCCGGGAGCAGAACTTCCCTGCGGACGGAAGCGTGGAGAAGATCGACGCCCAGACCAGCGAACAGCTGAACGTAGCCCTCGAAGTGGCCATCCTCTACCGCATCGATCCGGCGAACGCCCCCGAGCTCTACCAGCGTCTCGGTTCGGAGAGCCAGATCACGAGCCGCATCGTGCTCAACGCCGTGCGCAACGGCGTTCGCGATGCGGCGGCCACCAAGTCCATCAACGACATCTTCTCGCCGAACCGCAAAGAGCTGGCCAACGACATGCTGAAGGCCATCCAGGTCAAGGCGGGCGACCGCATCGAGGTGCTGGAAGTCTTCGTGCGGGACGTACAGGCGCCGCAGAAGGTGCGCGACGCCATCGAGGAAAAGCTCCAGCGGGAGCAGAACGTCGCGGCGGAGCGCTTCCAGACCGAGATCATCCAGGAGAAGGCGCGCCAGCAGATCGAGCAGGCGAAGGGCATCGCCGAGGCCCAGCGCATCATCTCCCAGGGGCTGACCAGAGAGTACCTCACCTTCTACTACATCGAGCAGCTGTCCAAGCTGCCGTCGGGCTCGGTGGTGTACGTTCCCACCGAGGGCGGCGTGCCGCTCATGCGGCCGGTGGGAGGTGGCGGCTCCCGCTGATGCAGGGCTCCGGCCGGGGCACCCAGCTCCTCGCGGCGGCCCCGCGGCAGGGCGTCGAGGCGCCCCGGCCGACCACCCCAGAGGCATCGGCTGAAACCTCCGTGGACATCCAGACTAGTACTTGACCGTGAACATCTTCTCCTCCGGGGCAAGGCCCCGTCGCAAGAGGGTCGTCCGCGGGGTCGCCGCACTGGCGGTGTTGGGGCTCGTCGCCGGCTGCTGGGCCTGCTCGCCCGTATACGTCGTGAAGGCCGGCATCGCGGAGGCGAAGATCCTCCGGGCCCGGCGTCCCATTGTCGAGGTCCTCCAGGACAGCACCACCACCGCGGATACGAGGGCAAAGCTCGCCTTCGTGATGGAAGCACGGCGGTTCGCCGCGGACAGCCTCGGCTTCAACGTTGGCGACGCGTATTCGACCTACACCCGGCTCGACCGCGACACCCTCTCCCTGGTGCTGTCCGCCGCGTGGAAGGACCGACTCGTTCCGAAGACGTGGTGGTTCCCCGTGGTGGGGCGGGTCCCCTACAAGGGGTTCTTCAGCGAGAAGGACGCCAAAGCGGCGCAGGCTGACCTGGAGAAGGAAGGGTACGACACGTACCTGCGACCCACCGCCGCGTTCAGCACCCTGGGTTGGTTCAACGACCCTCTGCTCTCGACGATCCTCCGCGCCGACGACGTCGGCGTGGTGGAGACGGTGCTCCACGAGCTGGCGCATCGGTACCTCTTCGTCCCGGGTCAGGTCGGGTTCAACGAGAGCTACGCCGAGTTCGTGGGCAACACCGCCGCCATCCGCTTCTTCTGCACGCGCCAGGGGGGCGGCCCCGATACCGTGAAGTGTCTTCGAGCCCAGGCGCGCTGGCGGGACCTCCAGCGCTTCAGCGTGTTCATCGACGGACTCGTGAGCGATCTGCAGGCGCTCTACAACCGCACCGACCTGGACTCGGCGGAGAAGATCCGACGCCGCGAGGACATCTTCAAAGCCGCCCTCGAGCACTTCTCCCGCGACGTGGAACCCACCTTCGAAGCACTGAGCTTCCACAGCTTCATCACGATACCGCTCAACAACGCGACGCTCCTGGCTCGCATGCGCTACTACCACCGACTTCCGGACTTCGAGGCACTCCTGGATCAGCACGGCGGAGACCTGCGGGGGGTGCTCGAAGGGTTGAAGGCGGGGGTGAAGGAGACGGACGATCCCTTCACGCTGCTGCCCACCGACAGCCCGGCACCGCCCGGCTGACGGGAGGGCCCCCGGGTCTTGGGTCAGCCCCCGCCTATCTGTAGGTTGAGGGTTCTCTGTTGAACCAGGTTCGAGCCGCTTCTGAGAGCCCCTGGGGGCGACCGCCCGTCAGGCTCCCGACCCGGTCGTTCCGTCCGCATCGTCGCATCCATGACCAACGAAGGAAGAGACGCGTACGTCCCCGCCCAGGTGGAGGCGAAGTGGCAGCGCCTGTGGGAGGAGCGCGGCACCAATAGCTACACGCGAGAGAAGCTGGAAGGGGCGGCGAACCCCTTCTTCAACCTCATGATGTTCCCCTACCCCTCCGCCGAGGGTCTCCACGTGGGCAACATCTACGCGTTCACCGGAGCCGACGTGCACGGCCGCTACCAGCGGATGCGTGGGCACGACGTATTCGAGCCGATAGGGTTCGATGCCTTCGGCATCCACTCGGAGAACTTCGCGCTCAAGCGCGGGATCCATCCCATGGATCTGATCCCGTCGAACGTGAAGAACTTCACCCGCCAACTCCGACGCACCGGGGGCATGTTCGATTGGCGGCACATCGTCGATACCACGGACCCCGCGTACTACAAGTGGACGCAGTGGGTCTTCCTCCAGCTCTTCAAGGCCGGCCTGGCGGAGCGTAAGGAAGCCCCCGTCAACTGGTGCCCATCGTGCAAGACGGTGCTCGCCAACGAGCAGGTCATCGGTGGCGCCTGCGAGCGGTGCGGTACCCCGGTGGAGCAGCGACGCATCGCCCAGTGGTTCTTCACCATCACCCGCTACGCGCAAAGACTGCTGGACAATCTCGCCACACTCGACTGGTCGGACAGCACCCGAAAGGCTCAAGAGAACTGGATCGGCCGCAGTGAGGGTGCCGAGCTGCGCTTCCCCGTTCTGGACGCCGAGGGACGCGAGACCGGCACGCGCATCGACGTCTTCACGACGCGACCGGACACGATCTTCGGTGCGACCTACATGGTGCTCTCTCCGGAGCACCCGTTGGTGGACGAGGTCACGGAGGAGGGCCAGCGCCCGCGTGTCTTCGCCTATCGGGAAGAGGCGGCGCGCAAGGACCTGGTGGCTCGCCAGAAGATGGACAAGACCAAGACCGGGGTGTTCACCGGTGGGTACTGCCGCAATCCGGCCACAGGAAAGGCCATCCCGATCTGGATCGCCGACTACGTGCTCATGGAGTACGGCACCGGAGCCATCATGGCGGTGCCCGGACACGACGAGCGCGACTTCGAGTTCGCCACGGCGTTCGACCTCCCCATCGTGCGTGTGGTGGCCGGCGAGGGCCAGACCGCGGACACGCCTCTCTCCGAGGCCTTTTCGGGTGACGGCATCCTGGTGAACTCCGGCGACTTCGACGGCATGCCGTGGGAGGAGGGCAAGCGCGAGATCACGGAGTGGCTGGCGGACGCGGGCCTCGGAGAGTCACGGATCAACTACCGGCTCCACGACTGGTGCATCTCGCGCCAGCGCTACTGGGGTCCCCCCATCCCCATCATCCACTGCGATGCGTGCGGGCCCGTGGCCGTCCCGGAGGAGGATCTTCCCGTCGTGCTGCCCCGCGTGGAGGACTTCAAGCCCGACGACTCCGGAATCAGCCCGCTGGCGCGGGTCGAGGAGTGGTACCGGACGACGTGCCCGCGGTGCGGCTCCGGGGCACGCCGGGAAACCGACGTGTCCGACACGTTCCTCGATTCGGGGTGGTATTTCCTGCGCTATCCCTCCACGGACTTCGAGGACCGGGCGTTCGATCAGGACATGACATCGAAATGGCTGCCGGTGAAGACGTACATCGGTGGGAACGAGCACGCGGTGCTCCACCTGATGTACTCGCGCTTCCTGACCATGGTGCTCCACGACCTCGGACTGCTGCCTTTCGAGGAGCCGTTCACGCGGTTCCGTGCTCACGGGCTCATCACGCACGACGGCGCGAAAATGAGCAAGAGCAAGGGCAACGTCGTGATCCCGGATCCCATCATCGAGGAGTTCGGCGCCGATACGTTCCGCATCTACCTCATGTTCCTGGGTCCCTTCGAGGAGGGCGGTGACTACCGCGACGAGGGCATCCAGGGGCCGCACGGATTCTTGCATCGACTCTGGGACACCGTCCTGTCCTCCGCCGACGGCGAACCCGACGCGGCCGTCGAGCGGAAGATCCACCGCACCGTCAAGCAGGTCACCGAGCAGCTGCCGACGCTACAGTACAACACCGCCGTCGCGGCGCTCATGGAGTGCCTCAACGCCGTCCGGGCCGGCGGCCGTCAGGCCGTGCGTGCGGAGGTGGAGCCGCTCGTCAGGATGGTCGCGCCCTTCGCCCCACACGTGGCCGAGGAGCTCTGGGAGCGCCTGGGCAACGAGGGAAGCATCTTCCACGGTGCGGAGTGGCCGTCGTACGATGAAGCCAAGACCGTCGACGAGACGGTCAAGGTCGCCGTCCAGGTCAACGGCAAGCTGCGTGGCACCGTGGACGTGGCCCCGGGTTCGGAGCAGGAGGCCGTGGTGAAGCTGGCCCAGGAAGAGGAGAACGTGGCTCGCCATCTCGAGGGGCTCACGGTCCGGAAGGTTGTGTTTGTGAAGGATCGTCTCGTCAACTTCGTGGTCTCATGACGAACATCGAGAAGCTCGCCATCGACGCCGTTCGCGTCCTTTCCATGGACGCGGTGCAGAAGGCCGATTCCGGCCATCCCGGCACCCCCATGGCTCTGGCGCCCATGGGGTATGTCCTCTTCCACCGGCATCTGCGTCACGCGCCGGAGAGCCCGACCTGGCCGGACCGCGACCGCTTCGTGCTATCCGCGGGTCACGCGTCCATGCTGCTGTATTCGCTGCTCCACCTCAGCGGCTACGACGTCTCCGAGGCGGACATCCACGACTTTCGTCAATGGGGCTCGCACACGCCGGGCCACCCCGAGGTCGGGCACACGCCGGGGGTGGAGTGCACCACGGGCCCGCTGGGACAGGGCGTGGGCATGAGCGTGGGCATGGCTCTGGCGGAGCGATGGCTCGCGAGCCGGTACAACCGTCCGGGTCACGAGATCGTGCATCATTGGACGTACGCGCTCTGCTCCGACGGCGACCTGATGGAGGGCATCTCCCACGAGGCTGCCGCCCTGGCTGGCCACCAGAAGCTGGGCCGGCTCATTTGGATCTGGGACGACAACCACATCACCATCGAAGGAGGGACGAGCCTCGCGACCTCGACGGACCAGGCGAGGCGCTTCGAGGGGTACGGTTGGCACGTCGTCCACGTCCACGACGGCAACGACCTCGAGGCCATGGACCTGGCTCTGGAGGAGGCGAAGCGTGAGACGGAGCGGCCCACGCTCATCGTGCTGCGCACGACCATCGCGTGGGGGAGCCCGAAGATGGCGGGCAAGTCCGCCGCACACGGGGCACCCCTGGGTCAGGACGAGATCGACGCGACCAAGAAGAACCTCGACTATCCGTCCCTGGAGCCGTTCTGGGTCGACCCCGCCGTGCGTGACCACTGGGGCTCGTGCGTCCGTCGGGGAGAGCGCATGGAGGAGGCCTGGCGCGCGCGGCTCGCCATCTACAGGGCCGAGTTCCCCGAAGCGGCGGCGGAGTTCGAGGGAATCATTGCGGGAAAGCTACCGGACGGCTGGGACGCCAAGCTCCCCGATCTCACGAATCCCGAGAAGGCCGACGCGACGCGCAACTGGTCCGGGCAGGTCATTCAGGGACTCGCGGCGCGCATCCACAACCTGGTGGGCGGCTCGGCCGACCTGGCGCCATCCAACAAGACGGACATCAAGGGCGCGGACGGCCTGCTGCCGGCGACGCCCGGAGGACGCGTCGCTCACTTCGGCATCCGCGAGCACGCCATGGGGGCGGTCCTGAACGGCATGGCGCTCCACGGGGGCATCCGCCCGTTCGGTGGGACCTTCCTGGTGTTCTCTGACTACATGCGACCCGCCATCCGTCTCGCGGCGCTCATGCGCCAGCCTGTCACGTACGTGTTCACGCACGATTCCATCGGCCTGGGGGAGGACGGCCCCACACACCAGCCCGTCGAGCAACTGGCTTCTCTCAGGGCCGTGCCCAACCTCATGGATCTCCGCCCAGGCGACGCGGCCGAGACCGTGGAAGCCTGGAAGATGGCCGTGGAGCGCACCGACGGTCCGAGCTTCCTGGCGCTCTCCAGGCAGAAGGTGGCCATCCTGGATCGAACGAAGCTCGCGTCGGCGGACGGACTGCGCCGCGGCGGGTATGTCCTCGCGGAGGCCAGCGGCGACGAGCCGCGCGTCATCCTCGTCGCCAGCGGCACCGAGCTCGAGCTCGCGGTCCAGGCCCGCGAGCAGCTGGAAGCGGACGGCGTGCCCACCCGGGTCGTGAGCCTGCCGAGCTGGTTCCTGTTCCGGCAGCAGAGCGCTTCGTACCGACACCGGGTGTTGCCGCCCACGGTGACGGCTCGCGTCTCGGTGGAGGCGGCCTCCACCTTCGGTTGGACCATGTGGGTGGGGAGCGAGGGGCATTCCATCGGCCTCGATCACTTCGGAGCGTCCGCTCCGGCCGAGGTCCTCTACCGCGAGTTCGGCATTACCGCTGAGGCGGTTGTGGAGGCGGCGAAAAGCATCCTCGGGTGAGGGTGTGAGCCCGGGACGTCCTGGGCCGCGGGCGTCTTGAAGAGCGAGGCCCCCCGGGCGACCTGCTAGGCCGCCCGCCGGCGCAGCGCGAGCGGAAGCGGTGGCACCCGCGTGACGGGCTCCGCGCGCTTCCGCCGGTGCCGCACCGGACGCTCGTATTTCGTCTCCGCTCGGCATCCGGCGTGGCGAGCCCACTTCCTCCAGGTGTCGCCGTGCCCGTAGTTCCCGTCGAAGAGCCAGTCGGCCACATGGGCCATCTCGTGCAGAAGCGTGTCCATGCGCTCCGCGCCATTGCCCTCGAGCATGAGGTCGACGTTGAGCGCGAGCTCGATGACGAACCGACCGCGCCTCCGGTCCTGCGCCGGGATGATGTGGCCCAGCGAAGTGGACATGCGGTTGCTCAACCGCACGGGCAGGTCATCCGGAAGCAGCCCGTCGAACCGAGAGCGGTTCAGGTAGCCATACAGCGCTCGGAGGTACGCGCGCTGGGCCGGCGTGGCGCAGCAATGCGTCACTTGGGTGTCTTCGTCACACCGATGGGCGGAGCGGCGCAGGCGTTGAGCGTGATAGGCCCGCACCGCCTCCATGACCGGCACCAGCCCCCGCCAGTTCCGGACCTGGTCCGCCGCCTCCTTCACCGCGGCTGTTCGATAGCCCCGCCCGCGGACGATGGTCGCGAACGCGTCCAGGACGCTCGCCGGTGCCCGCCGGTACGCCACGTGCACGTTGAGCACCGTCGCGTCCTGCGTGAGCGACCAGATCGTGCTGCGGTTGGCGCGGAATCGCACGCGCAGGAGGCGGCGCGCGCCGCGCTCCTTGAGCTCCCTCAGAAAGTCGTCGGCAGTACGGGCACGCATGGTACCGAGCAGGTCGAGGAGTTCGGGTTCGTGATCAGCCGGGCTGAATGATGGGGCTTCGAATCGCCGCGCGCATCCCCCTCCGACCACGACTCGGTCAGCACACTCAGGACGCCTCTCAAGGTCTCCCGGGTACCCACCCCGTAGTGTCCTCATCCGAACCCTTGCACAACATCTTGTGTGTTTCCGCGTCGAGCCTATTGCTTTCTGCCGACGAAAGGCACTACATAGATGTCGTTCGCGAACTTCATTTGGTCGTAACCTGCTTCCGGAGGCGAACCGTGGCGACCAAGAAGAAGGCACCCAAGAAGGCTGCAGCAAAGAAGCCGGCCAAGAAGGCGGCGAAGAAGGCCGCAGCAAAGAAGCCGGCCAAGAAGGCCGCGGTGAAAAAGCCCGCCAAGAAGGCGGCGAAGAAGGTCGCCAAGAAGGCCGCTGGCGCCAAGAAGCGTCCCGCGAAGAAGGCGGCGAAGAAGGCGGCCAGGAAGGCGCCCGTGAAGAAGGCCATGAAGAAGGCCGCGAAGAAGGCGGCGAAGAAGCCCGCCAAGAAGGCCAAGAAGGCCGCGAAAAAGGCGGCGAAGAAGCCTGCCAAGAAGGCCGCGAAGAAGGCGGTGAAGAAGCCCGCCAAGAAGGCCGTCAAGAAGGCGGTGAAGAAGCCCGCCAAGAAGGCCGCGAAGAAGGCGGCGAAGAAGCCCGCCAAGAAGGCCAAGAAGAAGTAGTAGCCTTCTACGCTCCCCGGAGCGGTCTGGGCGCCGGCGCCTTCAAGTAGGTGCCGGCGCCCTGCTTTTGGACCTCGGTGAGGCCAGGGTACACAAGAGTTCACGCATGTTATACGCCGCCTTTCGCTCACCTCTTTCGTGGTTGGGAGGGGACGTATCTTCGCCGGATCTGGCTTGGGCTGTCAGTGGCGCTCGCCGGCGGCGCGCGGTTGCCGGGTCCGGACGCCCAATCGCCGGTGCGCCCCTCGACCTCGTCTGCGGCTGCCAACTCCGGACGCTCGCCCGCCGGGCGGGACTCCGATAGCTGACTCCAGACCCGGCCCATTGCAGGAGACGCGCCGAGGCCTCCTCTTGTCCCAGCCCTTCCCGTACCGCACTACCGAGAGGTCTCTATGATTCGTACCGCTCGTGCCGTGCCGGTTCGCCGGCTGGCACTCCTCGCGTTGCTCGCGCTTCCGTTCGCCACGTCGGAGGTCGCGCTGCCCATGCGGTCGGCGGCGCAGGTCCATTCCGCCCCGGCACGCGACGTCGTCGGCGGGCCGGGGTCGGCCAACTATCAGCTCGCCGCGCGTTTCGCTCCGTACAAGATCCGGGATCTACTGAAGAGCACGACGCTGTCTCCGCGTTGGATCGACCACGGCGACAAGTTCTGGTATCAGTGGGAGACCACCGAAGGAACGTCGTACTACGTCGTCGATCCCGTTCGCGGCACCAAGCAGGCGATCTTCGACAACGATCGGATCGCCGCGGAGCTGACGCGGATCACCCACGATCCCTGGGACGCCCAGCACCTTCCCATCCGCGCCATCCGCTTCATCGACGACCACACCATCCAGTTCGATGTGCAGTCGTCTCAGGACGAGAAGGTCACCGAAGCCGACACCGTCGTGGGTGAACAGCAGCAGCGTGGGCGGCGGCCCCAGCGTCCCCGCACGAAGAAGAAGATGTTCCACTTCCAGTACGACGTGCCCACCCGCACGCTGCGCCTGTTGGAGGACTACGAGGCCCCTGACAACAACCCTGGCTGGGCGAGCGTGTCACCGGACACCCAATGGGTGGTCTTCAGCCGGGAGTTCAACCTCTGGGCGATGACGTACGACGAGTACAAGAAGATCCTCGATGCCCGCAGGGGGAAGTCCGGCGCCGAGGCCGACAGCGCCGAGTGGAAGGTGAAGGTCGACGAGACCCAACTCACCACCGACGGCGAGAAGGATTACGCGTACGGCAGCCAGGGGCGCGGAGAGAACGACGAGGAGACGGCCAAGGAGTTCACACGGCGTCAGCGCGCCGGCATCGCCTGGTCGTGGGACTCCCACTGGTTCGCCCTCACCCGGGACGACACCCGCAAGGTCGCCGACCTGTGGGTCATCCACACCGAGAACAACAAGCGGCCCCAGCTGGAGACCTATAAGTACGCCATGCCCGGCGACACGCTCATCGACCAGGCGGAGCTATTGGTCTTCGACATGCAGAGCCGCCAGATGAAGAAGATCGACGACCAGCCGTGGAAGGACGAAACCATGGGGGTCTTCCGGAACCCACGGGACGGAGGCGGCTTCCGGGGCTCCGGCCGAGGGGGCGGCGGCGGCGTGAACGACGAGGTGCCCATCTCCCGGTGGCTCTCCAACAAGTCCAACGAGCTGTACTTCTACCGGGCCAGCCGTGACCTGCACCGCATCGACGTCATGGTGGCGGACCCCACCACCGGGGCGGTCAAGACGGTCATCGAAGAGCGGATGAACGTCACCCTGGAGCAGCAGCCCCCGTGGCGGCTGGCCAACGGCGACCTGGTGTGGTGGTCCGAGCGGGATGGATGGGCGCATCTGTACCGCATCTCACCCGACGGCAAGTCGCAGAAGGCGCTGACCTCCGGACCCTGGCACGTGGACGGGATCGAGGGCATCGACGAGGCCAAGGGTACGCTGGTGTTCCAGGCCAACGACCGGGAGCAGGGCGAGGACCCCTACTACCGGCACACCTACCGGGTGGGTCTCGACGGCACCGGCCTCAAGCTTCTGGACCCCGGGGACTTCGATCACGCCGCGTCGACTTCAGAGACCGCGCATTACTTCGTGGACAACTACTCCCGGGTGAACACCGCTCCCACGTCCACGCTCTTCGACGAAACCGGGCGCAAGATCATGGACCTGGAGACGGCGGACTTCTCGCTGCTCCTGGCAGCCGGCTACGAGTTCCCCGAGCCCTTCAAGGTCAAGGCCGCCGACGGGGTGACGGACCTGTACGGCGTCATGTACAAACCCTACGACTTCGACTCGACCAAGGTCTATCCCATCGTCGAGTACGTGTACCCCGGCCCACAGACCGAGTCGGTGGCCAAGTCCTTCTCCACGGCGGCGTACGAGCAGGCGCTGGCCCAGTTCGGCTTCGTGGTGGTCACCGTGGGCAACCGCGGCGGCCATCCCGACCGCTCCCTGTGGTACCACCGATTCGGATACAACAACCTCCGGGACTACGGACTGGCCGACAAGAAAGTCACCGTTGAGCAACTGGCGGAGCGGCACCCCTTCATCGACCAGGACCGGGTGGGCATCTACGGGCACTCGGGTGGCGGCTTCATGTCCACCGCGGCCATGCTCGTGTACCCCGACTTCTTCAAGGTCGCGGTGTCCTCGTCGGGCAACCACGACAACACCGTCTACAACCGCTGGTGGGGTGAGTCGCAGAACGGGGTGAAGGAGGAGGTGAGCGACTCCGGCCAGGTTTCCTTCGCCTTCTCCATCGCCACCAACCCGTCCATCGCGAAGAACCTCAAGGGACACCTGCTCCTCACCACGGGAACGGCAGACAACAACGTCAACCCGGCCAACACCTATCGCATGGCCGACGCCCTCATCAAGGCCAACAAGCGCTTCGACTTCTTCGTCTTCCCCGATTCCCGCCACGGGTACGGGAACATGAGCGACTACTGGTTCTGGCTCAGGGCGGAGTACTTCGTGAGGAACCTCCTGGGTGACGATACCCACTGGAACGCCGACCTCATCGAGCTTCAAAAGGAGCAGGCGAAGTCGAGATGACCGGTCGAGCGGTCTGACCCACCGCCACTTGGTAGGAGGGAGCCAGGAGCCCCCGGCGTCACGCCGGGGGCTCCTTCTCGTGCTGCGTCACGTGCTCAACTCTCGGGGTGCTTCTCCCGGAAGCCGATGCGGTAATACGGATTCACGACGCTGGTGGCCACGTTCTTGAGGTGGGCGCTCACCCGCTTCAGGAAGCGCAAGTGAAGCGCCACCGTCACGGCGTGCCCCGAGCGCCCCGTCAGCACTTCTCCGTTCCGCAAGCGTCGCATGTCGCGCTCCGCCGTCTCCGATACCCTTTTGTGGGTCTCCATGACCTGTCGCGCGCTCGCCTCGTCCGAATTCTCCAGAGCCGTGATGGTGTCCTCGAACATCCCAGTCACCGCCCGCTCCATCTCCACGACGTCCCCTTGGAGCTCGAGCCCGTCGAAGGGCGCCTCCAGCCCCATGGCCAGCTCGACGATGTTCTTCGTGTAGTCCCCGATGCGCTCGATGTCGATGATGATCGCCGTGAGCACCAGGCCCATGTTGACGTCGGGTCTGGTGGATACCGACATGTGCGTGACGATCTTCCGCCGCACGTCGCGCTCGTACCGATTCACCTGTCGATCGCGCTCGTAGATGTCGCCGGCCATCGCGCCTTCCTTATGCAACGAGGCGATGGCGTCACGGTACATCCCGTGTGAGTCGCGGAGCATGACGATAGCCTCGTGGAAGGCCTCCTGGGTGAGGCTGCCACCTCTGAGGAGCGCCTTGAGTTCGGACCATACGGACATGTCGCATCACCTCCCTGTCGCCGAGCGGACCACATAGAGGATCGGGATCACGTGCAGTGCCACGTAGGTCCCGACCACGGCGGCGGAGCTCCGCTTCGAGCGCGCGGCCACCGCGCCCAGCTTCGTCGCGAGCCAGATGGGGATCCTGCCCAGCGGATAGAAGATCAGGATCCCCAGGATGTTGAACGCCAGATGCGCGAAAGCCACGATCACGGCTGCGGGACTTCCCGTGGCGAAGGACGCGAGGATCGCCGTGACGGTGGTGCCGACGTTCGCTCCCAGCGTGTACGGATAGATCTTCGGCACCGTGAGGATGCCGGTACCCACCAGCGGAACGATGAGCGACGTCGTGGCGGAGCTGCTCTGCACCGTCGCCGTGGTGACCATCCCCAGCGAGAAGCTCGCCGCGTCGTTGCGGAAGAGGACCCGGCTGAACAGCGCCTCGAGCCGGTCCAGAACCATGCCGCGCATCACCCGGACCATCTGGGAGAGCGCGAAGAAGAGCACGCCCAGCGCGATGATCAGCAGCAGAAAATCACTCGTGACCCGCGTCGTCACGACCTCGGCAAGCGGCTCGACGATGATCTTCAGCGGGCTCGCGAGCTTCATCCCGCCGACCCCCTCGAACAGCCCTTCCATCCCCGTGGCCATCCGCTGAATGGGATGGAACGCGATCTCGACGGGAAGCAGCGTCAGGGCCGCGAGCACGTTGAAGAAATCGTGGACCGTGGAGGCGGCGAAGGCGCGCTCGAACTCGGCGGGTCGAGTTACGTGGCCGAAGGACACGATGGTGTTGGTCACCGTCGTGCCGATGTTCGCCCCCATAACGATGGGAATCGCAACCGGTATGGGGAGAGATCCCGCCGCCACCAGGCCTACCACGATGGTCGTCGTGGTGGAGGAGCTCTGGATGAGGCTGGTGGCGAGAAACCCGATGATGAGCCCAGCGAGGGGGTCGGCGGCCGTGCCGATGAGATGTTCGGCGAAGCCGCGTCCCGCGGCCTTGAAGGCCGCACTCATCAGGTCGATGGAGAAGAAGAAGAGGTACAGCAGGACGAGGAAGTAGACGACCTGCGCGACGGTGAAAAGACGTCCGCGACCTGGTTGTCCAGGGGGCACCGCCGTCACATCCACGGGCTCGTTCCAGTCCGAGGGTGGAGGGGGCAGGACGACTCAAGTTATCCCTCCATGGCGGCTCCGTCACGCCGACGAGACCGACCTGCTAGATTCGGCTTCATGCAATCCTTCCAGAGCACTCGGGGCTACGGACCCGTCGACTTTCGGGAAGCGCTCTTCCAGGGTCTCGCGCCCGACGGAGGCCTGTACGTTCCGCGCGACCTGATGCGATTGGGAACGGGCTCTGTGCCCACGGACCCGGCATTTCCCGGGTCGGCGCTCTGGGCCGCCGAGCGACTCCTGCGCGACATGCTCCCGGAGGACCTCATCCGAACGATCACCACCGAGTCGTTGGACTTCGACGTGCCGCTGGTGGAGATCGATGACGGCGTCCATGTCCTCGAGCTCTTCCACGGGCCCAGCCTCGCGTTCAAGGATGTGGGGGCACGGTTCATGGCCCGGGCCATGGCCGCGCTGACGGAGGAGGGCGAGCGACGCACGGTGCTGGTGGCCACGTCCGGGGACACCGGCGGCGCCGTGGCGGCGGCCTTCCACGGTATCGAGGGCTTCAGGGTCGTCGTCCTCTTTCCACGCGACGGGATCAGCGAGCGCCAGCGGCGCCAGATGACCACGCTCGGAGGCAACGTCGACGCGGTGTCCGTGGCGGGCACGTTCGACGACTGCCAGCGTCTGGCCAAGGGAGCCTTCGCCGACGCGGCTCTGAAGGCGAAGTGCAGGCTCACATCGGCGAACTCCATCAACGTCGGCCGGCTCCTTCCACAGGCCTTTTACTACGTGCACGCCGCCGCTCGACTCGGATGGGAGGCACGCCCCCCGATGTTCGTCGTGCCCTCGGGGAACCTCGGCAATCTCTGCGCGGGACTCCTCGCGCATCAGGCGGGGATGCCCGCGGCGGGCTTCGTCGCGGCGTGCAACCCCAACCGGCCGTTCATCGACTACCTCGAGTCCGGAGAAGTCAGGCCGCGACCCTCCATCCCCACCTTGTCCAACGCCATGGACGTTGGGGACCCAAGCAACCTGGAACGTATCCGTTGGATGTACGACGACGACGTGAGTCGGCTACGACAAGATGTGACGGGCGTCGCCTCCAACGACCCCGAGACGCGCGCGTGCATCGGCGAGGTGTATCGACGCACAGGCCATGTCCTGGACCCCCACGCCGCCGTGGCCTGGACGGCCATGGAAAAGGCCCGCGCTTCGAGGGCTCCGGGGGCCTCCTGGGTGGTGCTCGCGACGGCCCACCCCGCGAAGTTCCCGGAGGTGGTGGAGGAGAGCACCGGTACCCACGTCGCACCGCCGGACACCCTGGCGGCCACCTTCGAGCGTGCAGAGACCGTGACCGCCATAGACGCCGATGCGCACGCACTCGCCGACCTGCTGATGGATGGAGCCACCGCATGATCCCCACCCGTTCCGCCGGCGTCCGCGTGCCCTGCTCCACGTCGAACCTGGGAGCCGGCTTCGACACGCTGGGCCTCGCACTGGACCGCTACCTCACGGTCGACTTCACGCCGGGCGACGGTGGACTCCATGTATCTCGTACCGGCACCCTCTCACGGCTCGAAGGTGACTCCGGCGACGACCTGTTCCTCTGGGCCTTCTCCGCGGTCATGACCGGAGCGGGGGCCGAGTTGGGCGGGGAGCTCCGCATGCGCTCCGAGATCCCCGTGGCCCGGGGTCTCGGATCGTCGGCGGCGGCGTTGGTGGCGGGCCACGAGTTGGCGCGAGCGGTCCTGGGCTTCGATCCAGCGCCAGTAGAAGCGTTCCGCGCAGCCGCTCTCCGGGAGGGCCATGGAGACAACGCGGCACCCTGCGCGTTCGGCGGTCTTCAGGCCGTCGTGCCGGGCCTGTCGGGTCTCCACGCCCTTCCCCTCGAGCTCTCGGGGGAGGTCGGGTTCGCGTATGCGGCGCCGTCGGTGGGCGTCTCGACCGCCGCGGCCAGGACCGCCCTGCCGAGGCAGGTCGGCCACGACGTGGCGACCGCGGGCCTCGGTCGCCTGACGGCACTCCTCCGCGGGCTGGCTACCTGCGACCCCGATCTCATCCGAACCGGGTTCGAAGACGAGCTGCACGTGCCCTACCGCCTGCCGCTGATCCCCGGGGCCGCCAACGCCATGGGCGCAGCGTGCGACGCAGGTGCGTGGGCGGTCACAATCTCGGGAAGCGGCTCGGGACTCATCGCCGCGTGCGCGCCGGAGGCGGCTGATCAGGTGGCGGAGGCCATGAACGAGGTCTTCCTGGCCGGAGGCGATGACCCCGAGTGCGTGGGGTTCGCGCTGAAGCCTGATCTCGAGGGCGTCCGGTGCTCCTGACCCTCAGGCCGCAATCGCCGCCGAGGCGGCAGTGGTCGCGATGGTCTGGCGACAGCGGAAGGTCAGGAAGATGTTGGCCCCGAATCGCCCGACCACGAACGCCACGAACGCCGCCGTGGCCCCCACAACCCCGAAGCCCCATCCCAGTATCACGAAGCAGAGGGCGATCCCCACCACTTCGATGGACGTGGCCATCGTGATGGGACGGGTGCGTCGCACGTTCACCAGTATCCCGCGCTGTAGCGAGAGGAGGACCGTCATCGCAGGCAGCGGCGCGATGACCCTGGCCGGCAGGACGGCGAATCCGGCGAGGTGCGGCGTCAGCCCCGAGACTCCCTGGAACCAGACGTGGGCCAAGGGCGTGAAGGCAACCAGGGCGAGCATGGCCGAGGCGGACAGGCCGAGGGTGAGGGTGAACCTGCTCAGCTCCGGGAGATGCCGGTGGCGCTCCCCCATGAGGGCGATCACCGCGTCCTGATACGCGAGTCCCACTGACCGGAAGAGGAACGACAGGCCCTGCACCACCGGAAAGACGGCCAGCGATTCGACAGGATAGGCCGATCGTCCCATGAAGAACGTGAGCATCGGCTGCACCGCGAGACCGATGAGGGATGTCAGTGCCAGCGGGTAGTAGAAGCTGACGATCTCCCGGTACGTGAGAGGATCGGGCGTGTGGGAGGGGTCCTTCGTCTGGGCCAGGAGCTCGCGCACCGTGGATGCCGCCATGAGACGCACCGCCGTCGACTCCACGACCACACCCACTGAGAGGGCGATGGCGCCCACCCACGCCCCGGGGATGGGCAGGAGCAGGTAGGCGAGCATCGCCGTGCTGGCCATGGTGGTGACGCGCACCGTGGTGCCGTACGCCACCCGCCGGGTGTGGCCGGCGCGAATGAGGACGCCATGGTGGAAGCGCCGGTAGCCGATGGCACCGGGCCAGGGTAGGAGGAACCAGAGGGCGCCGTAGGTGAGCTCCGCCACTCGCGCGGGCAGATCGATGAGGTCCACCATCACCAGGTGGAAGACCGGCGGGATCACCATGACGACGAGGAGGAGCGTCGCCCCAGCGATGAGGAAGCGCGAAAAATTGCGCATCCGCTTGAAGCTGTGTCCGTCCCGCACGAGCGCATTGGCGGCGCTCATCAACATGATGATCGGCGCCTCGGTGAGAATGGCGAAGGCGTACGCCACGCCGTAGGCCGCCAAGTTGAACGTGGCCTCCGGGTGCCGGGCGATGACGGCCGTGAGGAACGGTGCCTCGGCCCCCATCATGATCCATGTGGCGGCAAGAGGTGCCCAGAACAGGGCGATGCTGCGCTGTGAGATGCGGTCGGTCACGGATGGTGTGGAGGGTGTGGACGTTCAGGAACGAGAAAGCCCCCCCGGTCCGAGTAGACCGAGGGGGCAGCCAGGGTCAAGCGGAGCGGGAGGGATTGACCTCCCTTCGGTCGGTCTGTCTCCTCGGTAGGCGGCCAGATCTTGTCGGCGTTTCTCCTCGTCGGCTCGAACCCTCTGTTCGAACCCCTCCCGCACGGACAGGCAGGCCTTTCCTCATTACCTACGGAGCGGGAGGGATTGACCTCCCTTCGCTCGGTCTGTCTCCTCGGTGGGCGGCCAGATCTTGTCAGCGTTTCCCCTCGTCGGCTCGAACCCTTTGTTCGAACCCCTCCCGCACCCACAGGCAGGCCTTTCCTCATTACCTACGGAGCGGGAGGGATTCGAACCCCCATGTCCTCTCGGACGCACGCTTTCGAGGCGTGTGCAATAGCCATTCTGCCACCGCTCCAAACAAGAAAGCCCGGATTGCCGTCGCTCACCGCAGCAATCCGGGCAAAAGCCACGGTTGTCACATACCTGATCGGGGCGCCCGGATGGAGCTGCGGTCGCCTGCGGCGATCCTCGCTCGTCTCGCGGAACACCCATGTGCTCTGCGACTTCCGTTTGGGCCGCTCGGCTCGAACCTCCGGCTCTCATCCGGACGGACACTTCATTGGCCGCATGCGCGGACCTTCAATCGGGGCGCCCGGATGGAGCTGCGGTCGCCTGCGGCGATCCTCGCTCGTCTCGCGGAACACCCATGTGCTCTGCGACTTCCGTTTGGGCCGCTCGGCTCGAACCTCCGGCTCTCATCCGGACGGACACTTCAT
>JAJDNI010000102.1 GCA_022340755.1 Gemmatimonadota bacterium
CCCAACTACACCGTCTCGGAGCGCATGGGCGGCGACGCCGGATTCCGCCGCCTGGTGGACGAGGGCCACCGCATGGGCTTCCGCCTCATGCCCATGTACGGGACCAACACCGCCAACCGGAACCAGCCGGTCTTCCGGAGCATCGCCGACGCGGCCACCGCGAAGATCGACGGCGATGCCATGGACCTGAACTGGGTGGACTGGGACAATGACCGCCACCAGGAAGGCTGGCTCGCCTACATGAACATGGGCGTGGACTCCTGGCGCGTGTGGATGGAGCAGCGCATCGCCGACATGATCGAGAAGTACGGCGTGGACGCGTACTTCCTGGACATCGTCGGCGGGTGGACCAACAACACGACGGGCGACATGCACGAGGGCGTCCGTCGGCTGGTGGCGGATCTGCACGCGCGGTATCCGCAGGTCGTGTGCGTGGGGGAGATGCACTACGACGCGCTCCTCGAGTTCATCCCCATGTACCACTCCGGGGGAGGTGGCATCGCCGACCCCGGCGTGCGCCGCTACGCCCGTTTCTTCCAGCACCTGAGCCATCCGGCTCCGGGCCGCGGCAGCACCGGTGTGCACGAGGCGGGCTTCGGCCGCTTCGACAACCAGACGCTGTCGCTGTCCCCCATCGCCATCCCCACCCTCAACGTCGTGGACGACACCTTCGACAAGTACCGTGACGTCATGGCGGCGATCATCGCGAAGGCGAACGAGCGCGCGGGGATCGCATGAAGAAGGATGGAGGCACCCATGGAAACGCGCGCATGAGCACCGACCTGACCCGGCGAGACTTCGTGGCCACCGCCGTGGGAGCCGCCGCGGCCATGGCCGTCCCCTCGTGGCCCGGATCGCAAGAAGGAATCGGCGTGCCACGGGAGGTCGCGGCGGCCCTGGGTCTCGGTGGCTCCGCCCCGGTCCCGATGGTGGCGACGCCATTCCCCCTGCGCGACGTGCGGCTGCGACCGGGCCGTTTCCTGGACGAGGTGCTGACGAACCGGCAGTTCGTGATGAACCTGGACCCCGACCGTCTCCTGCACATGTTCCGCGTCACGGCGGGCATCCCTTCCTCGGCCGAACCGCTGGGGGGATGGGAGGCGCCGAACAACGAGCTCCGCGGGCACTTCACGGGCCACTACCTGTCGGCCCTGGCGCTCATGGGCGCGCAGCTCGACGACCCCGACGTACGCGAGCGTGGCAACTTCATGGTGCGTGAGCTGGCTCCGTGTCAGCGTGCGCTGGGCGGGGGTTACCTGAGCGCCTTCCCCACGGAGTTCTTCGATCGGTTGCGCCGACGCGAGCGCGTGTGGGCGCCGTTCTATACGTATCACAAGATCATGGCGGGCCTGCTGGATCAGTACCAGCTCGCCGGGAACGCCCAGGCGCTGGGCATGGTCCGGGGCATGGCCGACTGGGTGGCGGCGTGGTGCGAACCCCTGAGCGACGAGCAGATGCAGGACATCCTCAACACCGAGTTCGGGGGCATGAACGAGGTGCTGTACAACCTCTCGGCGGTTACTGGAGAGGCCTCGTATGCCGAGCTGGCGCACCGTTTCGACCATCGGCGCGTCCTCGATCCCATGGCCGAAGGCCGCGAAGAGCTCACCCACGTCCACGGCAACACCACCATACCGAAGGTCATCGGGGCGGCCCGGCGCTACGAGCTCACCGGCGAGGACCGCTACCGCAAGATGGCCGACTTCTTCTGGGGCGACGTCACGGGGAGGCGCGCCTACGCTACCGGGGGCACCACGAGCGGTGAGGAGTGGCCCGCGCCGCCCGACGTGCTGGCCGGCACCCTCGGTGGCTACACCGAAGAGACGTGCACCACGTACAACATGCTCAAGCTCACTCGCCACCTCTTCTCGTGGACGGCCGACCCGCATTACGCCGACTACTACGAGCGGGCGCTCTTCAACGGCATCCTGGGCACGCAGCACCCCGGAGACGGCGAGAAGCTCTACTACCTGCCTCTGGGCGCCGGCTACTGGCGGCTCTTCGGCACGACGAATCAGGCCTTCTGGTGCTGCTACGGCACGGGCGTCGAGAACTTCTCGAAGTCCGGCGACAGCGTGTACTTCCACGACGACGACGGCCTCTGGGTCAACCTGTACGTCGCGTCGGAGGTGGCGTGGCGCGACAAGGCCGTGCATGTCATCCAGGACACCGAGTTCCCCCGCGAGGAGCGCACCCGGCTCATCGTGCAGTGCGAGGAGCCCACGAAGATGGCCCTCCGACTGCGTATACCCTACTGGGTGACGGGAGACGTGAGCCTGAGCGTCGCGGGAGAGGCCCATCCCGTGACGGTGGAGCCCGGCTCGTACATGGTGATCGACCGAACCTGGAAGGATGGAGACCGGGTCGAGCTGGTACTGCCCATGGCGCTCCACACCGTGGCCATGCCCGACGACCCCTCCGTCCAGGCGCTCATGTACGGCCCGCTCGTGCTGGCGGCCCACGAGGGCACCGAGGGACTTACGGAGCAGAACCTGCGCGCCGGACCCACGGCGCCCCGCACCGTGCCCGAGTATCCCTTCGAGCCGAAGGAGGGGACCCCGGAGCTTCTCGTCGACAGCGACGACCCCAGCACGTGGGTGGAGCAGGCCCCCGGCGAGATGATCGAGTTCCGCACCGTGGGTCAGACCGTGAACCGTAAGCTGACGCCACTGAACGGGGTGTTCGACGAGCGCTACTCCGTCTACTGGAAGGTTACCCGCAAGACGACGTGAGGAGGCCGGGCTCATCCTCGAAGACAGGCAGACATGCAGGGCTCGCCGATGATCGAACGAAGGCGAACGCCAGGAGACCTCTTCCCATGACCGACCACCGACCGCTAGAGCCCACCCCTCCGCTACGCACCCGCCGCGACTTCGTCGCCACCTCATTGAAAGGCGCCGCGCTGATGGCCGGCGCACCGATAGCGGGGTTGGGAATCGCTTCGAAGCTGGATGCGTTCGTCAGTGGCTCTCACGCCACTCGTGCGCGAGCCGGTCACGGCGGCCCCGCCCGCCTCGCCGACGCCCACATCGAGATCGTACCCACAGAGCCCATCGGCACCATTGCCCCGGAGATCTACGGTCACTTCACCGAGCACCTGGGCGGCGTGATCTACGACGGCGTCTGGGTGGGTGAGGACTCGTCCATCCCCAACGTGGGCGGCGTGCGGAAGGCCCTGATCGACGCCATGAAGAAGATCCGCCCCGCGGTGGTGCGCTGGCCCGGCGGGTGCTTCGCCGATTCCTACGACTGGCGCGACGGCGTGGGCGACCCGGCCAAGCGTCCGCGGCGGACCAACGTCTGGGTGGACTCCCGGGAGATCCACGACCTGGGCAACGTCCAGGCAAAGTTCGACAACAACCGCTTCGGAACCAACGAGTTCATGCGCTTCGCCCGGCTGGTGGGCGCCCAGCCGTACATGGCGGCCAACGTGCGCTCGCTTCCGCCCCGGGTGTTCTTCGAGTGGGTGGAGTACTGCAACTCGCCCAAGGGGAGCACCACCCTGGCGGACCTGCGGGCGACCGGCGGGGATCCCGACCCCTTCAACGCCCGCTACTGGGGCGTCGGCAACGAGTCCTGGGGGTGCGGCGGCAACTTCACGCCCGAGGAATACGCCGAGGCGTTCCGCCGCTTCGCCACCTGGCCGGTGCCCGACTACGGAGTGGGCCTTCGCTTCGTGGCGTCGGGACCCAGCGGCGACGACCGCAACTGGACGCGGAAATTTCTGGAGCAGGTTGCGAAGCGGAACGACCTGGGACGGGTCTGGGGGCTGGCGCTGCACCACTACTGCAGCTCGCCCCAGGGCGAGGCCGTCGCCTTCGACGAGACGGCGTGGTACGAGCTCCTCACCAGCGCCAACCTCATGGAGACGCTCATCGGGAACCACTGGGAGATCATGGGCGAGGTGGACCGGCGCCGCAGGACGAAGCTCGTGGTGGACGAGTGGGGCGCCTGGCACCACATGACCACGAACGTCGATCCCACGCATCTCTTCGGGCAGCAGTCCACGGTGCGGGACGCGGTGGTGGCGGGGCTGACCCTGGACACGTTCAACCGCCACGCGGACAAGGTGGCGATGGCGAACATCGCCCAGCTCATCAACTGCATCCAGTCCCTCTTCCTGGCCCACGAGGACAAGTTCATCCTCACCCCCACCTACCACGTCTTCGACATGTACGCCGCGCACCAGGGCGCCACGTCCATGCCGGTGCAGGTGGCGGCCCCCGAGGCTCCCTGGAAGGACCGGGACGGAAACGCGAAGAGCCTCCGGGCGCTGGGTGCATCGGCGTCGGTGCCCACCGAAGGCCGGATCACCCTCACGGTCACCAACCAGCACATGACCCAGCCCATGGCCACGGAAATCGAAGTGCTGGGAGCCACCGTGCGCTCGGCACGGGCCACGACGCTGACCCACGCGGACGTACACGCCCACAACACGTTCGACGCACCGGACGTGGTGACGCCCACCGCGGCCACGAACGTCGACGTGGGATCGGGGACGTGGGTGTATGCGTTTCCGCCGGCTTCGGTGACGAAGCTGGAGATCGGGCTGGGATAAAGAGCGGGCCAACTCCGCCAGCCACGTTGGCCGACAGCGAACGCGGAAACGGAGCGGAGGACCCGCAGACGGAGCGCCGAACGCCCGTCGTCCTACGTGCTCAGTCGCTGCTCCAGGTCGGTGAACCAGTCGTCCACCCAGACGAGCTGGGGGCCGTTCGTCGCGCGGCCGACCCGGCGCGAGGCAACGAACAGGAACGTGCTGTCGTCCGGGGTCACCGCGAAGGTCGTATGGAACGCATCCAGTTGGTAGCCGGAGGCGTTGAACATCGGGGTGAGATCCAGGACGCGGAACGCACCCCTGGTGTCGAGTCGGGCCGCGACGACACTCCCGCCGCCGTCCAGATAGTAGAGCGCTCGCCCGCTCGGAGACCACACGGGCGACGAGCCGCCGCCATTCGAGACCTGCGATCGGCCGCTGCCGGTCTCGGGGAACGGACGGACGTACACCTCGTTGATCCCGCTCTCGTTGGACATGTACGCGAGCCAACGCCCGTCCGGTGAGACGGCGGGATGCAGCTCCGAGAAGCTGGTCGCCACCAGAGGCACCGCGGTGGTATCGCCGTCGGTGCGCACACCGACGAGGTCCGCGGCACCGTACGCCGTATTGTCCGTCCTCAGCACCAGCCAGCGACCGTCCGGTGACCAGGTCACTTCCTGGATCATGCGGTCGATGTGGGCCAGGAGCCTGTCCGGACCGGTCCCGTCCGCCGGGTGCCCGAAGACCATGCTCGTGCTCGCACTGTCGCGGATGAACGCGATCTCCTTCCCGTCCGGCGACCAGGCGGGACGACGGTCCTGATTGCCGAAGGTCAGACGCGTGGCGGGACCTGGACCGAGTGGCTTGATCCAGATATTGAGGCTGCTCCCCTGGCCGATGGCCGTCGCGATTCGATCACCGCTCGGCGAGATCGTCAAGGAATTGACGGCTCCATGCCAATCCGGATCGATGGGGGTGGTGGCCCCGTCGCGCTTCACCTTCACCACCGTATAGTCACTCGATCCGAGGCTCGCGCGAGCGTACACCAGAGATCCCGAGGTCGACCATGAGACAAGGGCGAACCCCTGGAAAGGCTGAACCTCGATGCCCTCCAGCACCGGCGTGGCCTCTCCCGTGATCTCGAGGCGCTCGAGGTCGAACGGCGCGGCCATGGCCACGCCATCCAGGCGCACCCACATCAGGCGTCCGTCCGGCAGGTACGAAGAACTCACCGCATCGGGGAGTAGCTCCTTCTGTTGTCCGGTCCGCAGGTCGAGGACGTGCACGCCGGTCGAAACGCACCCGGAGCTGCAGTACTGGAACAGCACACCGTGGGCCCCGGGAAGGGCGACCGGCAGCCCGATGCCTCCGCCCCCCAGGGAGTCCTCCGTGAGGATGAGCGTGCTCGGCCCGCCGGCGTCGCTCACGCGCTTGAGCCGGGTCTGCTCGGGAGTTCCGTAGACGATTGTGCCGTCGTCGAGCCAGGCCACGCCGCTGAACTCCGGCCCCACGGAATCCGCCAATGTGACCGTCGCTCCCCCGCTGACCCGCACCTTCTTCAAGTGTCGGTCGGCCGAGAAGGCGATCCACTGTCCGTCCGGCGAGAATACGGGGTTCTGGGCGCGCTCCGTCCCGGGGATCGGCGTGGGAGCGAGGCGGTCCCGTCGCTTGACCCAGAGCAGGCCGTTCTGCCGGTCGTCCTTGAAGACCAGCATCGAGCCGTCCGGGGAGAGCGCCATCCCCAGGTAGGTGGTCGTCAGGGTCGCGCTGTCGCCGAGTGTGACGTACTGCCACGTGGGCGGGCGATGCGACAGGGATCGGACGGTGAGCCATCCCCATCCGGCCAGTACCATCGCCACGGCCGCGAACGCCGCGAGCGTGACGTTGAGCGCGCGGACGCGGGCCGGGGCGGCGGAACCCGATGGCCCGACTCCTTCCGGTGCGGGGCCGCCGATTCCATAGGTTCGATCGCCGAGCGCGTCGGCGAACGCCGCGGCCGAGGCGAACCTGTCGGCCGGGAGCTTCTGCAGCGCCGTCCTCACGGCGGCTTCGACGTTCGGCGGGATGGTCTTCCTCTGGCCAGCGAGGACGCGCGGCTCCTCAGTCACCACCCGCGCCACGATCGCCTGAGCGGTGGGTCCCGTGAACGGCGGCTCACCGGCGAGCATCTCGTAGAGCACGCAACCGAGGGCGTAGATATCCGCCTTCGGCGTGACCTCGCGCTCGCCCATGGCCTGCTCCGGGCTCATGTAGTGCGGGGTACCGAGCGACATGCCCGTCTCGGTCATCCGCGTGCCGCCCTCGAGCCGGGAGACGGCGAGCGCAATGCCGAAATCGGCCACGAGTGCGGAGCCGTCATGGAGCAGGATGTTCTCGGGCTTGATGTCGCGATGTACCACGCCGTGGCGATGAGCGTAGTCGAGGGCCGCGGCGACCTCCCCGGCGATGCGCACGGCGTCGTCCACGGGGAGCTGACGCTCGCGATCGAGCCGGTCCCGGAGCGACTCGCCCTCGATGAACGGCATCACATAGAAGACGGTGCCGACGGCCTCTCCCGAGTCGTGGAGCGGCAGGATGTGCGGATGCTGCAGGTTCGCGGTGGTCTTGATCTCGGCGAGGAAGCGCTCCGCGCCGATGACCGCCGCGAGCTCGGGGCGGAGGACCTTTATGGCGACCTTGCGGTCGTGCTTGACGTCGTGGGCCAGGTAGACGGTGGCCATCCCACCCTCACCGAGCAGGCGCTCGATGCGGTAGAGACCGTCCAGGGCGGCGGCGAGGCGATCGATCACGAACCAGGCCCTGGGCCGTGTCGGCGCTGGGGCAAACGAGAGAGTGGTCGAATCATGGCCGCGGCTCCTGGCAAGTCGGGGGGGCACTCGTTCCGGGGCGGAGCACTGTACGTCGCCGGAGGCTCGAGGGGCAAGAAGAGCGCCGCTAACTCCCGATCTTCCCGCGGATCTCGGCAACCAGCGGCTGGACATCCTTGTCGGCGTCCGCCCAGAGACGCTCGATCTGCGTGTAGAACACCTTCGCTCGCGCTGAATCCCCTTGTTCCTGTGCCACCTCAGCGAGGCGCTCGAGACCGATGACCCGATGCCAGATCCCGTCCGCGGAGATCCGGTACCAGAGGGCGGCATCGGTGTCGCGACCTGCCTGACGGAGCAGCTCCGCCCGGAGGAACTGTGGCCAGCGATCCGCGAGGGCGCCCTCGAAGTAGGTGTCGGGGCCGATCCGGGGCCAGACCTCCTGGCGCGTCCAGTAGCGGGACATGAGAAGTGAGTCGAGGCCCTGCTCCGGCTCTCCACGGAGCTGTGCATCGAGCGCCTCGAGCTCCAGAACGAGGTCGCGCGCCAGCCCTCCGTCGTCGCCTGTTCGAACCGCGCTTTCCCGTCGCAGCGTATCGACCTCGGCCCGGAAGCGTTCGGCCCGGCCGAGCTTCAACGACAGCCGGGCAAGGAGATATCGTCGAACCGCCGCTTCGTCGGAGCCCGCGGAAGGTGTCCTGGCGGCCAGCAGCTCCTCGGCCTCTTTCGCTCGAGTGCCGCCTTCCGCTGCAGGATGGAGTGCGACCCAGGCGAGGTCGTAGGGAAAGAGCTTTCGATGGACGGGGCCGATGGAGCGCAGCGCCGCCTCCGCAAGATCGAAGCGACCCAACGCGCTCTCGAGCCGCGCCCGACGTCGGGTGACGACGGCGCGGGCGGTGTCGGAGGCGGTGCGCCGCGCATACCGGTCCATGATCCGGCGAGACGCCGACGGGTCGCTGACCATCACCGACGCTGCGAGCTCGGCGATGGAGCCCGCGAGCGTCGTGGGCGGATAGAGCGTCTCCTCGGACAGGAAGGTATCCACCGACCGGTCGAGAAGGACCGTGTCGCCGCTCACCCCGGCACGCGTCGTGCGCAGGATGGCGGGCCAGATCGGATCCACGGCTGCGGAGTCGAGGCCGGCGGCCCATCTGTCGAGGGCGCCGGTGTCGGCCTGTAGCCCGCCGATGACCGCCAGGTGGAAATACGCCGGGGCCAGGGCCGGATCGAGGCCGACCGCATGCTCATACGCCGGACGCGCGGCCCCGGCGGAGTCGCCCACGTAGTACCCGGTATGGGAGATCTGCTCACCGAGTTGAAACAACCCCGCCACGTCGTCGGGGTAGCGGTCGACGAAGAGTCGTCCGAGTCGGATCGCCTCCGCGTGCTGACCCTCGGCGCCGGCAAGCGCCGCCGCGAGACGCATCTCGGCACGCGGGCTGAGATGCTCGCGATGGCGGGTCGCCAGCTCGAAGTCGGCCAGGGCCGGCAGATCGTCGTAGGTCGCCATGTATCCCGCCCAGTACGCCGCCAGCGCAAACGTCGAGTCCAGCGCCACAGCCCGCCGCAACAGCTCCGTGGTTTCCTGCATGCCGCGGCCCTGCCGGAAATTCCGAATGCCGTCGAGGTAGAGCCTGAGGGCCTGGTTCGACCGTGTGGTGAGGTCGCCCAGATCGGACAGCTGGGCGTCTCCGCCGGTGATCCCCGACGCCACGAGGCCGCTCACCAGCCGGTCCACCAGACCGAAGAGGTCGTCCGCGGGCCCCTCGGCGCTCGCCTCGACCTTCGTCGGAACACCTGCGGCATCGAGGACGGACGCCTGGATGTGGAGCTGCGTGCCCGCCGTGAGCACCGTTCCCCTGATGACCCTTCCCGCACCCAACCGTGCGGAGGCTCCGGAAATCTCCTCGCCCGAGAGCCCGCCGGTGTCCTCACCGGAGAGGGTCGCGAGCACCGCCTGCGGATCGGTGGTCCGTATCCCGGCCACGCCGTCCAGCTTGGTGCTCAGCAGATCGACCATGCCCTCGCGCAGGTACGCCAGCTCGGGCCCACCGCGCACCGTGAATGGCAGCACAGCGATGGCGTTCGCGTCGCCTGGTCCCGGGGCGGCCGGGCCACCGCGCATCCGGAGGATTCCCCAGGCGGCGGCGATGAGCAGCACGGCGACGGCCGCCACCGCCATGCCGCGCCTGTACAACGGTCGAGTCCGCGTGGCCTGCGTCGACGACGAGATCGACCCCCCGCCCGAGACCGGCAGGGGTCCGGAGAGCGCGGCCGCGAAGCTCTCGGTCGTGGCAAAGCGGTCCGCCGGGGCCTTCGCGAGGGCGCGGGCCAGCACCGCCTCCAACCAGGGAGGAGTCGCGTCGCGGACGACACGCACCGACGGCGGGGGCTGGGTGACCTTCTTCGCGAAGATGGACGCGGCGGTGGGTCCCGTGTACGGAGGCTCGCCGGCCAGCATCTCGTACAGGACACAGCCCAGGGAGTAGACGTCACTCCGCCCGTCGACACTGGCTTCGGCGGAGGCCTGCTCCGGGCTCATGTAGGTCGGCGTCCCGATGCTGGTTCCCGTCTGTGTGAGGCGCTCTCCTCCCGCCCGCTCCACGCTGCGGGCGATCCCGAAGTCCGCGAGCGTCGCGTGTGTTCCGGCCAGCAGGATGTTGGCCGGCTTGATGTCGCGATGAATCACTCCGGCGCGGTGCGCGTAGGCGAGCCCGTCGGCGACCTCGCGGGCGATCCCCAGGGCGTCGTCGACGGGGAGCTGCCCCTCGCGTGCCAGCCGGTCACGCAGCGTCTCCCCGTCCACGAATGGCATCACATAGAAGAGAAAACCGTCGGCCTCACCCGAATCGAAGAGCGGTAGGATGTGCGGGTGCTGGAGCCGGGCGGTGGTACGGATCTCTGTGAGGAACCGCTCGGCCCCGATGGAGGCGGCCAGATCGGGATCGAGGACCTTGAGTGCCACGTCCCGCTCGTGCCGCAGATCGTGCGCCAGGAAGACGGTGGCCATGCCACCCGCGCCGATCTCACGCTCGAGGAGATACCTCCCGGTGAGTGCGTCATTCAGGCGGGATCGCAGGTCGGACATCCGCCCAATACAGGGTGCGGGGGGGAAAAACGCCAGGTCCGCGTGGAAGAAGATCCGAGCGAGCAACGCTCCGCGAGTCCGTTGCCGGACGGAAGAAGGCGGCCCACGCCGGCGAGGCACCGGGGTATTCCACTTCCCGACAACGCGCTAACATGCGACGACCGGCGTGCCCCGGTGCGAGCCGGCCAACCTGCCCTTCCCTGTCACCCACACCTGGCGTGGTCAGCCACGCGGGAGGGAGATCGGATGCCGGCATACGTCCGACGAGCGGTCATCCTCATCACGGCCGTCGTCATCGCCATCCTCCTCTGGGAGCAGAACGCCCATCGAGCGGCCGCCGCACCGGCGGTCCGCAACCCCGGAGCGGCCGCGGTGGAGCAGACCTCACAGGGCACCGGCTCGGCTCCCGTCGTGGCGGCGAGCTTCGACGGCCTGGGCGCGGGCTTCTCGGGACCCCAGGGCGGCTTCTTCGGGCGCAACCCGTCCGACAACAGCCTGGCCGTGGGCCCCGACCACATCGTGCAGATCGTGAACACGCGCCTGGCGATCTTCACCCGTGAGGGAGAGCGCTTCGACTCGACGGGTCAGGTGCTTTACGGCGCCGTGCCCACGAGCACGATCTTCCACGGCTTCGGGGGCATGTGCGAATCCACCAACAACGGCGACGCAGTGGTGCGGTACGACCAGGTGGCCCGGCGGTGGCTCATCGTCATGCCGATCTTCCGGCGGGGACCCGCCCGCCCCGACCAACCTCCGGTGTGGACCCCATCGGCCACGGCATACCTGAGCCCGCCGGGCGTCACGGGTCAGCCGGGAGTTGCGGCCCCGCTCTTCGTGCCCGCTCCGGAGCCGCCTCCGGACACCACGCCAGGGGCTCGGGCACGGACCTTCCGCCCGCCGACTCCGCAGCAGCAGCCGCATGGGCCCTACGCCATGTGCTACGCCATGAGCACGAGCCCCGACCCCATGGGCTCGTGGTACCGCTACGAGTTCCTCCGTCCCCTCTTCCCCGACTATCCCCGGCCGGCCATCTGGCCCGACGGGTACTACGTGCCCACCAGCACGGGAGACGAGGTGGTGGAGAAGCACACGTGCGTGGCCGAGCGTGCGCGTATGCTCGCAGGCGAGGCCGCCCGGGAGCAGTGCTTCGTCGTTGCGGGCGTAGGCTTCCTCAACAACGCGGACATGGACGGAACGATGCCTCCCCCCGAGGGAGCCCCCAACATCGTCGTGGCCACGGGCGGGACACAGCTCCAGGGAGACTTCGCGTCCGATGTCCTGCGGGTATGGCGCTTCCACGTCGACTGGAACGACCCGGGGAGATCGACCCTCACGGGCCCGGACAGCATCCGGGTCGCACCGTACCACTACCTGTGCGATGGGCAGCTCACCAACTGCGTCCGCCAGCCGGGCACCGACCGCCACCTGGACGCCCAGGGCGACAAGATCATGGCCCGCCTCGTGTACCGGAACCTTGGTGACCGGGAGTCCGTGGTGGCGGTGCACTCGGTCGACACCGAGGCGGGCGGAGGTGGCGTCCGTTGGTATGAGTTGAGCGTCGACGCCGACCGGTCCGTACACCTGCGCCAGCAGGGCACGTACGCTCCGGACGGCTTCTACCGTTGGATGGGGAGCCCCGCCATCGACGCCCTGGGCAACATCGGCATCGGGTACTCGTTCGGAGGCACGCCCCACTTCGCCGGCCAGCGATTCGCCGGCCGGAGGGCCGGCGACCCTCCGGGCAAGCTCACCGTTCACGAGGCGGTGCTGGCGGAGGGCGAGGCCGCCCAGACGAACACACTGCGCTGGGAGGACTATACACAGACGGCGGTCGATCCCCGGGACGACTGCACGATCTGGTATGTGGGCGACTATCTGAAGGCGGGAGGGGATCGGTACTCCACGCGCATCGGCGCGTTCAGGTTGCCGGGGTGCAATGGAGGCGGATCGTAGGCGGTGTTCCGGAACATGGGATCCGGCTGGATGATCCGGGCGCTCGTCTTCCTCTGAGGCGCGCACGCGGGCAACGGAGCCGTTGGTGTCACCGAACTCAGCGCATAGCTTCATGATACCCTGCCGCCACGAGGAACCAACCCGACCCACGAAGGAACGATCGCCCGAGGCGCCGGAGGCATGAGACTCACCGTCGAGGAGAACCCCGAGACCATCAAGCGGTACGGACATCTGAGGCCGGCGCCGCTCTGGGGATCGGTGCGATGCGGTGTCCGGTGCCTGGGGACCTCACGCTCCTGCACCCTCGAGAAGGGCCATCGGGGTCCTCATGCGGCCCATGGGCTGTTCAAGAGGGTGCTGGCGGTCTGGGACGCCGGATTCCCGGTTCGCAAGTCCGAAGACATCGCCGTGGGCGTCGTCGAGCGCGACGCCTTCGCGGAAGGCGGCGCGGTCACGGCGTGGAAGGCGTTCCGCAACGTCGTTCCCGACATGGAGACCGGCATTTATCTCACCTTTTTCGTGGCGTTCGTAGGCTTCGTCATCTACTGGCTCCTCCTGATCCTGGGCGTGCCGCTGTAGCGGTCCCGTTGCCACCTCCGGGCCCACACCCTACCGTGCATCCCTACTCGCGAGGGCGGGATGGACTCGTTCACCGGAGGTGGATTCGTGGCTCCAGATCGGGCGCAGGCACGTGGCGGCGACGCAGCGCGGAGCGGCGTGGGATCGTTGACCTGGGTGCTCGTGGTGGTGGTCGTGGCCCTGGCGGCCACCGTGGTCCTAGCCGTCCAGCGGCGCAGCATCGCGCGTCAGGCGGCGACGACGGTGCCGCTCGTCGGCCCGACCAAGGTACCGGCGTCGATCATGTCTGATTTCGAGGGCATCCCCGCCGAGACCTGGACCCGGATCGGCACCACGAACGCGGCCCCGCCCACCTTCGTGGGCGACTCCCTCAGCGAGGACGGCAAGCCGGTCGTGCTCTACATCGGCGCGGGGTACTGTCCGTACTGCGCCGCGGCCCGGTGGTCGATGATCGCGGCGATGTCCCGCTTCGGTCGGTTTTCGGATCTCAGCTTCTCCAAGTCGTCGAGCGTGGACGTATTCCCCGCCACGCCGACGTTCTCCTTCTACGGCGGCCACTACACCAGCGACCACATCGCATTCCAGTCTGTCGAGCTGGCGAGCGAGGTGCTGATGTCGAACGGCCGGTATCAGCCCCTGGAGACACCGACAACGACCCAGGAAGCGCTGATCAAGAAATACGACGCTCCGCCGTACGTGCCGCAGCAGAGCACCGGGGGGATTCCCTTCATCCTCGTGGGCGGACGCTACATGTGGAGCGGGTCGCCGTTCTCCCCGCAGGTGCTTGCCAACCGGACGCAGGCGGACATCGCGGCGACGCTGCCCCAGGGATCAGGGGTGGCCGCGCAGGCCATCCTGGCCAATGCCAACATGTTCACGGCGGCCATCTGCGCGGTGGACGGCAATCAGCCGGCGGACGTGTGCTCCAACCCGGTCATTCAAAGCGCGATCGATGCGTTGTCCCGCAAGGCACCCTGATGCGTTCGACCCGGCTGGGTCGTGCGAGAGTGGCGCTCACGGCGGTCGGCCTCGCCATCGCCGTGTACCTCACGCTCCTCCACTACGTGACCGGCGTCCCGCTGGTCTGCGGCCGAGGCGCTCTCGTCGACTGCGAGACGGTGCTCCAAAGCCCGTCTGCGGTGGTCCTCGGACTCCCGGTGGCGCTCTGGGGACTGCTCTGGTTCGCCGTGGCGCTGGTGTTGGCTTTGCTCTCTGCTCGTGGTGGCGGAGATCCGGAGCCCCCGCGGCTCTGGGGTATCGGGTTCACCTGGACCTTGATCGGCACGGTCGCAGTCCTGCGGCTGGTGTACCAAGAGATCGGAGTGATCGGCAAGATCTGCGCGTGGTGCACCGCGGTCCACGTGCTGGTGCTGGCCCTGCTCGTCGTTCAGGTTCAGGCGCACCGGCCGCGGGGAGCGGCGAGCTCGAGCTGAGCGTCGGCTGAGGTCTTCGACCAGGCCACCGGTAGCCGACTCTCGACGCACCCGGATCGCCGCGATCCCCTCGCAACCCCACTCTGCCTTCGCCTGTCCAAATCTGCGACGTTTCTCGCTCGAGGCAGCCGCACCCCACGGCACCATCCGAGCGGTCCACGCTTTCGGGAGGACCATGCTCCAGGGAATCGGTTCCGACGTCCGCTACGTGATGCGGGCGCTGCGTCACAGCCCCGGCTTCACTCTGGTCGCGGTGCTTTCGCTGGCGCTGGGCATCGGCGCCAACACCGCGATGTTCGGCGTCGTGCGTACGCTGCTTCTCACACCACTCCCGGTGCGGGCTCCGCACCAGCTCCGTCTGATCGCGTGGAGGAGGGACGGCAAGGTCTCGGTCAATCAGATCGGCACCACGGAATACCTCGACCCCACCACGGGCTCGTCGTATTCGAGCAGCTTCAGCTACCCTGTCTACCGTGCCATGCGGGACGCGGCCCCCGACGGCGCTCAGGTCTTCGCCTTCGCCTTTCTCCGGGGTGTCGGCGTGGCCCTGGGCGACCGGCCCGCGTTTCTGGCCGGAGGTGCATTCGCCGATGGGCGCTACTTCTCGACGCTCGGCGTCCCCATGGCCCTGGGGCGCCCTCTCACCGACGCCGACGACACTCCGGACGCTCCCCTCACGGTCGTCCTGAGCCACTCCTTCTGGATGAGAGCATTCGGAGGTGACCCCTCCATCGTCGGCAGGACGGTGCGCGTGAACGGTACTCCCGCCGAGGTGGTGGGCGTCACCGCGAGAGGTTTCAAGGGGCTCTCCATGGGCGGTTTCTTCCCGCAGACCGAAGTCACCCTCCCCCTGGCCGCCCAGCCCCGGGTGTACCCACGCATGTCGGACGAGGACCTGTTCACGGCCGAGAACACGTTCTGGCTCCGACTCATGGCCCGGGTTCCGGTGGGCACGCCCGACGGCCCCGTCGAACAGGAACTGCAGGCCGTCATGCGGTCCCAACCCTCCGCGCTGATGGGTGGAGACGGCTATGCGCCGGTCGTGCACCTCATGCCCGGCGACCAAGGGGCCCAGCCCATCCGCGGCGAAACGGCTCGACTGATCTACATCCTGACGGGTGTGGTTGGGATCGTCCTGCTCATCGCGTGTGTGAACCTGGCGAGCTTGATGCTCGCACGCGGTGTCAGCCGCCAACGTGAGATGGCCGTGCGCCGGGCTCTGGGCGGCGGACGCACGCACCTCGTACGGCAGATCGTGCTGGAGAGCCTCGCCCTCGCGGGTGCCGGAACGGCCGTGGGTCTCGTCATCACGATGACCAGCCGCTCGTTTCTGGGCACGGTCCTCACAGGGAGCCTGGGTTCGGGTGCGTTCGGCAACGCCGAGCTCAGCGTGGGCGTAGATCCCCTCGTGATCGGTATAAGCGTTGCGTTGGGCGTGGCAGCTACCCTCCTCTTCGGGCTGATCCCCGCCCTCCGCCTCACTCGACTCGACCCCATGGCCTGGCTCAAAGACCGGGCAGCGGGGGCCTCCAACCCCCGCCTCAGGTTCGGCCGGATGCTCATTGCGGTGCAGGTGGCCGTGTCGCTCCCCCTGGTGGTGGGTGCCGGCCTGTTCCTCGAGACCGTGCACCACCTCGCGGCCGTTCCCCTCGGCTTCGATCCGACGGGGCTCGTCGAGTTCAAGATGGACCCGGGGTACACGAGACGCGGGGAGGCCCAGTACGCCCAGCTCTACGTTGAGGTCCTGTCTCGACTCCAGCAGGTACCCGGAGTCCGCTCCGCCACGGTGATGGAGAACGCGCTGATGAGCGGCGTCGTCTCCAACACCTCCATCGAGATCGACGGCGTGCGGCACATGCTCTACAAGAACGCGGTGGGTCCAGGTTTCGTGGAAACCCTGGGCATGCGCCTCCTCGAAGGAAGGGTGCCCGGCCTCCAGGACACGGGTGATGCGCCCATGGTCGCAGCCGTGAACCAGGCCGCCGTGAAGGAGCTCTTCGGCGGAGCTTCCCCCGTCGGGCAAATGCTCCACGTAAACCATCAGGATATCCGCATCGTGGGGGTGGTGAACGACGTACCCTATCGGAATCAGCGCGCCCCCGTACCTCCCACGCTCTACGACTCCGCGCTTCAGCGGAACGGGTACGGTGGCGATCAGATCGTTCTCCGGACCGACGCATCCCTTGCGCTCCTGGAGCCGGCAGTGCGGGAGGCGGTGTCACAGATCGACCCGGACCTGCCCGTACCGGAGTTACGCACCCAGGCCGGGCTCATGGCCGAGAGCACCGCGAGGGAGCGTGTGTTCACGCAGCTTCTGACCGTGTTCGGGGCGTTTGCGCTCCTGCTGGCGAGCATCGGCCTTCATGGTGTGACTTCCTACTCGGTCACCCGACGCACCAGCGAGATCGGCGTCCGCGTCGCCGTCGGCGCGCAGCCCGGGCAGATTCTCTGGATGGTGTTGCGTCAGGTCGTCGCCCTGGCGGGGGTGGGCCTCCTCCTGGGCATTCCGGTCGCCCTGGCCACGGGCCCGTTGGTGCAAAGCCTCCTGTACGGCGTTGCCCCTACGGACCTGGTCGTGGTCACGACGGCGGCGCTCGTGATGTTGGTCGTCGCGGTTGCCGCCGGGCTGCTCCCCGCGAGGCGGGCTTCGCGGCTGGATGCTCTGGTCGCGCTGAGGACCGAATAGGGGGCTCCTTGTAGGGAAGTCGTCCGGCGCGTACCGTGCCCGGGACGCTCATCCCAGGCAACGCATGCCTCTCTATCTCGGATTCGATTGCGGGACCCAGAGCTTCAACGCCGTCGTCGTCGAGGTGGACGGTGAGCGGCGAGGCGTGGCCCTCGAACGCTCTCTCGTCTTCGGCGAGTGCTTCCCGGCGTACGGCACGACCAACGGCGCGCTCCCCGGGGAGGATCCGCTCGTAGTGGAGGCTCCACCGTTGATGTGGGCCGACGCCCTCGATCGCATGATGGGGCTGGTGGCCGCGGAGCTCGGCGACGACGTGCGCCGCATCGCCGCCATCACCGGCTCGGGGCAGCAGCACGGGAGCGTATACCTGAACGGAGCCGCGGCGCCCGTCCTTGCCGCGCTGGACCCGCACAAATTCCTGGTCCCACAGATTCGCGGGGTGTTCTCCCGCCAGGGAGCACCCATCTGGATGGACTCGAGCACCTCCGCGGAATGCGAGGAGATCACCGCCGCCGTGGGCGGCTCCGAGGCGCTCGCACGCCTCACCGGATCGCGGGCCTTCGAGCGCTTCACCGGCCCACAGATTCGGAAGATCTCCAAGAACGAGCCCACAGCATGGGCGCGGACGCGCCGCGTGCATCTCGTCAGCTCGTACCTGGCCACACTGCTCGCCGGCCGAGACGCGCCCATCGATCACGGCGACGGGTCGGGCATGAATCTCATGGACCTCGCGATGGGGCGCTGGGCGCCCTCCGCATTGGCCGCCACTGCCAATGGCCTGGCGGCCCGACTCCCGAACACCGTGCCGTCTGCCACGGTGTTCGGGCGGTTGTCGTCGTACTGGACCCTCCGTCACGGCCTCCCCCACGCGAAGCTCGTGGCGTGGACCGGCGACAATCCGTCCTCTCTCGTGGGCGTCGGGTCCGTGACGCCCGGCGTGACCGCGGTTTCGCTAGGTACGAGCGACACCCTGTTCGCTCCGCTGAGCGAGCCCACCCACGACCCCAGTGGTGCCGCCCACGTGTTTGCCTCGCCCACGGGCGGATTCATGAGCCTCGTGTGCTTCCGCAACGGCTCCCTGGCCCGGGAGCATGTGCGGGACGCTCACGGCCTCGATTGGACAGGCTTCTCCGAGGCTCTGCGACGAACGCCCCCGGGCAACGGAGGCGCGCTCATGCTCCCCTGGGTGGAGCCAGAGATCACTCCTCCGGTTCTCACTCCGGGCATCCGTCGTTCCGCACTCCGTGAGGAAGATGCCGCCGCCAACGTGCGCGCGGTCGTGGAGGGACAGATGCTGTCGATGTCACTCCACTCGAGCTGGGCAACGCCGCGGGTGACGAGAATCCACGCCACCGGCGGTGCCGCGCGCAACACGGACATCCTTCAGGTGATGGCCGACGTGTTCGACGCCCCGGTCTACCGGTCGGAGGTCCCCAACTCGGCGTGCCTCGGGGCGGCGCTTCGCGCCGCGCACGCGGACGCGGCATCGGAGGGCCCCGCGCCGCCCTGGGAAGATGTGGTGCGGGGGCTGGCCGATCCGGACTCCGAGCCGGTGGCGCGGCCCCGGCCGGCGGCTGTGGACGTATATCGGGAGATGCGGCCGAAATACGCGGCCTTCGAGGAGCGGGCGCTCTCGCGCTGAGGGCCTAACGGACAGCCTCGCCGTAGACGCGCAGACCCACCTCCGGTGGTCGGCCGAAGGCGTCCATGACGGTGAGACGAAGATGTCGCAACCGGACCGGCTCGAATCGCTCGAGCCTCCTGTAGCCGATGGTGCTCCCGGAGGCCAGGCGCGTCCAGGCGCTCCCGTCCGAGCCCTCGACGGTCCAGCTCGCCACGCTCTGCCCCCGGCTGATGTCCTCGAAGAGATCCACCACGGCCACGCTCACGGCGCGCCCGAGATCCATCTCCCCCACGGCGGTGCGGTCACCAAAGGCCTTCCACGACGGCAGCGACGACGACGCCAGGTTCAGGTCGAAGAGAGACCGCAGCGCGTCGCGCATCCCCGCCAGGCGCGATACGTCCGTCTCGTGAAGGAGCCCGTCCCGCGTGGGTGGCACGTTCAGCAAAAGCTTGGAGTTCCGCCCCACGGACGTGAAGTACAGATCCACCAGGTTCTCCACAGGGCGGACCCGGTCGTTCTCGGCCGGATGCCAGAACCACCCCGGCCGGATCGACACGTCGGTCTCACCCGGGCGCCACACGGTGCCGTTCGGGTCGCCGTGCTGGAGCTCGTCCATGACGGCGTCGCCGCTGACGCCCGGGTACGGGACCACCTCGGGATCCACGGTCGACCAGTTGGGGTCCCCCGCCACGCCACGCTCGTTGCCGATCCAGCGCACGTCGGGGCCGGCGTCCGAGAACATGACGGCGTGGGGCTGGAGCTTCCGCACGAGGCCCCAGATACGAGGCCAATCGTAGACCTGGTGCTTCCCGTTGGGTCCCTCGCCGTTGGCGCCGTCGAACCACACCTCGGAGATGGGTCCGTAGCGCGTGAGCAGCTCGGTGAGCTGCGCGCAGTACAGATCGTTGTATCTCGGAGAATCTCCGTACGACGGGGCGTTGCGGTCCCACGGCGAGCAGTACAGGCCCGGCTTCAACCCCGTGCCACGGCACGCGTCCACGAAGTCCCGCACCACGTCGCCGGCGCCGTCTCGCCAGGGCGAGCTGGCCACGGAGTGCCGCGTGGTGGCCGTCGGCCACAGGCAGAAGCCGTCGTGATGCTTCGCCGTCAGGATCATGGCCTTGAACCCGGCGGCTCTTGCCGCCCGCGCCCACTGTCCGGCGTCGAAGCGGCTCGGCACGAAGACCGCGGGGTCCTCGGTGCCGTCTCCCCACTCGCGGTCGGTGAACGTGTTCACGCCGAAATGCAGGAAGAGTGCGAGCTCGTCCTGCTGCCAGGCCAGCTGATCCCGGGTGGGGGTGGGGCGAGGAGCGGCGGAGACAACGGGGACCTTCGACGGTACGTGGCGAACGATCCCTGCGCGACCTGCTGCGGAGGCATGGCCGGTAGCGTCGGGGAGGCCGGCCAACCGGGAGAGGAACGGCATGCGTGCTCCGGCCATCCCGGCCACGGCCGCCCCGAGGAAGCCGCGCCTGGTCAGGGATCCGTCGTCATCTCGCCCGTCCATGGTGCCTCCCCGGGGAAGTCCGTTCCGAACGCACGGAGTCGTTTCGCGTCACCCTAACCCGGTGGGTGTGCCTCCGGCAACGATGCCCCACGGCGTCCCCGCGGTTCCCGACCCGACCCGCTCGCTTCGGCCGGGGAGAGCAGGCGCGGTCCCGACTCAGGTGCCGGCCGCCGACGCCTCCGCTCGCGACATCTGCATGCGCACGAGCATGTAGGAGCCCAGCACCAGGAGGCCCGCAACGAGCTGGGCGGTAAGCGTCTCCACGGTGGGGAAGACGGCGAACCACATGCCCATCCAGGCGGGAATCAGGGCCTGGAGGCCCGGAATTACGGTGGTGGGAAGCCAGTGGGCGAGCTGCATCTCCTGGGCCTGCTCCCCCACCATGACCAGGAGAACGGCACCGAGGAGGATGCCGGTCACCACGAGCATCTTCTTGTACGGCAGGTGCCGGTGGGCCACGAAGGTGAGGGCGGCCACCACGGCGGTGAGCGCGAGCCCCAGGAGAACGCCGTTTCGTACCGGCGTCGTGCCCAGCCGGAGCCGGTACGTCTGCAAGAACAAGACGACCTCGAAGCCCTCCCGGTACAGGGAGGTGAAGCCGAGAGCCGCGAACCCCAGGAGGACCCGTCCCCGCGTCCTGCCGGCTCCGTCGTGCGCCGTGGTGAGAAGGTCCTTCTTGCGCCGGTTGTGCAGGGAGATCCAGCCCGTCCAGTAGACCTTGTGGAAAAACCAGTTCATCACCACGAGGAGCACGATGATGGCGAGAAGCCCCGTCGCCGCCTGGACGTAGAGCGCGGGAACGCTCCCGGTGAGGGCGTCCACGGCGCGGATCGCACCGCCCCAGGTCAGCAACGTGGCGGCGAAGCCGGCTACGGCACCCACCGCGATGGGACGACGGTACGAAGCGCTGGAGCCCACCAGGCTGGCGGTGATCGCCGCGAGCACCAGGATGCACTCGAGGCCTTCCCGGAACACCAGCACGCCGATGTCGAGAGAAGCCGCGGTAGCACCGGTGTGGGGCGCCAGTGGGTTCGGGCTCCCCCCGGAGTGGACGGCATGCCAGACCATGAACCCAGCGACGGCGAACGTCACCACCAGGAGCGACGTGCGCGAAAACGCTCGCCCGAACCGACGCGGCGGCGGCAACGACCTGGTTGCCTTGGCCCTACTGCCTATGGCTGCCTCCATTCCCGACAGGACAAGGTGTCGTTGAGAATGAATCTCAACGTCACCAGAGTAGAGACGGGTGGTGGCCTTGTCAATCACACGTCGTCAGGCCAATACCTCGGAGGGAATCTCATGCCGCCACACGCCGGGGCATCGCCCGGGCCATCTTCGCGTCGGCGTGCGGCGACAGCTCCACCGGCCTCGCGCCGGAGAGGCCCACACCCAACCCCGTGGCGTCCGTGAGCCTGTCTCCGTCGTCCACCCATGTGCTGGCGGGGGAGTCCGTGACGCTCACCGCCCCCCCCTGGACGCCGGTGGGAGGGTGCTGACCGGGCGGACCGTTGCGTCCGGGACCACCGCGCCACACCCTTAGCACCCCATGACCAACCTGCCCTCCCGCCTGTCGGCAGCCCTCGAGGGCCGCTACACCCTCGAGCGCGAGCTCGGCGCCGGTGGCATGGCCACCGTCTATCTGGCCCACGACGTCCGTCACGACCGCGACGTCGCCCTCAAGGTCCTCAAGCCCGAGTTAGCCGCCGTCATGGGAGGCGAGCGCTTTCTCTCCGAGATCCGCACCACCGCCAATCTCCAGCACCCCAACATCCTCCCGCTCTACGACTCCGGGGAGGCCGACTCCTTCCTCTTCTACGTGATGCCCTACGTGGAAGGCGAGACGCTGCGGGACCGCCTCGCCCGGGAGAAGCAGCTCTCGGTGGAGGAAACCGTCCGTATCGCCAAGGCGGTGGGGAACGCCCTGGACTTCGCCCACAGAAAGGGCGTGGTGCACCGGGACATCAAGCCGGCCAACATCCTGCTGCAGGACGGCCAGCCCCTGGTGGCGGACTTCGGAATCGCGCTGGCGGTGGCTCAGGCCGGGGGCGGGCGTCTCACCGAAACGGGGCTGAGTCTCGGGACGCCGCACTACATGAGCCCGGAGCAGGCGTCGGCGGACCGGGACCCGGACGCGCGCTCCGACGTGTACTCGCTGGCGTGCGTGGTCTACGAGATGCTCACCGGGGAGCCGCCCCACCTGGGGGGGAGCGCGCAGGCGGTGCTGGCCCGCATCCTCACCGAGACGGCGCGCTCCGTACGCGCGACCCGGCCCACGGTGCCGGCCCACGTGGACGCGACGCTCATCAAGGCGCTGCAGAAGCTCCCCGCGGACCGCTTCGACACCGCGGCGGACTTCCTGGCGGCTCTGGAAGGCCGGATCGTCGTGGACACCGGCGCCGTCGGGTCGGCCACGGATGTGGGAGCCGCGTCGGCCGGAGGTCAGGGAGACACATCTCGGGCTTCTCGCCCCTGGCTCGTCCCCTCCCTCGTGGCCGGCGCCGTCGTCGTGGGCGCCGCGGGGGGCTGGCTGGCCCGGGCGCCCAAGCCGGCACCGACCCCACCGGTTGTCAGCATGTACGTCGAGGGCGACTCGACCTTCCAGGTGACCAACGCGTGCTGCGGGCCCTCGTTGGCCATCTCGCAAGACGGCCGACGCATCGTGTTCATGGCCCGTGTCTCCAGCGGCCAGACCTTCTACCGGCTGGACCTGAGCGATCCGATGGCACATCGGGTACTCGGCACGGATTCGGCGTACACGCCGTTCCTCGACCCCACCGGACGGTGGCTGGGTTTCGCGAAGAACAACCAGCTCATGAAAGTCGATCTCACAGGCGGATCGCCCGTGAGCATCGGCGACGTCGGCACGTCGTCGATCTGGGGCGCGACCTGGGGAGACGACGGGTTCATCTACTATGTGCCACAGGTGGACCCCGCCCCGGGCATTTTCCGGGTCAGCGCCCAGGGCGGAAAGCCGGAGCTCGTATCCGCGCCTGACACCTCCGCAGAGGCAGACCGGGTGAGTCCCGCGGCGCTTCCCGGAGGAAGGGGGCTTCTGTACGTGAGCTGGCCCAGGACCGGGGGAGACGCCGCGGCGTGGGTGGAGGCCCTCGACCTCAAGGACCATTCGGTCCATCGCCTTGCCCAGGGCATCCAGCCGTATTACGCCGACGGCCATCTCGTCTACGCCCTGGCGGACGGGTCCGTCATGGCCCGGCCCTTCGACCTCGAGTCCCTGGAGGTCACGGGGGACGCCGTCCGCATCGGCGAGAACGTCATCACACACAACGCGTCGGATACCGAATACGCCGTGTCGCGCTCAGGGACCCTGGTGACCCGCCACGGAGGCACCACCGGCGGCCGGCACAGCGCCACAGGGGGGGTCGGAGAAACCGGCGCCAGCACCGCCACGATGAATCTGGTCCCCCTCACCGGCCCACCCCCGTTGAAGATCTTCGAAGCTCAGCTGACGCGGGGAATGCCGACCTTTTCACCCGACGACCGGTACCTCGCCTTCCTTCAGGCGAGGGACGCCAACGCCACGGCCATCGACCTCTGGGTGATGGATCTCGAGTCCGGGCTGCCTACTCGTATCTCCATCGCGGATCGGGACGCGATCGCCATCTCGCCGGTGTGGAGCGCCGACAGCAGGGACGTCTGCTGGATCCAGCTCCTGTGGCCGCCGGGCTCCGTGCCGTCCGGTCGGATGCTGACCCGTCCCGTGGACTTGAGTGGGCCCCCGGTGCCCTTCGCACCGGAGGCGACGGTCGTACCCACCAACACCCTCCTGAGCAGCAGCGGGTCGGGGACGACGCTCGGCCTGCCGTCTCGCGCCGGTGGACCCATCCCCTACCAGACGCTGGACTCTGTCGGCAATCTCGATCTCTGGGTCATGAACGCCGACGGCACGGATCCGCGCCCCTTTCTCCAGTCTCCGGCAAATGAGATGATGCCCGCCGTTTCGCCTTCGGGAAAATGGATCGCGTACGCGTCCGACGAGACGGGGCAGGACGAGTTGTGGGTACAGCCCTTCCCCGATGGCGGCCCGCGCTTCCGGATCTCGGACCACGGCGGCGACTACCCCGTCTGGGTGTCGGACCACCAGATCGCCTTCACGGACCGGGACGTCGTCGTCCTCACCGATCTCGACGTCACGCCCAAGCAGGTGCGCGCTACCGGATACCGGACCTTCGTGGACGACGTCTCCACGGACTGGAACCTCCGTCCTCTGGACGTGCGTCCCGACGGCAAAGCCGTCATCGTGGTGAAAGTAACCGGTACCGGCCGGCTCCTGGTGGAGACGAATCGCGTCCAGCAGATCGGGAAGGACGCGGGCGGAAGCTAGCGCGCCAGTCTCGTGGGTCCTCTGCCATCGCTTCACGTACCACGTGTATCCGATCTCGACGCGGTCGATGGATATACGCCGGAGTCTCTTCGGGTCTCGGCACGAAGGTGTACCAGAGATTCCACAGCTCGCCGTCGGAGGCCGCCGTGGCGAGACCTTCCGCGTGCTGGGGGCCGAGCGGCTCTAGGCGGATACCGTTCCCCTCCAGGGTGACGGGGTCGAGCGTGATCATGCGGTGTCACTCTCTTCATCGAGGAGGGTGGGCGCGCCAGCCGACCGCTTGCTCCAGAACAGGTAGGCGGGCACGCCGACGGCCAAGAGCCCGAACCCGATTCCCGACCGGACGGGATAGCTCCAGAGCACGCTTCCCACGATGAGGAGCGCCACCGCCAGGAAGAGACTGGGCACCAGGGGGTATCCCGGCGCCGCGAAGGTGCCCGCCGGCCGCGCCGACAGCGGGATCTTCCGCCGGAAGACGAAGAGGCTCGCTGCGGCCAGGCTGAAGAACGTCCAGTCCGCCGTGGTCACGTAGTCGATGAGGGCCGCGTACGTCCCGGAGAGGACCAGGACGATGGCCCACACCGACTGGATGACGATGGCCACCGACGGCGAGTCGAAGCGGGGATGCAGCCTCGCTACCCGCTCGGGGAAGAGGCCGTCCCTGGCCATCGCATAATAGACGCGGGTGGGCGCCAGCATGGCCAGATCCAGGAAGCCGAACGTCGACAGCGCGATCCCCAGCGTGACGAGGAAGTTACCGGTGGGACCGAAGAGGGACTGGGCGACGTCGGAAGCGGGGGTGGTCGTCGCCGCCAGCCCGTCGTGCCCCAGGAACTTCAGGTAGACGAAGTTGATGGAGCCGTATACGAGCACGACGAGGATGGTGCCGGCGAGGATGCTCACGGGAAGGTCCCTGACGGGGTCGCGCATCTCCTCGGCGACGTAGTTGGCGTTCTGCCATCCCCCGTAGGAGAACATCACAGGGACGAGACCGGCGCCGAACGCCACGACAAGGGCAAGGCCGTGGATAGGAGCACCGGCAGCCGCCGATGTGCCTGCGGACGCTTCCGCCGCGGCCCCCGCCGCCATCGCCGCCCCCGCGACGCTTCCCCCGTGCGCCGGCAGCAGCAGCCCCGCCACGATGAGGAGGGCCAACGGGACCATCTTCACCAGCACGAAGCCGTTGAGTACCCGGCTTCCGGGTTTCACGCCCAGGTAGTTCACCACGGACATCACGACGATGCCCACGATGGCCAGGGCCTGGCTGCTCGCACCGGGATGGCCCACCAACCGCAGGGTGTACTCCGCGAAGGTGATGGCAACCGCGGCGATGGCTCCGCTCTCGATCATCAGCAGGAGCCCCCACCCGTAGAGGAATCCCACCAACGGATGGTACGCGTCGCGGAGGTACGCGTAGTGGCCCCCCGCCTTCGGCATGAGAGCGCCCAGCTCCGCGAAGGTGAGGGCGCCCGCCAGGGCGACCACGCCACCCACGAGCCACGCGCCCAGGACGAGCGCCGAGGAATCCAGGCGCTGGGCGACGATGTAGGGGTTGATGAAGATGCCGGCCCCGATGATCCCGCCCACCACCACCATGGCGGTATCGAAGCGGCCCAGCTCGCGGCGGAAGGACACGGCGGACTCCTGCTGTGGGTCTCTCCAGCGCCCCCTGCGGCGTCGGCTCGCACGGCACCCCGCCGGTGGAGGGTCGCGCCAGGATGGGACGGCGGCGGCAGGCGCGCCAGGGTCGTCGCTCAGTGAGTGGCCTCACGCACTGCCATGGCGACTTCGGCCGAGCTACTGCACGGCGGGGAATCCCCGTTCGTCCGAGCGCCCCGGCTCGCGGTAGGCGAGACGAACCTGCCGCTGAACCCAGAGAGGATACAGGTGGCAGTCCGGGGTGTTTGCGCCCTTGACGCACCCGTTGTAGCGCAGCAGCGCCCGATCCAGGTCTCCCTTGGTCAATCTGAGATCGTGGGCCAGAATGCGGACGCCGTGACAGATGTTCACGTCGGGATTGGTGAGGTCGGGGGATCCGCAGCCCCAGCCGCCTGCGTGCAGGGGCATGACCTGCATGAGGCCGACGGCGCCGACCGGGCTCAGGACCTCGGGATCGAGCATCGGATCCTCGACCAGTACGATCGACGCGAGAAGCGTCGGGTCGAGCTTCTCGCGTCGGCCCTCACGCACCAGCGCGATCGCGATGCGCGTGACGAAGCCGTCGTCCGCGCCGTTGCGCATCAGCTGCCGCTTCAGCGGTGCCACCTCGTCGGTGTAGGTCGTGTGAAGCATGAAGGCCTCGCGCTCCAGCGCATCGGCTCGCTGCTCCAGGTCGGTGAGTGCCTGCGCTTCCTTGACGTACGAGCTCTCGGGCAGCGGGCGAGCCGGCTTGCCGTCGAGAGACGCGAGCGCGAGGGCGAGCGCTCCCGCCAGGATGAACAGAAACCAAAGCCAGACCGGCAATCGGGCAGGTCCTGCGAAGGGGTGCTCGGGGGGGGCGGCTGGCATGTGACCTCCCATCGGATGCGATCACAGGCCTGCCCTTTTCGCCAGATCCGTGCCGAGTCCGGGTGTGACCGCCGCCCGCCGGAAACGCACGCACACCAGGGGGAAACGGCTTGGTGCGCGAAAACGCGCGGTAGGCCAGAGACACTGGCTAGCCGCACCCGCGCGACACGGTGTGGATCTGGCGCAGCGCCCGCGAAGAGGTTCCCGTCACTGCCCTTTCCGGTAGAGTACGCGGTAGAAGACGGGCCTCGGTTCCATGGCCTTGGAGGCGACTTCGGGCATGGAATACGCCATCTTTCCGAGCTCGTCGTCGCCTTCGTGCCCCCCCACGGATACAGCCACCGCTACCACGATGTCCTCCGCCGGGTCCTCCCGGCCCTGGCTCGGGTACCGGGTGGTACCCTACTGTTCGGTCGCAGCCGCCCACTCCGGAGGACCTCCCGTCGTGAAGGTCGTGAACGCCACAGCCTTGTCGCCGCTGCCCATGCTTCTCGTGCTCCTTACCGGGTGCGCACAGAGGCCCGAGACCCTTATCGACCACCGGGCGGTCTTCCAGCGTTACGACTGGTGGGACAACCGGGACTGGGGCTGGTACGACGCCAACATCCCCTTCTTCGAATCGCCGGACTCGGCGCTGAACGAGACGTACTACTACCGATGGGAGCTGGTCACGAAGCATCTGACCTACGGCTCTCCCGCCACGGGGTACACGTTCACGGAGTTCATCGACCGGCCCTTCTGGTCGGGGACCTACGGCAGCATCTCGTGTCCACTCGGGCACCAGCTCGACGAGGCGCGTTGGCTGAGGGATCCCCGCCCCGCCGAGGACTTCGCCCGATACTGGTTCGAGACGCCGGGCGCCCAGCCCCGGCGCTACTCCAACTGGTACGGTGACGCGGTGTGGGGAGCGTACGCCGTCATCGGTGACACGGCGTTCCTCCACGACATCCTTCCGCACATGGAGGCCCAGGTCGCCGGCTGGACCGACGAGCACTGGGACACCCGGCACGAGATGTACCGCTGGGTGGGCGCGTGGGACGGCATGGAGACGAACATCAACTCCCGCCTCACTGACGACACGTTCAGCGGTGCCGAAGGCTACCGGCCAACGCTGAACAGTTACCTGTGGGCGGACATGTCCGCCATCGCCCGGACGGCTCGGCTGTTCGGGGACACCACAACCGCCGCAGCGTACGAGCGGCGCGCAGCCGATCTCAAGAAGCGAATGGAGCAGGAACTGTGGGACCCGGGCCGCTCCTTCTTCTTCCACCAGTTCGCCCACAACGAGATCGGCGGCATCCGCGCGAACACCCTCACCTACCAGTCGGGGCCGTATGCGGGGAATCCCCACGGTCGGGAGCTCATCGGGTACATCCCATGGGAGTTTTCCCTTCCGGACTCGGGCTACGCGGAGGCTTGGCGCTTCCTCATGGACACCACGTATTTCGCGGCACCCTACGGGCCCACGACCGTGGAGCGTCACGACCCGCAGTTCTGGATCTCACCGCGGTGCTGCGTGTGGAGCGGCAACGAGTGGCCCTACGCCACCACACAGACGCTGGTGGCCATGGCGAATCTCCTGGACGACTACGACCAATCCGTGGTCACCAAGGACGACTACCACGCCTTGCTGCACACCTACGCGCTGGACCAACGAATGGACGGCCGTCCGTACATCGCCGAGGCGGCGGACCCCATGACCGGCTCGTGGGCGGGGCACAACACGTTCTACCACAGCGAGCACTACTTCCATTCGGGGTTCGTGGACCTGGTGATCAGCGGACTGGTGGGACTCCGGCCTCGAGGCGATGACGTCCTGGACGTGGCTCCGCTGGCTCCGGACTCGTGGCCGTACTTCGCGCTGGAAGGGGTGCGCTACCACGGTCACGACATCGACATCGCCTGGGACCGTGATGGCACCCGGTACGGTCGGGGCGCAGGGCTGGCCGTGTGGGTCGACGGCACCGAGGTCGCCCGAATGCCGACCCTACAGCGCCTTCGGGTCGCACTCCCTTCGGAGCCGGCCCACGGTCCGGCGCCACGCCTCAGCGACTGGGCGGTGAACAACGAGGCCGCCTGGTTCCCGGCGGCATCAGCTTCGTCCAGCGACCCCCGCTATCCTCCCTTCTACGCGGTGGACGGCAACCGGTGGTATCACCCCTCCCCACCCGACCGCTGGGTGGCCGCCCCGTCGAAGGACGGCACCGACTGGTTCGAGGTGGACTTCGGCGCCCCCCGCCCCGTCCAACGCGTGACCCTCTACTTCCTCGACGACGTCGACGGCCCGAAGGTCGAGGTGACGGGTGAACAGGGAGACTCCGGCTTCCCCGGGCGGCCGGGTGCGATGGACGTGCTCGTGCGCCCGCCGGCCGAGTACGAGGTGCAGAGCTGGAACGGCACGGGGTGGGTCGACATCGCCGACCAGCACCGCTCGCCCGAGAAGCCGGAAGGCCGTCGCGCCAACACCGTGGACTTCCCCGAGATCTCGACGTCCCGGATCCGGGTCGTGCTTCACCACCGGGACGGTGCGACGAGCGGCCTCACGGAGATCGAGACCTGGGGCGCCGCCGAGGCCGTTGTACCACCTTCGCAGGAGCCTGTGGCGGACCTGGCCCTCAATCCCACGGGCCAGGGCTTTCCGCAGGTGAGCGCGTCGTTCACCGGTCCGTCCGATGACGCCGCTCAGGCAGTGGATGGGCGCATCGCCTTGACCCACTACTCCAGGAACCGTTGGACGGCCTACAGCTCGCCCAACACCGAGGACTGGCTGGCAGTGGACTTCGGCGCACCGAAGACCGTCAACCGAGTGGAGCTCTACCTGTACGCGGACGGCGGAGGCATCGCCGCACCCGAGGAGTACCGCGTGGAGGTCTGGACCGGTGATTCGTGGCGCGTGGCCGCAGTGCGCTCCCGCACACCCATCCGACCCATGGCGTGGGCGCTGAACGCCGTGGAGTTGGAGCCCGTCGCGACGTCCCGGGTGCGCGTGGTGTTCACGCATGCCCCCCCGACGTTCACCGGCGTGAGCGAGATGAGGGTGTTCTGAGGGCGGGCGAGCGAGCCTCCCTCTGTTGACTCGCTCTACCCTGGCCACACCTTTAGACACGAAATGATGTGAAGTCGTCCGCGCGCGGACGATCGAGGCTGGGTACCCCAGCCCTGGCGTGAGCGCCAGCGCCACGACCCTCTCAGGGGCGAGCTCCTTCGCCCCGTCCTCGACCGGACGTCGCCGGACGGTCTCGACTTGCTTTGTCCGTCGTCGTGAGGAGGGCGTCATGCCCCATAATCGAGGATCCCGGAGCCGCCCCGGGCTGGAAGCCCACGGCATCCGTAGCATCGCCAATGTCTGGTGGAATCTGCACACACCCGACCTCTACGAGCACGCCGTCCGGCGTCATGAGGGCCTGGTGGCACACCTGGGACCCCTGGTGTGCCGGACCGGCCAGTACACGGGACGCTCCCCCAAGGACCGATATGTGGTTCGGGAGCCCTCAAGCGAGCAGGACGTCTGGTGGGGAGAGGTGAACCAGCCCTTCGCCCCCGAGCGGTACAACGCCCTCCGGGCCCGCCTCACCGCCTACTACCAGGGCCGGGACCTCTACGTGCAGGACTGCTACGTGGGTGCTGATCCGTCCTATCGCCTTCCCATCCGCGTGGTCACCGAGACCGCGTGGCACAGCCTCTTCGCCCGGAACATGTTCATCCAGATCCGGGATCCCGAGGAGCTCGCCGCCCACGAGCCCGAGTTCACGCTCCTCCATGCACCGAGCTTCACCGCCAACCCCGAGGAGGACGGGACGAACTCGGAGGCCTTCATCCTGATCCACTTCGGGAAGAAGGAGGTGATCATCGGCGGTACCGCGTACGCCGGCGAGATCAAGAAGTCCATGTTCACGATCATGAACTTCCTTCTCCCGCCCAAGGGCGTGCTCACCATGCACTGCTCGGCGAACTACGGGGCCGACGCGAACGACGTGGCCCTGTTCTTCGGACTATCGGGGACGGGAAAGACGACTCTGTCCGCCGATCCCGATCGGACCCTCATCGGAGATGACGAGCACGGCTGGAGCGACGAGGGCGTATTCAACTTCGAGGGCGGCTGCTACGCCAAGGTCATCCGCCTGTCGCCGGAGGGGGAGCCGGAGATCTACGAGACCACGCGGCGCTTCGGGACGATTCTGGAGAACGTGGCCATTGATCCCCGGACCCGTCGTTTGGATCTGGATTCCGGGGCCTTCACGGAGAACACCCGGGCCTCGTACCCCATCCCCCACATTCCCAACGCCACCCGGACCGGGCGGGGCGGACACCCGAAGAACGTGATCATGCTCACCGCCGACGCCTTCGGCGTGATGCCTCCCGTGGCTCGCCTGAGCCCCGAGCAGGCGATGTATCACTTCCTCTCGGGATACACGGCGAAGGTGGCCGGGACCGAGCGGGGCGTGACGGAGCCAAAGGCCACGTTCAGCGCCTGCTTCGGGGCACCGTTCATGGCCTTGCGCCCCTCGGTCTACGCCGGGCTCCTGGGCAAGAAGGCCGAAGAGCACGACGTGAAGCTATGGCTGGTGAACACCGGCTGGAGCGGGGGGCCGTACGGCGTGGGCCAACGTATGAAGCTGGCGTACACCCGCGCCATGGTGCAGGCCATCCTCAATGGAACCCTGGAAGGTGTAGCCACCCGCCCGGATCCCGTGTTCGGGCTCGGCGTTCCGGAATCGTGTCCCGGCGTTCCGTCGGAGGTGCTCGACCCCCGCGGTACCTGGAAGGACGGTGCGGTCTACGACGCCCAGGCGAGCAAGTTGGCAGGGATGTTCACCGAGAACTTCAAGGCCTTCGAAGAGCGCGTTTCGGAGGCGGTGCGAAAGGCAGGGCCCACGGTCGGGTAGGAGCGGGAGGAGCAGGAACGAGCGATCGTGTGACGGGGGGCCGCACGATGACGTGCGGGAGGAGACAATGCCCCGACAGGCGGTTCCCCTGAAGGACGTCCAGTCCTTCGTGACGGAGCTCGAGGCGGGCGGTGCGATGCGGATCCGCCGCTCGCCTCCCGACGTCCGCGGCAGGGTGATGGTCCGGTGGAAGCCTTCCCCCACGGAGGAGGTGGAGTACGCCGCGGCGCTGCGGTCCTACAGGGCGGAGTTCGGCCTCGCGGCTATCATCGTGGCCATCGTCGTCGGCATCCTGGTAGTGGTGTCCCTCTGAGCGAGGCCAGCCTCACTTCATCCGGATGAGGAATCCGGCCTCGTCGAGGTCCCGATCCCATCCCGACACGTGCCTCTCCACGGCGTCGCTGGCCAGGACCCGCCGCACGACACCCGGGAGGACGGGCCCGCCCCGTGACCCCCTCCCCCTCCCCGTGATGACGTGGACGACCTCGCCCCGAGAGACCCGGGCGTGGGTGAGGAGGAAGTCGCGCACTCTCCGCTCGGCCTCGGCGGCCGTGTCGCCGTG
>JAJDNI010000107.1 GCA_022340755.1 Gemmatimonadota bacterium
CCCTGCGGTCCTCACCACCAAGGCCGCGTTGGCAACATATTCCGCCTGGCTCATGGGAAGAGCCAGGTAGGGCTCCGGAGGCTCGGTGAGGGAGCCGTACTTCCCGTCGGCGACCACGCCGACGACGGTATAGACTGTTCCCAGATCCGCCCGGACCCTGCCCCCGACGGCATCGCGACCGGGCCAGTAGCGTCGTGCCATGGTCTCGTTGACCACCGCCACCGGTGGCGCGTCTTCGGTGTCCCCGTCGTTGATGGCCCGCCCCCTCAGCACAGGGACGTCCATGGTACTGAAATAGTCCGCGGAGACCATGTTCCGCTTCACCAGCATCCGCTCGTCCGGAGCCGGATCATACCCCTCCACGCTGACGTCGTGGTGCCCGTGGTTGACGCCCAGGGGCACGAAGGCCGCCAGGGCCGCTGACTCCACTCCGGGGAGAGCCGAGATCCGTTCCAGCACCTTCCGTTGCAGGGCTCTGCCTTCGTCCTCCCCGAATTGGCCGTACCCCATGTTCAGGGGAACCACCAAACCCTGCCGGAGGTGGAAGCCGGGGTCGATGTCCAGAGTGTTGCTCAGGCTTCGAATCAGGAGGCCGGCCCCGGTGAGAAGAGCAAGAGACAGGGCCACCTGGCCTCCCACAAGAAGCCGCTGGATCCGCCTCGCCCCTCTGGCCCGGCTCAGGGCGGGGCCCTGTTCCTTCAAGGCTTCGGTCTGGTGGGGCCTCAGAACCTGAAGGACGGGGGCCAGTCCGAAGAGTACGCCGGCGGCCAGGGCCAGGAGGAGGGTCACGGCCATCACCCGGTAGTCCATGGCGGCGGGGATGGGGATAGGCACCTCGGCCTGAGCCTGGAGCATAGAGAGGCCCCGGATGGAGAGAATTCCCACCCCGATCCCGGCTCCTCCCCCGAGCAGAGCCAGGAGCGTGCTCTCGGTGAGGAGCTGCCTCATGATGCGCCAACGTGAAGCCCCAAGGGAGTAGCGGAGAGCGATCTCCCGCCGCCGTCCGGTCGCTTTCGCCAGCTCCAGGTTGGCCACGTTGAAGCAGGCGATGAGAAGGACGAAGCCCACGACACCCAACAGCACGGCGAGGAGTCGCCTGGCCTGGCCGGTAGCTTCCGCGCCCCCCAGGCGTCCGTCATCCAGTCCCTCCAGGACGATCGCCCGTCCTCGGTGGCTCGGTAGCTCGGCGGCCATGTTGGAGGACCAGACGTCCATTCCAGCCCTGGCCTCGGCCATGGTCACCCCCGGACGCCGACGCCCCACCAACTGGAGCCATGGATCGAATCGGCTTCCCACGTTGGGGGTGTAGGGAAGGGCCCGGCCCGTCATGGAAAGAGGTGCCCAGAGCGCGGGCTCCACCACGGACTGGAGTCCCGTGAATCCCCGGGGCGCCACCCCGATGACAGTGAACGGGTAATCATTGATGCGGATCGTCTTCCCCAGGATCCCTGGGTCCGAGCCGAAGGCCTCTCTCCAGGTCTTCTGCGCCAGCACCACCACGGGATGGGGGTCCTGGAGATTTCCCTCGACCGGCTGGAAGGTCCGGCCCAGGGCCGCGTGGACTCCCAGGACCTGGAAGTAGTCTGCGCTCACCACCTGGCCCCAGGTGATTACCGGAACCGCGTCCGCAGCCAGGGCCATGGGCGCCGTGGTGTAGGCTGCCAGCCCCGAGAAGACCTGGTTCTGTTTCTTGTAGTCCAGATAATCCAGATAGGACGTGTTCCCGTCCCGCCCCTCGCCCACCCGGGCAGTGAAGACGGAGGTCAGCTCATCCGGCTCTTCCACGTTCAGGGGACGCACAAGGAGCCCGTTCACCAAGCTGAAGATGGCCGAATTGGCTCCAATCCCCAGAGCCAGAGAGACGACTGCCACCAGCGTAGACAGGGGCCGACGCAGGAGCTGCCGGAGCCCGTGACGGACATCTCGTCCCACATGAGCGAGCTCGCCCAGGACATCGAACCGGGGCCTTCGCGGGGGGATCCGCCCCAGATCTCGGGTGAGGTTCGCCCGGCCCCAGGACCGGCCCCGGAGCCGATCCAGCACCCCCCGGCCGGAAACGCTGAGAGCCTGCCGCAAGTACCACCGTCCAGCGACGTTGGGGCCCAGACGCTCCGTCAGCCTCCGGTGTTCGTAGGCAAGATCCTCCAGGATGGAATCCCGAACCGCACCCGGAGGAAGGCAGAGGCGAAGCAGGGCAGTGGCCCCATGGAGCCCCGAAGAGGATTTGCGCCTTCTCATGACGAAGGTCCCTCGAGGACCTCGTCCAGCCCTCCCCAGAGAGCCATGAGCATGTCCCGGGATGCCCTCAGGGCCGCGATCCCCTCTTCCGTGACGGAGAACCGACGCTTGGGTTGCCCGTCACCGTCCTCGGAGCTGGCCTCGACTCGCCATTCCAGGAACCCTTTTCTCTCCAAGCGGTCCAAAGTGGCGTAGAGGGCCCCGCGGGAGACGGGGCGGCCCGCGTCTTCCTCCAGCTTTCGACTGATTCCCGGAGCATGGGCCTCGTCCTTCAACTGAAGGGTCGCGAGCAGAACCACTTGCTCGAACTCGCCGATGAATCCCTTTCGACCCATTGCTGCCCCCAGGGCTCATACCACATCGTGGCTGTGTCACTTTTGTAGACTCACAATACATTATAGACACAAGCCGCGGGTGGCAAGTGTGATGCGGGCCCGTGCCACGCCGATCGCCAACCGGAGTCCTCGATTCGCGGCCGGGTAGCAGCGTGGCAGAGCTCGGTCGACGTCCCGCTCCGCCACGGCCATCACGGTCAGGTGCCCTCCGGAAACTCCGTTCCCGTCTCGTCGTGGTAGCGGGCACGTAGCCTGCGCAGCTCGACCTTGAGCGTGGCCACGAGCTCGGCGCGGTTCGGCTCGTCGTAGACGCTGCGCAGCTCGTGCGGGTCCTCCACCAGGTCGAAGAGCTCCCACTCTCCGGTCAGGTAGTAGTAGATGAGCTTGTAGCGCTCGGTGCGCACGCCGTAGTGCGGGGCGACCCGGTGGGGCTGGGGATACTCGTAGTAGTGGTAGTAGATGGCGTCCCTCCACTCCGCTGGCTGCTCGCCTTCCATGAGGTGCAGGAGGGAGGTGCCCTGGATGTCCTCGGGCACCGGCGCGTCCGCCATCTCGATGAAGGTGGGGGCGTAGTCGATGTTCTGGATCATCTCAGGGATGCGGGTCCCCGCGCGGATCCGGGCGGGCCACCGGGCGAGGAAGGGCATGCGGAGCGACTCCTCGTACATCCAACGCTTGTCGAACCACCCGTGGTCGCCCAGGTAGAAACCCTGGTCGGAGCAGTAGACCACCAGCGTGTTCTCCGCGAGACCCGCCTCGTCGAGCCAGTCGAGGACGTGGCCCACGCTCTCGTCCACCCCCGCCACGCAGCGCAGGTAGTCCTTGATGTAGCGCTGGTAATACCAACGGACGAGATCGTCTCCCTGGGGGCTCGCGGCGCGGAAGGCGGCGTTGCGGGGCTCGTACACGGCATCCCACATGGCCTTCTGCTCCGTCGTCATGCGGTTGTAGCCGGCGAACCCTGCGGCGTCGGGGCTTCCTGGAGGCGGGGTGATCTTCAGGTCGTACGCAGGCTGCAGGTGATGACGCACGGTCATCTCCTGCTCGGAGGCGGGAGAGGCCCGCCCCCGCCAGTCGTCGAAGAGCGTCGGGGGCTCGGGGATCTCCTCGTTCTCGTAGAGATGGATCTGCTTCGGCCCGGGCATCCAGTTCCGGTGGGGCGCCTTGTGCTGACACATCAGCAGGAAGGGCCGAGAGGGGTCGCGTCCATTCCGTAGCCAGTCCAGCGTAACGTCGGTGATGATCTCCGTGACGTATCCCTCGACGTGGGTCCGTCCCGCTGGGGTTAGGAAGTCGGGGTTGTAGTAGTTCCCTTGCCCGGGGAGGATCTGCCAGAAGTCGAAGCCCTGGGGGTCGACGATGAGGTGCCACTTGCCGATCATCGCCGTCTGGTACCCGGCCTTCCGGAGGACCTTGTTGAAGGTCTGCTGCGACGCGTCGAAGGGCTGCCCCGAGTTGTCGATCTTCCCGTTCACGTGGCTGTACTTGCCGGTGAGCACCACCGCCCGGCTGGGCGCGCAAATGGAGTTGGTGCAGAAGCTGTTGAGGAAGATGGCTCCCTCGTTGGCGATCCGATCGAGGTTCGGTGTCTTGTTGATGCGCGAGCCGTAGGCCGAGATGGCGTGGGGGGCGTGGTCGTCGGAGAAGATGAAGAGGATGTTGGGGCGGTCCCGGCGCAGCACCTCGCCATAGCGGGACAGGAAGGGCAGGGCGCCCATGGCCCAGGCGCCGGCGCTCAGGGTGGCGGCGCGGCCCAGCGCCTCACGTCGGGTGATGTCGTCCGGGTTCCGGTGCTCGGCCATGGTCTTCTCCTCGTCGCTCAGGGTGCTTCGATGACGATCTCGTCCGCGAAGATCCAGGCGGGGTTCCCGGCCCCCGCATGCCAGCCGGGCAGAAGTTGGTTACGCGCCACCACACGCACGAACCGGACGGTCACCCCTCCCGCATCGACGTACACGGTGCGCGCCAGGCGCTCGGGGTCCTGCTTCATAGGGATGTCCACGCGGCCCACCTTCCTCCACGTCGTGCCGTCCTCGGACACCCGCACCTCCACCGCACGCGGAAGGAAGATCCAGGACCCCTGCGCTTGCAGGCACGCGAGGCCGACACGCGCCACCGGCTTTCGGGCGCCCAGGTCCAGGGTGGCGTCGAGGTCGTCGCTCGAGAAGCCGAGCCACCGTGGATCGAAGTGGTCCCGAGAGGCGAAGAGCCCGTCGGTGAGGGTGCCCGGCCCGCTTCCCGGATACCGGGGGCTGGGTGGCGTGGCCAGGGTCACGGTGGCCCCGACGCCGGCGTGTGCGATCTCTTCTGGGCGGTCGAAGGGACGCCGGCCGGGGTTGCGGACCTCCTCGCCGATACGGGCCCGGAGGCGGTCGCCCAGGGCCCGGCGGGCTCCCTCCGCGAGCGCGTCGAGGCGGACTACGACGTCCGGGTGGGCCGCCGCCACGTCGTGCCGCTCGCCGACGTCGGCCTCCAGGTCGTAGAGGGCGTCGGGGACCACGGGGAAGGTGTAGGGCCCCGGGTGCCCGTCCCTGCCCGGCTCCACACCCTCGTACGATCGCGTGCGGTGGGAGAAGACCCTCTTCCACCGGCCTTCCCGCACCGCCCGTAGCTCCGCGTCGTAGTAGAAGAAGAAGACATTCCTCGGGTTGGCGCCGGAAACGCCGTCCAGGAGCGGGAGCATGCTGACGCCGTCGATGGGGCGGTCGGGTAGAGCGGCCTGCGCCACGGCGGCCAGCGTCGGCAGGACGTCGATGGTCGACGCAATGCGCCTGCACACCGAGCCCGGAGCGATGCGCCCCGGCCAGCGCATGATAGCGGGGACCCGGGGGCCGCCCTCGAAGGCCGTTCCCTTACCCTCCCGGAGGGGGCCGGCGGATCCGGCGTGGTTCCCGAAGTTGAGCCACGGCCCGTTGTCGCTGGCGAAGATCACCAGCGTGTTGTCGGCAACCCCATGCCGGTCCAACGCCTCCAGGACCTGCCCCACCGACCAGTCGACCTCCTCGATGACGTCACCGTACATCCCCTGTTCGCTCTTCCCCCTGAAGCGACCGGAAACGCCCAGGGGCACGTGGGGCATGGAGTGGGCGAGGTAGAGGAAGAAGGGCCGGTCGGCGTGACGGTCGATGAAGCTCACCGCCCGCTCCGCGTAGCGCGTGGTGAGGGTGGCCTGGTCCTCCAGCGTCTCGATGTGACCCACCACCTCGTTGCCGTCGAGGAGGGGGAGGGGCGGGTAGTTCGACTTGGCACCTTCCCGGATGGGATTCCCGTCGAAGTCCACCGGCCACATGTCGTTGGAGTACGGAAGGCCGAAGTACTCGTCGAAGCCTTGCTGGAGCGGCAGGTACTGCTTGGCGTCCCCCAGATGCCACTTTCCCACCGCGCACGTGGCGTACCCACGGTCGCGGAGCATCTCCGCGATGGTGGTCTCCTCGGGGTTCAGGCCCGTCTCCGAGCCAGGCGCCAGGGCGCCGTGGACGGAGACTCGCTCGGCGTAGCATCCCGTGAGCAGCGAGGCGCGGGACGCCGAGCATACCCCCTGGGACGCGTAGAAGTCGGTGAAGCGCATCCCCTCGGCGGCCATGCGGTCCAGGTGTGGGGTGGTGAAGCCCTTGGCTCCGAACACCCCTACGTCGCCGTACCCCTGATCGTCGGTGAAGATGATGACCACGTTGGGCGGCCGGTGGCCGTCGGCCACGCATGCGGTCATCCACTCCGGGAGGGAGAAGACCACGCCGAGGGCGCCGGTGCGGATGAGAAAATCGCGTCTCGAGGTCGGAGTCATGCGCCCCTCCGCGGGGGGTAGACTTCGCTCAGGGTCGGATCGGAGCCCCGTGCGAGTGCGTTCATGATACTGGACGGGGGCTCGTGACGCCTCAGGGCATCGGCCATGAAGCGCATGGCCGGCGCCACGTGGTTGAAGAAGGGACGGTACCCCTCGCACAGGATGTTGAGGCCCGCCTCGCCGTCGGAGGCAGTGGCGATGCGGTTCTTCGGGCAACCGCCGTTGCACACGAAGCGGACCTCGCACTCCCGGCATTGTCGGGGAAGGGTTTCCTTCTTGGCCCGGCCGAAGGCGTGCTGGCGCGCGCCGTCCACCAGGACGGGCAGCTCGGTGTGGCGCACGTTTCCGAGGAGGTGCTCGGGGGTGACGAAGTGATCGCACGAGTAGGCGTCGCCGTTGTGCTCCACCGCCAGCGCCCGTCCGCACTCTTCCTGGAAGATGCAGAGCCCCGGAGGGACCCCCACCCAGGCGGCCAGCGCCACGTCGAAGATCTGGACGAAGACCGTGCCCACGTCTCCGTGCACCCACTCGTCGAAGACGTCGGAGAGAAACGCGCCGTACGCCTTCCCCCCGACCGAGCGACCCGTCACCGGCCCGACCCCGGGACGGGATTCCGAGGCTGAGTTTCCGGCCGGCTCCACCACGGGAATGAACTGCAGATACGTCGCGCCGATCTCGTCACGCAGGTAGCGGTACACCTCCAGGGGACGCCCGGCGTTCGCGGCGTGGACCGTCGTCAGGACGTTGAAGGCCACGCCGTGGCGCTGGAGCAAATCGAGACCGGCCAGGACCCCGGCATGGGTGGGCTTCCCCCCCTTGTCCACTCGATAGGCGTCGTGCACCTCCGCAGGCCCGTCGATGCTGATCCCCACGAGGAACCCATGCTCCCGCAGGAACGCGCACCACTCCGCGTCGAGGCGCATGCCGTTGGTCTGGAGGGAGTTCAGGACCCGGACGCCGGGGGGCGCGTGCTTCCGCTGTAGCGCCACGGCCCGCCGGAAGAAGTCCAGCCCCATGAGGGTCGGCTCGCCCCCCTGCCACCCGAAGACGATCTCCGGTGTGCGCTGGCTGAGGATATACTGCCGCGTGAACGCCTCCAGCACCTCGTCGGACATCCGGAAGTCCGAGCCGGGGTAGAGCCGCTCCTTCTCGAGGTAGTAGCAGTAGCGGCATTCCAGGTCGCAGATGGCGCCCCGGGGCTTGAGCAGGACGTGGTAGGGATCCGTCACGGGCGCGGTCACGCTCCAGGGCATCGCGCGCCCGCTACGGGCGATCACCCGCCGCCCGGCGGCGCGCCCCCCTTGCTCGTGTCCGTGGGGGTGGAGAAGTCCACCTTCGGCACGGCCGTCGCCTGCTCGGAGGCCTGGAAGTACTTCCGCTGCTCGGCGTGGATCACCTTCGCCGTGAGCACGGCCGGGAACTGGCGGATGTAGGCGTTGTACGTCCGGACCGCCTCATTGAAATCGCTGCGCGATACGGCGATTCGGTTCTCCGTCCCCGTGAGCTCGTCCTGGAGCCGGAGGAAGTTCTGGTCGGCCTTGAGGTTCGGGTAGTTCTCCGAGATGGCGAGCAGCCGCCCCAGCGCGCCCGTCAGTCCCTGATCTGCAGTCGCCATCTGCTCGGGGTCCTTGCTCTGCACCGCGTTGAGCAAGCGCGAGCGCGCCTCGGCCACCGTATTGAACACCTCCTCCTCGTGCTGGGCGTACCCCTTCACGGTAGCGACGAGGTTGGGAATCAGGTCGGCGCGACGCTGTAGCTGCACCTCGATCTGACTCTGCGCGGCGGACGCCTGCTCGTCCAGCGTCTGAATGCGGTTGTATCCGCACCCCGTGACGAGAGTGGCCAGCACGGTCACGGCTGCCATGTGCCAGCGACGTTTCATCGATCTTCCTCCTCGGCCTCCAGGCCATCCAGGTACCGCACAACGCCCTCCATGCCCTTCAGATACGCGTCCAGCACCGCGGGCGCATCGGCCGCCGCGAGGCGTGTCTCTCCGCGCACGTGCCGCACGACGCGCTCGAAGGCGGTGCAATCGACGCCCGCGGCGCCGGCCACCGACCGGGTGAGCTCCACGTTGTCGCGCGAGGGAGTCTCGCCCCGCAGCCGCTCTACGGCGCGGAAGATCACCATGATCGTGCTCACGCTCGCAGCCAACAACTTCAGCTCAGCCTTGCGGTCACCCGCCGAGGCGAGCACGCCCTGGCGCAGCGCCAGGAGCTTTCCGCGCACCTGATTTTCGAGCTGTAGCCGGAGGGACCCCCGGCTCACCCGGATGCCGTCGAACGGCGACGTTCCGTGCAGCACTCGATGCTGGGCCAGCATGTCGGCGTATTCCATGGGGAACACGTCGCTCGATGCGCGCCACTCCTCGTCGGTGAAGATGTGCGGCGGCGGGTTGCCCGCCGCCGCCCACGCCCGCGCCGTAGCGGACAGGGTGCGCAGGTGGCCGCCGTCCAGCCGCTTGACGATCACCAGCACGTTGTGGTCGGACCGCTTGGCGATGTGCTCGCCCCCTGCCGCCGATCCGTACAGCACCACGCTCCGCAGCTCGTCGCCGAACACCGCGCTGAGCTGCGCCACCAAGACGTCCAACGTCATCTTTGCCATAGCGTCACCATGATGAGCCGCCGCCGCCGCCGCTGAATCCACCACCTCCGCCGAACCCACCGAAACCTCCGCCCCCGAAGCCGCCGCCAAAACCGCCTCCGCCCCAGCCACCACCGCGACGACCGCCACCGCCGATGCCCCACGGCATGAAGAAGATCCACGGGAAGCACCCGCGCCGCCGCCCGCCAAGCGTGCTCAAGATGAAGATCAGAAGGAACAGAATGACGACGGGCGGGACCCCACCCGCCGGTCGCCCCCCATTCGATTGACCCCGCGGCGGCACCGCGGCGGTGAGCGCCGAGTCCAGGGAGAACCCATACGCGGCGGCGAACGCCTGAGCCACCCGCACCGCCACCAGCGACGTCCCGCCCCCGTAGTCGCCCTGCCTGAAGTAGCGCGCGACAGCTTCGCGGCAGATCGCGCCCGCATCGCTGTCTGTGAGATATCCCTCGGCGCCCTTGCCGACCTCGATGCGACACTCGCCGCGACCGCTCGAGTTGGTCTCCTTGGGCACGATCAGGATCACGACGCCGGCGTTGCGGTTGGGATCGCCGGGCTGTCCGAACCTCCCGACCTTCCACTGGCGCCCGATCTGGAGGCTCACCTCGCTCACCGGACGACCCTGGAGATCGGGTAGCGTGACGATTGCCATCTCGCCCGGCGAACCCGCACGAACGGCTTGCGCGAGCTGCGTGAGCGCGCCCACGGTCTGCGCCGGCAGGACGTGGGCGAAGTCGTCCACGAGCCCGGTGGGCGCAGGGATCTGGAGCTGACCGGCCTGAGCGAGCGCGACGGCGCTCAAGAGCAGCGAAAGTATGACCACGTGTGCCTGGAATCGGGTAAGGGCAGTGCCACCGCCTCGAGTCTAGGCGCGGCGGGCGGCGTGGTCCAGCCGCCGGACCGAGCTCTGGACTCGTCGAGCGCACCGAACCCATCACGTACAGGGTGAACTACGGGCCGAGCGGACAATTTGATCAGGTCACGCGTTCCTTCACCGGCGCCTCCGCACCAGGTTCGCATTCGGGGTACCACCCAGGCCTATCCTCGCCTTCTTCGTACACTCTCCCGTCCTCTCAGCCATTCCCCCTCCCCGCGGGTTCGGCTCTCGCCGTCCACCCAGCCCGCTGCTCGGCCCCAGAGAGTCTCCTCCTCTGCCGGTTTCCCTTCCTGCACTCCGCACCCTGGCCGCCACTGCCACGACTTTTTGCTTGCCCCTCCTTCACCCGCCCCCTACCGTGCTTCTCTGGCCACCTGGGCGGGGTGGACATCCTATACGTGGGACCCATTCACCAGGGGGCACTATGCGATCCTCGAGGTTGAAGCTGAGGTTGCTGCTCAGCACCGCACTCCTTCTTCCCCTTGCTCTGAGCTGTCGCTCGAAGAGCCCGGAGCTCAAGATCGACTACGAGCAGTACCAGCTCGACAACGGACTCTCCGTCGTGCTCCACCAGGATCACTCCGATCCGGTGACCGCCGTGGCCATCCTTTACCACGTGGGCTCGAACCGGGAAGATGTTGGAAGGACGGGCTTCGCCCATCTCTTCGAGCACATGATGTTCCAGTCCTCCCAGCACGTTCCCGAGGACCAGTTCTTCCAGATCGTGCAGGCCGCAGGCGGCACTCTGAACGGAGGGACATCCTCCGACCAGACGGTCTACTACGAGGTCCTCCCGAAGAACGCCCTGGAAACGGCGCTCTGGCTGGAGTCGGACCGCATGGGATACCTCCTCCCCACCGTCACCACGGAGGCCCTCCTCAACCAACAGGGGGTGGTCCAGAACGAGAAGCGCCAGGGAGTGGACAACCGCCCCTACGGCCAGACCAGCTACATGATCGGGAAGCTCCTCTACCCGGAAGAACACCCCTACAACTGGCAGGTCATCGGCTCCTTCGAGGACCTGGCGAACGCCAGGGTCGAGGACGTCCGGAACTTCTTCCTCAAGTGGTACCGGCCAAACAACGCGACGTTGGTCATCGCCGGCGACTTCGATCCGGCGAACGTCAAGCCGATGGTGGAGAAGTACTTCGGCGAGATCCCGGCCGGGGACCCGGTACAGGACCAGAAGGTGTGGAACGTGACGCTCGACGGGGAAAAGAGGGCGTACTACGAGGACAACTTCGCCAACAGCCCCGAGCTGAACATGGTGTTTCCCACCGTGAGCCAGTTCACCCCTGACGCCTACGCCCTGGACATGTTCGGGCGGCTCTTCGCCAGCGGGAAGAAGGCCCCCCTCTACAAGGTCGTCGTCGAAGAGAAGAAGCTGGCTCCTTCGGTTTCGGCGTTCCAGCGGAGCCAGGAGATCACCGGTTCCTTCGGCATCCGGATCCGGGCATTCCCCAACACCTCGCTGGCAGACGTGGAGGCCGCCATCGATGAGGCCTTCGCCCGTTTCGAGAGTGACGGGTTCACCGACGAGGATCTGGCCCGGATCAAGGCCCAGACCGAGACGGGGTTCTACAACGGGATCTCCAGCGTCCTGGGCAAGTCCTTCCAGTTGGCCGCCTACAACGAGTACGCCGGCTCCCCGGGCTTCATCACCCAGGACATCCAGAACTCACTGGACGTGACGCCTGAGGACGTCCGACGGGTCTACGACGAGTACATCAAAGGGAAGCCCTTCGTCCTCACCAGCTTCGTCCCCAGAGGCCAGGTGAACCTGGTGGCCGAAGGATCCACCGCCTTCGAGATTCCCGCCGACCCGGCGGGCCTGAAGAGCGCGGCGGCAGGCATGGAGGTTCCGCCGGTGGAGCCGATCCCCTCGTCCTTCGACCGGAACGTGGAGCCGGCCGAGGGACCGGCGCCCACCCTCAACGTCCCGGCCGTCTGGACCCACACCTACGCCAACGGCCTCAAGATCTACGGCGTGGAGCAGCATGAGCTCCCCCTCGTCCAGTTCTCCGTCAACATGAAGGGCGGCGGACTCCTGGACGACATGAACAAGCTGGGTGTCGCCAACCTCATGAGCGACATCATGATGGAAGGGACCGCCAACCGGACTCCCCTGGAGCTGGAGGAGGCCATCGACGATCTGGGGGCGTACATCTCCATGTACACCGCCAAGCAGGCCATCGTCCTTAACGCCAACGGGCTGAAGTCCAAGGCCGGCGACATGGTCGGGCTGGTCCAGGAGATCCTCCTGGAGCCCCGATGGGACGAGAGGGAGTTCGCCCGCCTCAAGACGGAGACGGTGGAGAACATCAACCGCCAGATGGTGAACCCTGCCGCGGTGGCGGGGAACGTCTTCAGCAAGCTGGTCTACGGCTCCAACAGCATCCTGGGCGCCAGCACGCTCGGGACTCCCGAGTCGGTCCAGGCCCTGACCATCGACGACATGAGGGACTTCTACGCCCGCGACATCTCGCCGTCGGCGGCCTTCATCTCCGTGGCGGGTGACATCACCCAGGACGAAGCCATCGAGCTCTTCCGCCCCCTGGAGGAGAGCTGGCCCGCGAAGGACGTGCCCCAGGCTACCTATCCCGAGCCCCAGCCCCGCTCGAGCCCCGTCCTCTACTTCGTGGACATCCCCGGCGCCCGTCAGTCCCAGGTCTACGTCGGGGAGCTGGGGCCGGCCCGGACGGATCCGGCGTACTTCGCCGCCACCGTCATGAACTACCAGTTGGGTGGCAACTTCAACGGGGTTCTGAACATGATCCTCCGGGAAGAGAAGGGCTTCACCTACGGAGCCCGATCCTTCTTCTCGGGCGCGACGTATCCGGGGATCTTCGCGGCCTCTAGCAGCGTGCAGTCCACGGCCACCCGCGAGTCGGTGGAGATCGTGAGGGACGAGATCGCCCGCTACAGGGAGGGCGTCTCCCAGGACGCGCTGGACTACACCAAGAACGCCCTGATCCTCTCGAACGCCCGCCGGTTCGAGACGCTCGGCTCCCTTCTGGCGATGGTGAACAACATCGCCACCTATGATCTGCCCTTTGACTACGTCCGTCAGGAAGAGGAGACCACTCGGGGCATGACGCTGGCGGAGCACAAGGATCTGGCCCAACGGTTCCTGAACCCCGACGGGCTGATCTACCTGGTAGTGGGGGATGCGGCGACCCAGTTGGCCCCCCTCAGGAGCCTCGGGCTGGGGAACCCCATCATGCTGGACCTGAACGGAGATCCCGTGCAGTAGGAAGGTTTCCCCTGCAGGGGGCTCACCCCCGGTGAGGGGGAAATCCGAGGGTTCTCCGGCCGCCGGTGGGTCGGAGGAAGAGAAGAAGGGGCGGGAGGTCCGAACCTCCCGCCCCTTTTCCGGCCAGCTCCTCCGCCGGAGAGGCCCTACCCCTGGAGGATCTCTTTCTGGGCTGAGGGCAGGTCGTGGACGTTCCGCACCCGCTCTTCCACACCTATGCCCCGGGGCAAGTGGGACGCGGCTCAACTCCGGTCACATCCGCCCAGCACCTGGCTTCCGGGGAATTCTCGTAGGGATGCCTGGGCGTACCCCGCGGAGCCAGCCCCACCCGTCTCGAGCTAGAGCCTCCAGTCCCGAAGTGACCCGGACCGCTGGGACTTGGGCGACCGTTCAGGTCGGATCGTCACTCCCCGGTGACGGTCGGGCCGGGGTCAGATCGGTCTTCGTGAAGTCGTCACCACTGAAGAGAAGAGGCTCTCCCGCCAGGGCTGCCACGGCGTAGGTCATGCAATCCCCGTAGTTCAACGCCGCCGCGTGGCGGCCCTTCCCGTACCGGCGGTACGCGTCCACCGCTTCTCTCCAATGGAGCTCGCCGAAGGGAATCTCCTGCACGCCCACCTCGTCGAGGAAGCGCTCGAGGAGGCCTCGTGCCGAGGTACCGAGGCGGGCCTCGAGAACGATGCCGGTCTCGGCGAGAGTCGGAGCGCCGACCGCCGGTCCGGGATCGTCCAGCATGCGCCGGAGCATGTCCTCGTGCCCCTCCCCCCGGAAGAGCACGCACAGCAGGGCCGAGCTGTCGACGATCACGCTCCCTCGGGGCCGTAGCCGAGGATCGCCTCCCGTTCGCTCTTGTCCGGGGGGCGGCCCACCTGGTCGGCGGGAAGGAGGGCCCAAACCTCACCTTCGAGGAACCGCTGGACACGGCGCGCCCGGGCGTCGGCGGTAACGCGCACGCGGAGGCGCGCCCGTCGTTCCACGAGAGCTACCCGGACCGCCTCGGTCTTGGACTCGCCAGTGGCCCCGGCGACCTCGTCCACCAGGCGTTCCACCTCGGAGTTCTTGATGTTCAGTGGCATGGTGGCAATATGGTGTAATTCCACCATACCTGCAACGAACATGGCCGAGG
>JAJDNI010000109.1 GCA_022340755.1 Gemmatimonadota bacterium
CATTCCCTCCCGGTGGTACCCCGGAGGAGGCTGGATATCGTGAGCCACGTTCTTGTGGCACGAGCCACAGTCGTTGCCGTTCAGACTGAAATCGTGCGCCTTGTGGCACGTCTGACAGCGCTCGAGGACCCCGGCCGGCAGTCCCCGGTGAAACGGCGTGAGCGTGTCGGGCTGGCTGTGGCACCCCGCCTTGGTGCACGACTTCCACGCCTCCTTGGGGGTCTTCTGGACGTGCGGGTTGTGGCAGGAGGCACACTTCCCACCGTGCGGATCGGGATCGGGAAGCTGCATCGCCTCTCGCATGGCGTGGCAGCTCAAGCACTCGCTCTGGTTCGGAAGGATGGCGTTCGTGACGTTCTTTGCCTCCGAGCTCGACACCGAGTCCACCGGCGCCACGAAGGAGTGGCACACTTCACAGTGGATGGTGAGGTTGCCCATCTTCCCGAGCTCGATCTTCTTGTCCTCGTGGCACCCAGCCTGCGCGCACGTCTTGTCCACCGGGGCGAACTCGTGCAGTGACACCGAGTGGCACTGCACGCACTGGAGCCCCTTGAGCTTCGGGTTGTTCGAATCGAGGTGGGCCTTGTGCCCCGCGGTGTTGGCGATGATCCGCCACTTCTTCGGGTCCCCCTTGATGTGACAGTCGGCGCATCGTTGGTTGGGGACCTCCGCATGCACCGCGAGGGACTCCGGGTTCTCGACGATCTGCGTGAGCGCCATGGAGGTGCGGGCGATGATCGTGGGCTGGTGGCACGCCTTACAGCCCAGGCCCCGGTGTGCGCTCTTCGCGAATTTCTGGTAGGGCTCCTGCATGAGGTGGCACGACAGACAGAACTGGTTGTCGTGCTGGACGTAATCGTACGTCCGGTATGCGTAGTAGCCCCCTGCTCCGACGCCTCCCGCCAAGGCTACGCCGATGGCGGCGAGCATGGGCAGCGAGAGTCGGCTCAGCCACCCGGAGACTCGGGACAGTGGTGTGGGAGTCGGCTCCGTCATGGTGTCAGAATCGCGGCGGTCCACACGGTCGTAAAGTCGGGAAAAGCCCCACTGGCACGTAGGCGATCACGTACTCGTACGGGCCATTTTTTTACTGTCAAACGTGCGGCGGCCGTCCGGCCGAAGCCGGACGGCCGCCCATGGTCACTAAGGCCCGTTCGGGCCCTCCGAGCGTAGCCCGGTCAGTTGCTGCTCGCCGGCGCTTTGAACATCGGCTTGAGGCTGACGTTCGTCTGCGCGGTGAGGTGGTAGGTCGTCTTCAGCGCGTCGATGCTCGCGATGAGCAGGGCCTCGACGAGGAACGGGTTGTGGATAGGCTCACCATCCATCGCCGCGAGATCGCGATTGAACTGCGAGCCCTCCGCCACCGTGTACCGATCGTCCGTCGTGCTGAACTCGGTAGACGGAACCTGGGCCAGCAGCGCGTCGATCTCACCCACCAGCAGGTCGCGGCGCGCCAGCACGGTGGCCATCGCGGCACGCGCGACGTCCTCGCTGCCGTGGCAGCCGGAGCCCGTGCAGGCCTGGAAGCTCCGCTGGCTCACGTCGCAGTCACCGGTGGTCGGCTTGCCGTCTGCGTCCAGGCACGGGATGGCCGAGAAGACGTGGCCCGTGGCCTGGAAGGTGAAGTCTCCCGTGGCCGGATCGGTCACCTCGAAGCGTGAGACGTGGCAGCGCGCGCACAGCTCGGGGTTCGCCGACGGCGTTCCGTGCGTGCCCACCAGCTTGCCGGTGAGTCCCGGGGGCCACCACCCGGCCGTACCCAGGAGCGTCGGCCCCTGCGGCGAGTGCGGTCCACGCGACGAAGTCGGGTCCGGCACGCTGCGCCTCTGATGGCACTTCATGCAGAGGTTGCTGTCGACGTTGGCCGAGCTGATGGGATAGCGCAGCTGGTGGGCGTTGGGGCCACCATGAGGATCGTGGCAGACGCCGCACGTGATAGGCAGGTGATCGCCATTGGCGACGTCGGCCTTTTCCAGGTAGTTGTCGTTCTCGCCCCACGCCGTCAGCGCGCCGTCACCGGTGTGACAGGGCTGGCAGCTTGCGTTGGTCGCCATGTGGTCGCTCAGCACCGCGTGGGCCGACTGCGACCACTCCTCCACGAAGGGGTTGTGCGTGCCCTGGTGGCACTCCCCGCATCCCGTGGTGAGGTCGACGCCCACCGACAGCGGCGCAAGTGGCTCGGTCTCGACGGTGGGGTTGGTCACGTGGTCCAGGCCTGGTCCGTGGCAGGCCTCGCACTGCACGTCCTGGTAGCGCGTGTCCTGGGTGGCCACCCACCCCGCGTCACCCGTCACCCAGTTACCGTTGGCGTTGACGGTGTGGCAGGGCTCGCACGACGAGGTGGCATGCCCGCTCGCCTGGAGGTCCGCCCAGGCGTTCGCATGCTTGGTCTGCTCCCACATCGCCTGCTTCTCGACGTGGCAGTTGCCGCACACGACGAGCTTGCTGCCCTGGTCGCTGTACCCGAGGAAGCTCTGGGCAGCGCTGGGCGGCTGCTCGAAGAGGGCCCGGTCCCGATAGACAACTTTCTCGTCCACGCAACCCGACAGGGAGGACAGCGCAAGTACCAGCAGGGGAAGGAATGCAACCCTTGTGAACTGGTTCCTCATTGCTATTCGGCTCCGATCCTGGCCGCCGGCAATCCGGCGCCATGGTGATCTGCAACGGGAGAATCGCATGTGAATTTTAGTGCGAGTCCGTAGGCCCCGCAAGCGGGCATTCCGTACATGTACGGACCCGATTGACGACCAAGCTAACAGGACCGCGCGGAATCGCTCAAGAGGACGCTGAAAGTGCGCCGGTTGGCGCGGGAAATGCTCCTCGGGCGCGCTGTAGCCGGCAACCCATTGGACGAGAAAGCACCGTTGAAATCGCCGGTCGTGTCCCATCAGACGCGAATCACGCCGCAGCGTGCGGGACTGCGCTCGTGGACGGCGTGCTGCATCCGGAAACCTACGGACGCGCGCGTCTGTGGTCCGCACGCGACGCTCCGTGGGGTCCCGGGGGCGGCCACGCGGACGCCGCTCGCTTCCAGCAGCCTGTGCGCCTCCCGGGGCGACGCGGCTTGACATGTCCAGCTCGGCAGGCGGGACAACGGTGGTGGGCACGTGCGGGTGACGGCCGCGAGTGCGCGGTCCTAGTCTTCCCCGGGTGCCTCTCCGGGTGGCGGTGGCACGGCGTCCACGGCCTTGGAGTTCTTGAAGCGCATCACGCCGTACGCGACCTCCCGCCCCAGCTTCGAGCCCAGCCAGGCGGTGGCCAGCACCGTGGCGATCCATCCTCCGATGACCAGGTCCGTCGGACGAATCACCAACCAGATATAGACGGCCACGCACGCGGCGAGGATCAACCCGAAGAGCCAACCCCACCACCCCGCGCGGTCTCGGGCCCGGCGGCGGCACCGCTCGCACCAGAGCAGTCGGTCCAGCTCCATGACGTCCTTGACCTCGAGGCAACGGATGCACGTCACCTCGTCGGGATATCGGTCACGCCATGAGGGTTCGTTCCGTGACATGCCGCAGTTTGCCTATCGTCGCGCGCTCGCACCAGGGCCGACCGTGAACTTCTTCACGTCGGTCCTCGACCCGCCGCCTGGCCACTCCGGATGGGGACCCGATGCGAGGCGCGTCCCGGCGGGCGGGCCCCCGGCTCAGGTCGAGGTGTACTTCTTGTTGTACTGGTACTGCGTGTGCTCTTCACCCCATCGAACGAGATCGTCCAGGAGTGACGGCCGCTTCGTTCCGTCCCTCCGTGCCTTGGCGGCGATGTTCAGGGAGCGGAGCCAGAGGATGTCGCTGAGCTCGTTGCGGGTGAGCAGCGCCCGGGCAATCTCGCCTCCCCCTCCCAGCTCGGTCTTCACCTGCACGGCCGCGAGCCCGGGATAGTCCTTGAACAGGGACTGCGTGTCGTCGCTGAAAAGCAGGATGTACGGTCCTACCTTCGCCCACAGCACTCCTCCACGCGTGATCTGGGCGGTCGGCTGGACCACCGTCACCTCGGCGACGTTGCCGTTCATGCGCGCCGTGAGCTTCCCTCCATATGTATAGTGCGCCTCGACCTCCTTGGCCGTGGGCAGTGCCAGGTTCGGCTTCGTGACACACCCCCCCAGGAGCGTCACGGCCGCCATGGCGGCCACGTCGAGCCGTCTCATGAGCCTCCGATCCACCTTGTCCTCGTCTCTTGTATGATCAATCCCTGCCGCCGCGCTCGTACCCCAGCAACGTCCGGGCCAGGACGTCCGCCGCCGATGCAACCGCACCGGCATCGGCGGAGTCGCGCGCGTCGCCCTTCACCACTCCGAACCAGAGCACACGGCCACTCCTGACGTCGATGAGCGTGGCGGAGAGCGCCACGGCCGTCCCTGCCCGTGCGGTGTCCGCGACCAGGTACGCCTGCAGGGGGATGAAGGCGACCTGCCCATCCACCACGCTCGCCAATCGTCGGAGGTCACCGTAGAGCGGGTCTCCGATCCTGCGTACCTCTCCTACACCGAACGCCGTGATGTCGAGCCCACGGATGCGGCTGCCCAGGCTCGGAGAGCGGTCGAGGACGTCCTGGAGCTCCGACGGGAGGATCCACGCGACGTCCGGCCCCCAGCTATGAAGGCCGAACGCGACCTCGGCATCCAGGTCACCGGGCACTGCCGTCGACCGCTGTACGGGAAAGACCATGACCGACACGCCCCGGAGGTCCGGCGGCGTTCCTCGAGACGTACCCGGCTCGGGGGGTGGAGCGTGCCGGTGGACGCAGCCCCCAAGGGTGAAGGCGGCCAGCACGCCCACGGCCCATCGGCCGCGGCCTCCCGCTCTCGATCTCAAGACCGCTCTTCCTCCGGCTCCAGGGTGAGCGACGCGGAGTTGATACAATAGCGCATCCCGGTGGGCTCGGGACCATCCGGGAAGATGTGCCCGAGATGGCTCCTGCAGGAGGCGCAAATGACCTCCGTCCGCACCATGAAATGGCTCCGGTCCGTCTCCGTGACGACCACGCCTTCCTCGGTGGGCTGATAGAACGACGGCCACCCCGATCCCGAGTCGTACTTCGTGTCCGAAGAGAAGAGCGGAGCGCCACACCCGCGGCACCGGTAGAGCCCCGGACTCTTCTCGTTCCAGTAGCGACCGGTGAACGCCCGCTCGGTCCCCTTCTCCCGAAGGATCTCGTACTCCTCCTCGCTGAGGATCTCCCGCCACTCCTCCTCGGATTTCTTCACGCGCTCGGCCATGGTTCAATCCTTCCTTTCGGTCCAGAACGGCATGCGGTCGGGCATGCGGTCCGAGCCCCCCCGGGGCAAGGAACCGACGTCGGTTCGTGAGGGCGCGGTAGCTAACACGGCGAGAGCCTGTCCTGTTCCCCGGCCGGACCGGTTGACACACGACGCCCCGTGGCGCCGATTGCGGCCGTGAACCCGCAACCATCCGGAGCGACCCGCGACATGAGCTCTTCCGTACGCCACGCCCGTTGGGACGACATGCCCAAGGAGAAGGTCACCGACGCCATCTCCCGCCGGCTCTTCACGGGCGAACGCATGATGCTCGCCCACGTCTACCTCGACAAAGGCGCCATCGTCCCCACCCACGCCCACGACAACGAGCAGCTCACGTACATTCTCGACGGCGCTTTGCGCTTCTGGATCGGCGCCGAGGACGCACCTGACCGGCAAGAGCTGGTGGTGAGCGCCGGAGAGGTCCTCTACATCCCCTCGAACGTGCCCCACAAGGCCGAAGCGCTGGATGACACGTTCGACGTGGACGTCTTCAGCCCACCCCGCCAGGACTGGCTGGACGGAACGGACACCTACTTCCACAAATAGCCGGACCGGAAATACCCCCGGGAGACATCGATGGATCTGGGACTGAAAGGGAAAGCCGCCCTGGTGTGTGGCTCAAGCCAGGGCCTGGGCCGCGCCATCGCCGAGGCGCTGGCCGCCGAGGGAGCCGACGTGGTCGTCAACTCCCGCTATCCAGAGAAAGCGTCGGCTGTCGCCGCCGAGATCGCCGAAGCCACGGGCGCGAAGGTCGTGGGCGCAGCCGGCGATCTCAGTGATCCGGCCGCAGTGGAATCGGTAGTGGCAGCGGCTCGCGCGGCGATGGGCCGCATCGACATCCTCGTGACCAACACCGCGGGTCCTCCCTCCGGACCCTTCGAGGACCACGATGCCGAGGCCTGGCGGCACGCCGTCGCGCTCCTCTTCGAGAGCGTGGTGAACCTCGCCCGCGCGGTGCTCCCGGAGATGAAGGAACGTCGCTGGGGACGCATCCTGCACGTCACGTCCATCACGGTGAAGCAGCCGGTACACGGACTCATCCTGTCCAACGCGGTCCGGGCAGCGGTGACCGGCTTCGCCAAGACCCTCTCCAACGAAGCCGCGCCGTTCAACGTGACCGTGAACTGCGTGGTACCCGGATACACACGTACTGAGCGTCTGGTGGATCTCGCCGAGGCCGAGTCCAGTCGCTCCGGGGCGAGCATCGCCGAGATCTACGGCCGGTGGGCGGGCGAGGTGCCCATGGGACGGCTGGGCGAGCCGGAGGAGCTGGCGGCGATGGCGGCGCTCCTGTGCTCGGAGAGGGCCTCCTACGTCACGGGCCAGTCGGTGGCCGTGGATGGCGGATGGATCAGAGGACTATTCTGAGGACGGGCGTGTGAAGTCGGCGCCAGCCGAAACGGAGACATCATGGGAACGTCGGGGCTGATCCCGGTCGATTGGATCTGGAAGGACGGCGAGTTCATCCGCTGGCAGGATGCCCAGCTCCACCTGCTCTCGGTGGCGGTGCAGTTCGGCGCGTCGATGTTCGAGGGGATCCGCTGCTACCAGACTCCTCGGGGTCCGGCGATCTTCCGCCTCAAGGAGCATATCCGCCGCCTCCATGACTCCTGCCACATCTACCGCATGCCGCTGGAGCACTCCCAGGACACCCTCGTCGACGCGTGTCGGGACACGGTGCGGAAGAACGGCCTGGGAGACTGCTACGTGCGGCCCATGGTGCTCTGGGGGTACGGCGCCGCCGGCATGAATCCCGTGGGCTCACCCCTCGAGACCTACATCCCGGCGTGGCCCTGGGGCGCGTACCTGGGTGATGACGCCCTGACACAAGGCGTCGACGTGTGCGTCTCGTCGTGGAGCCGTGCGCACCCCAACACGTTCCCGGTCCAGGCCAAGGCCGCCGGACACTATGTGAACGCGCAGCTCATCAAGATGGAAGCGATCGTCAACGGCTACGTGGAGGGCATCGCGGTGAGCCCGAGTGGTCTGGTGAGCGAGGGGAGCGGACAGAACCTGTTCCTGGTGCGAAATGGCGTGATCATCACGCCGTTCCTCGACGGCAGCTCCCTGGCGGGTATCACCCGAGACGCGGTGCTCCGCATCGCTGCGGACCTCGGGTACCCGGTGCGTGAGCAGTATGTCCCGAGGGAGAGCCTCTACACGGCCGACGAGCTGTTCTTCACGGGCACAGCCTCGGAGGTCACCCCGATCCGCAGCGTGGACCGCATCCCGGTGGGTGCCGGGTCGGCGGGAGCCGTCACCATGGCGATCCAGAAGCGGTTCATGGAGACGGTGCGCGGAGAGCGGGAGGATGCTCGGGCGTGGCTTACCCTGGTGGACTGAGGGCGCGCGCCGGCCGGCGGAAGCTCGGTGCGGGGGTGCCGGGATTCGCGTGCCGGGGGCACCTCGGAGCGACGTTGCACGACCTGCGGCGGTGCAGTCTCGAGGAGGCAGGAGTCACCCGGATTCCGGCGCTGCCGACACCGCCGGACGTGCCCAGAGCGAAGAGGTGCACCCGCCACCGGAAGCCCCGGAAGTACCCTCAGTCTGACTGGCGCCAGCCGGCCCCTTGAGGATCTACCAGTCAGGGCTCTCCGACTGCTCCAGCCGCTTCAGCGCCGCGTCCAGACGCGCCTGGTCCTCGGGGCTGAGCTCCTCGGGGGCGATGGTCACCGGCTGCGGGTGTCGCGTCGCACCGCCCCGGATCACGAGACCCACGAGGGCGCCGGCGGCGATGATGGCGAAGCCGGGCAGTAGGTAACCCACCAGATTGAATCCCCTGGCCGGGGGAGCCATGAGCACGGTCTCCCCGAACTCGGACACGAAGCTGGCCTTGATGACGTCGGGAGACTGGCCCGCGTTCAGCTGATCGCGGATGTACTCGGACCAGGCGGGCGACGTCCCGCACTGCATCTGGAACTGGCACGAATGCACATCGAGACCACACCCGCAGTTGCAGCGGAGGGACTGCTCGATGAGCAGGTACTTCTGTCCCAGGGAGCCGTTGTGGAAGTGGCCGACGATCTTCTCGGAGTCGGGCACCGGGGTGAGCCCCGTCTGCGGCCCCGCGGCGGGTACCTGCCCCTCCGCGGTCATCTGAGCACCGACCGGTACCGCCAGCGCGCTCGCCAACACGACCGCGATCACCAACCTCGTCATCTGGATGCTCCCACTTCCTCTCGACCCGACATGATGCCTCGCCCAGGACGATCCCAGGTGTTTCAAGCTAACAAGAAAAGTTAAACCGGTACCGTGGGGGGCGTTCCCCTTCCGGCGTAGGGGCGGTCCCGACACGCTCGACGTACGTTCGAGCTCCCCGCCAGGCGGTCGGCCTCAATACCCTCGTGCGCCCCCGTCGGGGTTACGGTGGTCCGCGGCTCCCAGCCGGTCACCAGTGGACGGATCGATCATGATGCAGTTCGCCACACCCTGGGTGCCCCGCATGGAGACGGTGTAGCCCATGGCCTCCAGCTGTTTCACGGTGGCCTCGCTGGTGCCGTTCTCCTCGATCCTGAGGACATCCGGAAGCCACTGGTGGTGGACGCGCGGAGCGTCGACCGCCTGCTGGATGTTCATATGGAAGTCCACGAGGTTCAGGATCACCTGCAGCACGGTGTTGATGATCGTACGCCCGCCGGGGCTTCCCACCACCGCAAAGAGCCTTCCGTCCTTCGCAACGATGGTGGGCGTCATGGACGAGAGCATGCGCTGCTCGGGACGAGCCAAGTTGGGAGCCGTCCCGATGAGCCCGTTCTCGTCGGTGAGGCCGGGACCGGCGTTGAAGTCCCCCATCTCGTTGTTCAGGAGGAACCCGGCCCCCGGGACCACGTCGCCCACGCCGTATCCCTGCTCGAGGGTGTAGGTCACCGAGACCGCCATGCCGTTTTCGTCCACCACCGAGAAGTGCGTCGTCTCGGGGCTCTCGTGCCCGGTGGCCACATCGGACGGAGCCGACTTCGACGCGTGATTCGGGTCGATGTCCGCGCGCAGGTCCGCGGCGTGGTCCTTGCTGGTGAGCCAGTGCACGGGCACATCCACGAAGTCCACGTCGGCAAGGTACTCGGCGCGGTCGCGGTAGGCGCGGCGCATGGCTTCAGCCAGAAAGTGGATGTAGGGCGCGGTGTTGTGGCCCATGGACTCGAGATCGTACCCCTCCAGCATGTTCAGCATCGTGACCACACCCACGCCGCCTGAGCTGGGCGGCGGCATGCTGATGACCTCGTAGCCGCGATAGGTCCCACGGATGGGCCGACGCTCCTCTGCCCGGTACAACTCGAGGTCGGCCTCGGTAATCAGACCGCCACCCCGCTTCATCTCCTCCGCGATGAGGCGGGCGGTCTCCCCACGGTAGAAGCCGTCACGCCCGTTGAGCATGATCAGGTTCAGGGTCTTGCCCAGGTCGGGCTGACGGAGCGTGTCACCCTCCTGATAGGGCTCACCGTCCCGAGAGAACTGGGCCACGGTGGACGGATACTCGGTCATGCGCCGCACGACACCCTCGAAAGAGCGCGCCTGCCGCTCGCTGATGGGGAAGCCGTCCTGGGCCAGCGCCACCGCCGGGTAGACGAGACGCGACCAGTTCATGGAGCCGTACAGCCGGTGCGCCTTGTCGAAGCCGGCGACGGTTCCTGGGACCCCCACCGACTTGAGCGTGTGGTGCTGGATCTGGGCCGAGTACTTGCCGCTCTCGTCCAACCACATGTCGGGTGAAGCGGCGAGGGGCGCCTTTTCGCGGAAGTCGATGGTGGTGGCGTTGCCGTCCGGAAAGCGGATGACCATGAACCCGCCGCCCCCGATGTTGCCCGCCGAGGGGTGAACGACCGCGAGGGCGAAGCCCGTGGCGATGGCCGCGTCCACCGCGTTGCCACCGGCCTTGAGCACCTCCATCCCCACCTCGCTGGCTCTCCAGTTCTCCGACACCACCATCCCCGACGCGGCGCGAACCGGCTCGTCGGCTTGCCCAGAGGCGACCGCCGAGGGCCCGAAGGTCGGCGCGACGACCTGGGCGGCATGAGGTGCAGGTGGGGCGGCCGTCGCCGGCGTGAGGGCGAGGAGGGCCGCGACGAACGGAAGGAACGCGAAGAAGCGGAACCAGGAGCGAGGCTTGTGCATCATCTCGACGACGGCCCTGAGGGCGGCTGGGGGAGCGGGAAGGTCGGCCTACAAGATCCCGGGAAAAGGACCGCCGCGCCAGCGGTGATTGCCCCTCGGCCGGGTGGGCCTACCTTACCCGGCCCAGGGTAGTGCCACCGACGGGCCCCCGCCCGACACCGTTCGGCAGGACCCCAACCGCGAGTTACTTCCGGATGACCCTCAAGCGACGTGACTTTCTGACGAAGGCCGCCGCGGGCGCGGCGGGTGCGGCGGCCCTCACGGCGTGCGGCGGAGCCGCAGACAGCTCGGCCACCGCAAGCGGGCCCACCGCCGTTTCGGGACCCAAGGTCGAGTGGCGACTGGCGACGAGCTTTCCGCGGAGCCTCGACATCATCCACGGTGCCGGTGAGCGCATCGCGGAACGCGTGTCCGCGCTCACGGGCGGGCAGTTCACGATGCGCGTCTTCGCGGCCGGCGAGATCGTCCCGGCTCTCCAGGTCATGGACGCCGTGCAGCAAAGCACCGTCCACTGCGGCGTGTCGCCAGGGTACTACTACATCGGCAAGAGCCCGGCCCTGGCCTTCGACTCGGCCCTGCCCTTCGGCCTGAGCACCCGCCAGCAGGTCGCCTGGCTCTACCACGGGGGAGGCCTGGAGCTCCTCAACGCCGTGTACGCCGACTTCGGCATCATCACGTTCCCGTGCATGTCCACCGGCGGCCAGATGGGTGGCTGGTTCCGGCGGCCCGTGAACACCCTTGCCGACCTGAGCGGCCTGCGCATGCGCATCCCGGGGATCGGAGGCGAGATCATGTCGCGCCTCGGCGTCACCGTTCAGGTGCTGGGCGCCGCCGACATCTATCCGGCTCTGGAGCGCGGCGCTATCGACGCGACGGAGTTCGTGGGGCCCTACGACGATGAGAAGCTCGGCTTCTACCAGGTCGCGCGGAACTACTACTACCCGGGATGGTGGGAGCCGGGCGTGACCAGCCCCCTGATGATCAACCTGGAGGCCTATCGGAAGCTGCCGCCATCGTATCAGCAGGCTCTCCAGGTCGCCGCCGCCGATACCCTGAGCGATCGCCTGGCAGCGTACGACGCTGCCAGCCCCCCGGTCCTCCGGCAACTCGTGCGCGACCATGGGGTCGTGCTGCGCGAGTTCTCGACCGAGATCATGGACGCCGCCTGGAAGGCATCGAACGCCTACCTGGAGGAGCAGGCCGCCGACGACGCCAACTTCAAGAAGGTGTACGACAACTGGAAGCAGTTCCGGGCCGATGCGTTTCCGTACTTCGCCGGAAACGAGCTGGCGTATGCCAACTTCGCGTTTCCGAAGCTTGGCAACGCCGACATGAAGGCGTGACCTCTGCCATGCCGAGGGTCGGATGCGCCTGACCCGCGTCCTCATCGAGAGCTTCCGGGGCATCGGCCGGCTGGAGCTGGCTCTCGATCGGCTCACGGTGGTCATCGGCGAGAACAACCACGGCAAGTCCAGCCTCGTGGACGTCCTGAATTGCTGCCTGGGTCGACCAGGGGCGCCGCCGCCCACGCATTTCGCGCCCACCGACTTCCGCCGTACCACCCGGCCTCGAGTGGAGCCCATTCGCGTCGTGCTCACGTTCGAGCACGACGACGCGGAAATGAAGAATGGCCACACCCACTCGCTGTTCGACGTGGCCATGACAGCCGACCATGACGGAGCTCGGAGACTGCGGGTCGAGTTCACGGGCCACCCGGGCACCGGAACCATGGAGGCCCGGTTTATCGATGGTGAAGGTCACGCGGTGGAGCCGCCGCCCCACCCCATCGTCCTGGCCAAGCTCCGGCAGCTCCACCCGGTGCTCGTGGTGCGACTGGCCCAGCCTCAAGTCCACGACGGATTGGAATGGGAGCCCGCCGAGGGCTGGGACCAGGAGGGGCCTCAGGGCAACCAGGCCGATCTCGACGAGGACGACATCGCCCGGGTGTACCGGCGGCTGGCGGAGGCCCGGGGGCCGGTTCCCACCGAAGACGTACGCCGGGCGCTGCAGGCGATCCGTCGCACGAGGGATACCATCGCCGATCGATACGTGGAGGACGAGGGCCCACTGCGGGGCTTGCTGGAGCCCCTGGTCGGCAGCCGACGGATGGAGGACGGCGGCGCGGACCGCGAGTCGTCCAGCGAAGATGGAGCCGACGAGGCTCCCCGGCACCGTCACGGCATGCGCCGAGCGCCCACCCCCGGAGGTGGCTCCCACGCCCTGGGACTCCTCATCGTGCTCGGCTCCCTCATCGACGTCCGGGGGGACACCCCCCTCCCCGACGATGCCCACCCCATCGTGGCCATCGAGGAGCCGGAGACGCACCTCCACCCCATGATGGTGGCTTCCACGTGGGACGTGATCGAGCACCTCCGCGCCCAGACCCTCGTCATCACCAACTCCGGTGAGTTCCTGGCGGAGGTGCCCCTCCGATTCCTGAGAAGGCTGGTGCGCCACGACGGGCGCATCGACGCGTATCACCTGGGGGACAAGACCTTGTCGGCCGACGGGCTCCGGCGGGTCGGATACCACATTCGCGCCAAGCGTGGCTCCGTGCTCTTCGCCCGCTGCTGGCTCCTGGTGGAGGGGGAGACGGAGTTCTGGCTCATGCGCCAGCTCGCCCTCGTGCTCGGGTACGACCTGGAGGCCGAGGGCGTTCGCTGCGTCGAGTTCGCCCAGTGCGGCGTGGAGCCGCTGGTGCGACTGGCCAACGACCTGCGGATCCAGTGGCACCTTTTGGCGGACGGCGACGAAGCAGGTAAGTCGTACGCGCAAGAGGCGAAGGAGCATCTGCGCTCCGGGTCGCCGAAGAGGCACATCACCCGGTTACGCAAGCGCACCATCGAGATGGAGCTGTGGAGCCACGGGTACGAAGGGCTCTATCGAGAAGCGGCGGGGGTCCCCGAGGATCCGGATGGGGACGGGTCGAACAGGCGAGGGCAGGAGGGTGGGCACGGGGGGTCAGGAAGCCACGAGCGTCACGCCAAAGGGAACCATAAGCATCGGCGCCCCAGGCTCCGCGGCTATCACATCGTGAACCGCGCCATCCGCCGTCACTCCAAGCCGTATCTGGCGCTCACCGTGGCGGAGGAGGCGGCGCGCAGAGGGCCGGACGGCGTGCCGCCGTCCCTGCGGCGGGTCATCGAGGAGGCGGTGTCACTCGCGCGGAGCGCGGTACACAGCGGGTAGGGAGAAGCCTCGGCCAGCGGCGATGGCTCATCGCCGGAAGGTCATCGCCCACCGTGTCGACAGTCTCGGCCACGGCGGTGGTGAGTCAGGCGCTACACGCCCCTTCAGCCTCCCAGCCTCGCCATAGCCGCCTTCGCCTCAACGATCTCCGGGAGGTCCTTCTCCCCGCGCCGGGTCATGGTGAGGAAGCTCCGGTAGTACTTCTTCGCGTCGTCCGTCTCCCCGCGCTCGTCGTGGAGACGGGCGAGATCCAGGGTGGCCAGCGGCCGGTCGTACGTGGTCAGGTTCCCCTCCAGGTAGCGCGTCGCATCGGCGAAGTTGCCGGCTGCCGCTTCAACGTCGGCCAGCGACGCGCGCGCCAGTGTCCCCGAAACGGTGGGCTTCCGTGTCGAGGCCACCAGCAGGCGCCGGGCGTCCTCCGCCCGGCCCTCCGCCGCGGCGATGGTGCCCTCCACCACGTCGGCTCGCTCCCCGATGACCGCCCGCCCGCCGCTGTCCGTCGCCTCCGCAGCGTGCGCGCGCAGAATGCGCAACGAGGCCCTCGCCGTCGTCAGATCACCCGAGCGCGCCGCTCCCCAGCCGATGAACTCCTGGCACTGCGTGCTCACGGTGGGCGACTCGCACGTTCCGGTACCGATGGCGTGGTGGGGCAGGTGCTTCGCGGTGCTCCACAGGCCTTGCATGTGCCCGACGGCGACGCCCTTGACGAGGTTCGGCACGTCCAGCGAATCGAGCAGTCTGTCGGACCGGGTGAGCTGACCTTCGTTCGCCAGGTGATAGAGGATCCACTCGTTGTCCACCCCCGCCCGCCCCCGGTTCGCCCACAACAGGTCGAGAATGCGGTCGTCGTGGTCCGTTCGCGTGGCGAGTTCCACGCGCAGGCGCGCCACGACCCCGAGGTCTACCGTCAGGGACTTCTGGACGGCCGTCGCCGCCTCCGCTGAATCCCCCAGGAGGAGCGGGATGGCCAGGTCGTACTCGTTGTAGCGAGTCTCGTCTGACTGCGTCGCCTCCTTGTACCGTTGCGCCCTCCGCTCCGCGTCGGCTCGGTCGCCCCGGGCGATGGCGATCTCGATGCCGTGGACCTGGTACGGCCCGAAGCCGGGATCGAGGGCGATGGCACGGTCGAAGGCCTCGGCGGCCTGGTCCTGGCTCGCCAGACCCACCGGCTCCGCCACGTGGTGGATGAAGTCGGCGTACTGATACCACACGTCGGGATCGTCCGGGTACCGATTCACCGCGTCGCTGAGCGTAGGAAAGAACGATGCATCCCCTACTCTCGCCGCTTCTCCGGCCTGGACGAGGATCTTCTCTCTGGCGGGAAGCCGGTCCAACATGGACAAGGCATGCTGCAGTGCGCGTGCCCCGGTGGCGCTGCCGATGTCCTCCAGCCAGCCGTACGCGTCGTGGAGACGGTACCACCCCAGGGCGAAAAGGGAGTCCAGGCCGACGGCCCGCTCGTACGCCGCGGCGGCGTCGGCGAAGTCCGACCGCCGCATGGCGGCTTCGCCCTCAAGGTAGGCGCGCAGCGCGGGCAGCGAGCTGGTCGTGAGGGCCTCCAGCCGCTCCGCCTGCACCAGACTGCTTCCCGACGACCCGAGCATCCCTCGGATGAGGGCCACGGAGAGTTGGTTGGTGAGCCCGAGGACATCCTCGGCGGCGCCCTGCTCGGCGGCCTGGGCCACCTTCTTCCCGGAAGACAGGTCATAGACCTCGGCGCTCAGGCGGATACCGGCCGGATTCCCCACCAGCGTGCCCACCAGACCGTAGCGGGCGTCCGTGGTGGCGGCGGCCTCCAGGACCGTCCGCAGATCCGGGTCCTCGCCGTGGACCTTCTCCTTCCAGCGGGCCATGACCGTACGGCTGTCGATGGTGCGGAAGCCTCCCAGGCCGTCGAGGTTGGTGGAGAGAACGTCCACCATGCCCTCCCGCCACAGATCGAGGTCCTGGCCTCCGGTCACCGTGAAGGGCACCACCGCGATACCGGCGGCCGCCTCGCCGGCCTTGACCTCCGTCGGTCCGAACCCCGGTGCGTGCCCACCGGTGGCGAGGACGTAGACGCCGGCCCCACCGAAGAGAATGCAGAGGGCTACGATGCCGCCGAGGATGGATCTACCCCATGTCAGGTGCGGGAGCCGGCCGGCCCTGAGGCTTTGGATGGCGTCCGACGGAGCGATCTGCCAGTCGGTGGGCCGCTCCCCCGCCTCCTCGGCAGCCGTCGTGCCGGGCAGGGACTGCACCCACGCGGTGGCGAGGATGATGATCAGGCCCACCGCGAGGAGGAGCAGGGTGAACGCACCCACCCACTGCGGGAGCCCGGCGGTGTTCGTGAGGACGTCGGCGAGCTGCAGGGCACCCCAGGAGGCGCCCAGGTAGACCAGGAGGACCTGGACGATCCGGGCTTTCTTGAGGCGTTCCAGCAGGGACGGGCGTTCGTCGGTCATGGATGGACCCGGGTGGGCGAAGGCGGAGAACGGACGGGCCCCAAGTTACTACGGACGTGGCAGAACGCGAAAGATTCTGATTATTGATCGGTGCGCACCCGCTACCCTACCGAGGCGTCCCCGAGAATCGGGCTTTCAACTCCGCCGCCAGGTTCAAGACGACCACGACCGAGGCTTCCTGGGACGGGGCCTGCAGGGCCAGGAGCATCCCGTCGGGGCCGATGTCGTAATCCGCGTGGACGGCATCGAACGTGTAGCCTCGGGCAAGGACGACCCGGCGGTCGGTGACTCTCGGGGGGTCGGAGCCACTGAGATCCGCGACCATGAGCTGACTGTTGCTCGTGTAGTAGATCCGCTTGCCGTCGGGCGCCCACACCGGCGTGTTGCCCCCGTTCGTGGAAATCTGGAGCCTGCCGGAAAGACTGGGGAAGCGGCGTATCAGGATCCGGGACGGCGCCGTCACACCGCCGGTGTACGCGATCCAGTGGCCGTCGGGGGAGAAGCGCGCGCCGAAGGCGCCGTTGTTGTCGTCTCCCTCCACGTGCACCAGGGTGGTGTCGTCCTCCAGGGCACGATACCACACCTCTCCGTTCCCGGTGCTGTCACGCTGCAGCAGCAAATACCTCCCGTCCGGCGAGACGACCCCCTCGTCGATCCGGGAGTCGGATCTCCCGTACACCCGGGTAGCCGGAGCCGACCCGTCCAGCGGCTTCATCCAGATCGCGTTGCGCTGCCCGTTCCGACTGGAGCGGAAGACGACGTTCTTGCCGTCCGGTGTCCACTCGGGCCGGTCGTTGGTTTCACCCTTGTCGGTGAAGGGGGTGAAGGGTCCCGAGGGCAACTCGTAGATCCACACGTCGCGGTGGGCGAGGGTCCCCACGGACACAGCGATGCGGTGGCCGTCGGGAGAGAAGCGGGGCCAGGCGTAGGCTCCAGGCTCGCCGATCGGGCGCGCCACGCCGTCGGCCCCGATAAGGACCATCTGTCGTTGGGGCGCACCGCTCAGGTACACCAGGGAGCCGTCGGAGGAGAGCTGGGAATAGCTCAACGCGGTGGTCGCGGCCACCGCCACCTGGTCCGTGAGGGCGAGGGGCGCGCCGGTGATACGACCCTTCGCCAGATCGAGGGGCGCGGCCATCACCGCTCCCCCTGCCGTGGTGTAGATCAGGTGGTCGTTGAGGACGCCCAGGGGGAACGAGCCCAGGAGATCGAAGACCGTGCTCGTCCCGTCCTTCAGGGAGGCGATGCCGAGGTGAGCCGTCGACGCACCGCCCATGCCGAAGCTGATGTACAGGACGTGGTCGCCGTCGGGAAGGGCAACGGGGCTGGCCTGGGTGACCTCGCCTCTCGCGGAGTCCACCCTGGTGAAAGGAACCGGGGTTCCGCCGGTCTCGGGCACCCTGTAAAGGGCCGTGCCCACTTCGGGAGAACCCATGACGATCCAGCCGCTGGGGCTCCAGGTGGCCACGTTGGCGGTCCCAGCCGGTGCGATCACCACGGGGTTGCCGCCGCTCACCGGGACCTTCTCGAGCTGTCCCCCCCCGAAGAAGGCGATCCACTGGCCGTCGGGGGAGAAGAACGGACTGAACGCCCCTGCGCTGCCCGGCACCTCGCGCGGGCGGAGATCGTCGGAGGCACGGAGGTAGAGCTTCTGGATCCCGTCGCTGGACACCACGGTGTACGCCAGGAAGCGCCCCCCTGGGGATATGGCCACCGGGTCCGTCTGGCCCCCGGCGAGGGTCGCGCCCCCCGGAAGGGGGATCTCGTAGCGGAAAGTGGTGGCGGAGCCCTGACTCCGCCCCCGGACCCAGAACACGCCCGCCACCGCGATGGCGGTCGCCGCGACGAGCCACGGGAGGGCGGAGGTCGCCCGCGCCGCCGGGGATTTACGAACCTGCCCGGCATCGGCAGCCGTGGTGGCCTCCGCCCCCGAGGTCCCCCCCGTCGCGCCACTGAACGACGTGGGGCTCTTCAGGGCGGCGGCGAATTCCCCCGCGGTGCCGAAGCGGTCCGCCGGCAGCTTCGCCAATGCCTTGAGAAGGGCCTCGTCCACGTGGGGCGGCACGGTGTCCCGCACCAGGCGCACGCTGCTCGCCTTCTCGGTGAGAACCCGGGCGATGACCGACTGGGCCGTCTTCCCGTGGTGGGGCGGCTCGCCGGCGAGCATCTCGTACAGCACCGCAGCCAGGGAGTAGATGTCGCTCCGGGCGTCCACGCCCCGGTCGCCGGTGGCCTGCTCGGGGCTCATGTACTGGGGCGTGCCCAGGGAGAGCCCGGTCTGTGTGATGCGCGCGCCCCCGGCGTTGGACACCGCCAGCGCGATGCCGAAGTCGGAGATCATCGGCTCGCCGTGCTGGAGGAGGATGTTCTCCGGCTTCAGGTCCCGGTGCACCACCCCCGCCGAGTGGGCATAGTCCAGGGCGCTGGCCACGGCGTACGCGATGCGCAGGGCCTCGTCAACCGGGAGCTGGTGCTCGCGGTCCAGGCGGACGCGGAGGGACTCGCCCTCCACGTAGGGCATCACGTAGAAGAGGTGGCCGTCCGCCTCCCCCGAGTCGAAGAGCGGGAGCAGGTGGGGGTGCTGCAGGTTCGCGGTGAGCTTGATCTCCGAGAGGAAGCGCTCCACGCCCAGGACGGCGCCCAACTCCGGGCGGAGGACCTTCAGGGCGACGTGGCGGTCGTGCTTGACGTCCCGTGCGAGGTAGACCGTGGCCATGCCTCCGGCGCCCACTTCGCGCACGATGGCGTACCGGCCGGAGAGGGCCGCGTGGAGGGTCTCGAGGGTGGGCATGGCGTAGCCAAGCTAGGGCGTTGCGAGACGGAACCGCAAATGGTTTCGGCGCGGGCGAGAAGGCCATTTCGCGCGCCGGGAAGTCAATGCGTGGCGGGAGGGCTCGCGTCTCCCGGCAGCTATCCGGCGCGTGTGGAGACCTACCGCCGGCGCGCCAGCGTCACCCCGTCACCTACCGGCAACAGGCTCATGGTCACGCGCTCGTCGTCCCGCACCTTCTCGTTGAAGGCCCGGATGGCTTCGGTGTCGGCGTCCGTCACCGCAGGATCTGCCACCTTTCCGCTCCACAGGGTGTTGTCCACGGCGATCAGACCTCCGGGCCGCACCAAGCGAAGGCATCGCTCGTAGTACGCCTCGTACTCCTCCTTGTCCGCGTCGATGAAGGCGAAGTCGAAGGTATCGGACGAGCCCTCCCCGAGAAGTCCGTCCAGTGTCTTGAGGCCCGGAGCAAGGCGTAGATCGATCTTGTACGCGACTCCCGCCTCTTCCCAGTAGCGCCGGGCGATGGAGGTCCATTCCTCGCTGAGGTCGCAGGCCACCACGGTGCCGTCGTCGGGAAGCGCCAGGGCCACCGCCAGGGCGCTGTACCCGGTGAACGTGCCGACCTCCAGGCAGCGCCGCGCGCCGACGAGCTCGACCAGTAGGGCGAACAGCTGCCCTTGGATCGGACCGATCTGCATGCTGGCCTGCCTCATGGCGGAGGTCTCCGCCCGCAGGCGCCGCAGCACGTCGGGCTCGCGAAGAGACGCCTCGTACAGATAGGCGCTGAGCTGGTCGGTGAGTTGGAGGGTGCGTTCGGTCACGGGAGGGTCCTCAATGGGGAATGGGACGGGTCACTGGGCCCGGCGATGTCGAAGTCCGGACGGACCGATGGACTCAAGGCAGCTCCGTCTCCAGCACGCGCCAGCAGTACCACGCGGCGGCGCTGCGCCACGGCCGGTACGCATCTCCCGCAGTGAGCAGCTCCTTCTCCGTGGGCACCTCGTCGAGTCCGTGAACGCGGGCGTACCCGGCGCGCACCCCTAGATCGCCCACGGGCCACACGTCGGGACGCCGCAGGGCGAAGATGAGGTACATGTGTGCCGTCCACGGCCCGATGCCCCGCACCGTAGTGAGTCGCGCCACCACGTCCTCGTCAGGGAACTCCGGCAGCCGATGCAGCTGGAGTCGGCGCGCCTTGTCCCCGAGGTCGCGGATAGCCGCCAGCTTGCCCCGGGAGAGTCCGGCGCTACGGAGGGTCTCGTCGCTGGCGCGCTTCACCGCGGCGGGCGTCACGCTTCCCCCCACGGCCTCCACGAAACGACCGTGAATGGTGGCCGCCGCCCTGCCCGCCAGCTGCTGGTACACGATGGCGCGCGCCAGATAGCAGAATGGGGAGTCGGTGACCCGGGGCAGACGGGGCGGGCCGATGCGCTTCACCCACGGTCCGAAGTTCGGGTCGGCGGAGAGCGCGGCGTGTGCGCGTCCTGGACGCAGCACCGGCTGGCTTTTGGGCTTGCCCCTCCGTGTTCCGGCCGTCGTACGGCTCCTCACCCGTCCCCCCGAACACCCAGGCGCATCTCCAGCCACTTGCCGTAGAACTGAGCAGGGTCGACGCCTTTGACGGTCGCCGAGCGGTGCTCGCCGCGCTCGAACCAGTCCACGGTCACGTCCACCTTCCCCACGCCCTGTGGCAGGCCGAAGTGGACGGGCCTCGCACCCTGGGAGCAGTACCCACCTCCGGCGCCCACGAGACGCGCGGTCGTGAAGCGCACCGGGTGGTCGGGGTCAGGGGACTCCCCGGTGACCGTGACCTTCGCGCCTGCGCGTAGCCAACGGCCCTGCCCGTCCAGCACCGTGACCTCCAGGGAGCGGGCGGCCCGTGCAGCGGGAAGCCCGTTCACGTACAGGGGATCCGTACCCTGGTCCGGATTGTTGTTGGCCAGCGCCAGGTCCAGGTCGCCGTCGTTGTCGTAGTCTCCCCAGGCGACGCCGTGGCTGGCGCCCTGCGCCAGCATGACCTGGGGCGTCACGTCCTCGAACGTGCCGTTCACGTTGCGGAACAGGTGATCGGGCGCCTGAGGCTCGCTGGACAGGAAGGTGCCGACGTAGAGGTCCGTCCACCCGTCGTCGTCGTAGTCGCCCCAGTCGGCGGCAACGGAGTGGTGGTCCCCGGCCAGGGGTGTGCCAATCGCAACGTTGCGGAAATTCCCGTTCCCCATGTTCTCCCAGAGGATGTCCGGGCCGTAGCAGGCCTCGAAGATGTCCAGGTCCCCGTCGTTGTCGTAATCGGCTACCGCCACGCCGACGCCCCCCTGCCCCTCCCCCCGCCCGGACGAGCTCATCCCCATGGCCACGGCGGCGTCCACGAACGTGCCGTCACCCTGGTTGATGTAGACCCCGTCCTCGTCACCGTCCTGATTCGCGACGAACAGATCGAGGTCACTGTCGCCGTCGATGTCGAGCCAGACCGCACCCACCGTGCGGCGGGGGTCGCCCAGACCCGACGCCTCGGTGACATCGGTGAAGGTGCCGCCGTCGTTCCGGTACATGCGGTTCGGCTGGTCGCGGAACGCGACGAACAGGTCGAGGTCCCCGTCGCCGTCGTAGTCCACCCATACCGGCTGGCGCGTCTCGCCCTGGTGGGCCAACCCCACCTCCGCGCCTACGTCCACGAAGTGACGTCCGTGGTCGTCGTTGCGGTACAGCCGGTTCGGCGTCTTCGCTCCGGCCGCGAATCCGATGTACAGATCGAGGTCTCCGTCGCCGTCGAAGTCCCCCCACGCGGCGGCGCGAGTCTCCTCCTCGTCGGCGAGGCCCACCTCGGGCGCGACGTCAACGAAGGTGCCCCGGTCGTTGCGGTAGAGGTGATTGGGGCCCCCTCTCACCCCCACGAACAGGTCCAGGTCGGCATCACGATCGAAGTCGGCCCACGCGTTGGGCTGACCGCCCGGCGAGGAGAACAGCTCGGGCTGGAGCGCTTCGAAGGTGGGGGGGATGACGGCTTGAGGTGCATTGGTATCGCCGGAGCCCCGGCACGCACCGAGGAGCGCAGCGGCCACGGCCAGGAACCCGAGCGCCGTCGTTCGAGGGATGGGAGTCATGGAAGAGCCTATGCGGTTCAGATGAGTCGCGGCAGGGACGGCGTGTCGGGATGCGCGAAGAAGATCATCGCCAGCAGCACCAGCATCTGGATGGCGATGAACGGCACGACGCCTCTGTAGATGGAGAGAGTGGAGATTCTTTCCGGCGTCACCCCCCGCAGGTAGAACAGGCTGAATCCGAAGGGTGGGGTCAGGAAGGAGGTCTGCAGGTTCACGGCCAGGACGATCCCGAGCCACGTCAGGTCGATCCCCAGCCGCTGCGCCGGAACGACGATGAGCGGAACGATGATGAAGGCGATCTCGAAGAAGTCGATGAAGAACCCGAGGATAAACACGACGAGGTTCACCACCAACAGGAAGCCCAGCGCACCGGCAGGCACGGACGTGAGCGCGTCGGCGATCCAGACGTCGCCTGAGAGACCCCGGAACACCAGGGCGAACGCGGTGGAGCCGATGAGCAGGAAGACCACCATGATGGTCAGGCGGCTGGTCTCCTCCATTGCCGCCAGCAGGGTCCTCATGGAGAGCTGACGGTTCAGGGCGGCCAGCCCCATGGCCCCCACGGCGCCCAGCGCGCCCGCCTCGGTGGGGGTGGCCACGCCGGCGAAGATGCTGCCCAGCACCACTACGATGAGCGTCAGCGGCGGCGCCAGCGAGAGCGCGACTCTTCTGGCGAGCTCCCATCCCGAAGAGCGTGCCTCCGGGGGAAGTGCCGGAGCCACGTCCTTCTTGAAGAAGGCCAGCACCACGGCGTACACGGCATACATGCCCGTCAGCGCCAGGCCGGGCAGGACCGCGGCACCGAAGAGGTCGCCTACGGAGACCCCCATCTGGTCTCCCAGGACGATGAGGACGATGGAAGGCGGGATGATCTGACCGAGCGTGCCGGAGGCGGCGATGGTGCCCAGGCTGAAGTCGGCCTTGTAGCCGTTGCGGAGCATGACCGGCAGGGAGATCAGCCCCATGGCCGTGACGCTGGCTCCCACCACGCCGGTCGCTGCAGCCAGGAGGGCGCCGACGAAGATCACGCCCAGGGCGAGACCGCCCCGGAACCTCCCGAAGAGGGCACCGATGGTCTCCAGGAGCTGCTCCGCGAGGCGGCTCTTCTCCAGGACCGTGCCCATGAAGATGAAGAAGGGCACCGCGAGCAGCGTGGTGTTCGACATCGTGCCGAAGGTGCGCTGGGGAAGCGCGTTCAGCAGCACCAGGTCGAAGTGCCCGGTCATCGATCCGAGCACGGCGAACAGAAGCGCCGTGCCGCCCAGCGCGAACGCCACCGGGTATCCGGTGAAGATGAGCACCAGCGCCCCGAAGAACATCCCCGGGCCCCAGAGGCTCGTCACAGATGTCCCTCGTGGTGCTCGTCGTGGGCGTAGGGCTGTTCGGGCACGCCGGCCCCGTCGACGCCCTCACCCCGGAGGATCATCACCTGCTTCACGATCTGGCTGAAGCCCTGCAGCGCCAACAGGACGAACGACAGCAGGATCACCGTCTTGATGGGGTAGCGCGGGAGTCCGCCGGGATCCGGGGACGCCTCGTGGACGGCCCACGAGCTCCGGACCGCGGGCCAGGACACGAAGAGCATCAACACCGAGAACGGGAGCAGGAAGAGCACGCTCCCCGCCAGATCGATCCACGCCCGTGCCTTGGGGCTCAGCCTCGAGTACAGGACGTCCACGCGGACGTGCACGTCGTGACGGAGACCGTACGCCGCACCCAGGAGGAAGATCAGGCTGAAGAGGTACCACTGGAGATCGAGGTAGGCGTTGGAGCTCAACGAGACCCCGACGTAGCGCGTGAGGTACCGGGCGACGGCGTTGAAGGCACCCAGCAGCACCATGATCAGCGCCAGCCAGCGGATGCCCAGCCCGATGCGGTCGTTGAGCGCGTCGATGGCGGCCGACGCACGCCGCAGGAATGGCGTCACAACACGTAGCCGCCGTCCACCGGGAGCACGACGCCCGTGATGTGGCGCGCGGACTCCGACACCAGGAAGAGCACGGCGCCGGCAACGTCGTGGGGATCCCCCAGTCGCCCCAGGGCCGACTTCTCACGAGCCCGGTCCAAGATCTCGGACGGCACGCCATCGGTCAGGCGTGTCGTTCGGATGTACCCCGGGGCGACGGCATTGACGTTGATGTTCCTCGGGCCCAGCTCCACCGCCGCGCTCCGGGTAAGCCCGATGAGCCCCGCCTTGGAGGAGGCATAGTTCGCGAGGCCGAATTCCGCGCGCACGCCGTGCACCGACGTGACGTTCACGATCTTGCCGTACTCCTGCGCTCGCATGTACGGCGCCACGGCGCGCGTGAAGAAGAAGGCTCCGTCCAGGTTGGTGCGGACCACCGCCTCCCACTCGTGGTCGGCCATCCGCCAGAGCGCGCGGTCACGGCCGATCCCCGCATTGTTGACGAGCACGTGAACGCCGCCGAGCTCACCGTGTACCTCGGCCACGAAGTCGCTCACGTCCACGGACTCGCGCACGTCGCAAGCCCGAAAATAGGTCCGGACCTCGGCCTGCCGGAGCTCGCGGGCAACGTCCTGGGCGGCGACTCGCGCCTGCGCTCCGTCGTCCAGGAAACAGAATCCCACGTGCATGCCTCGCCGAGCGAGGGCCAGGGCGATGGCGCGCCCGATGCCGCTGGAGGCGCCCGTGACGATGGCCACCTGGCCCCGCAGCTTGGACGTGTCGAGGAGCGACTCCGGTGCGGTCTCGGTCACGACCTCGTCAAGGAGCTCGGCAACGGCCTGACGGACCCCCGCCACCTCTTGAGCGGGTGGCATCTCGGCCCTGGTGGGCTCGCGGTCCTTCCGGTGGTCCTCGGGATGCTCGGGGGCGTGGTCTGACATCCGCGAAGACTAGGGGTCGCGGCGCCTCTTCCGCAAACGGTGCGCGGGCGCGGCGATCACCGGTCGGCAGCGCCCCTCAACCGGCCTCGTCATCCTCCGCCCCGTCGCTCCCGCGATGCGCTTCGGCGCCGTGCTTGATGGTGCGCCCCTCAACCAGAAACACCACGTCCTCGGCGATGTTGGTGGAGAGGTCCGCCACCCGCTCCAGGTTCTGCGACACCAGAAGCAGCTCCAGGGCACCACCGATCCGTTTGGGTTCCTCAAGCATGTGCGTCACCAGGATGCGGAACAGCGAGCCCCTCAGGTTGTCCACCTTGTCGTCGGTGATGCACACCATGCGCGCGGTACCGGCGTTCCGCGTGACGTAGGAGGCCAGGGCATCGGCGAGCATCTCCCGCGTGATCTCGGCCATCTCGGCGAGCTCGCGGAGCTCCGGAAGAGGCTGGGTCTCCACCAAACGCCGGGCGGCCTTGGCGATGTTCACCGCATGATCACCGACGCGCTCCAGGTCGTTGGCGACCTTGTTCGACGTGATGATCTGCCGCAGGTCGCTCGCCATGGGCTGGAACAGGGCGAGGAGCTCCACCACCCGCTCGTCCACCTCCACCTCCAGCTCGTCCACGCGGCTGTCCTCCGCGATGATGTCTGCCACCGAGGCCGAGTTGCGCGTGAGCACCGCTTTGGTGGCCCGTTCCACCAGGCTCTCGACGATCCCCGCCATCTCCACGAGCCGTTTCTGGAGGGTTTCCAGCTCGTCGTGGAAGTGCCGCCGTGTTTTCTGCTCCGCGTTCATCCGAACCTCCCGGTCACGTAGGCCTCCGTACGCTCCTCGCTGGGATTGGTGAAGATCGTATCCGTCGGACCGTACTCGACGAGCTCACCCATGTACAGGAACGCCGTGTAGTCAGAGACCCGGGCGGCCTGCTGCATGTTGTGGGTGACGATGACGATGGTATAGCGCTGCTTCAACTCGTAGATGAGCTCCTCGATCCTCTGCGTCGCGATGGGATCGAGCGCGGACGCGGGCTCATCCATGAGGATGATCTCGGGCTTCACGGCCAGGGCCCTGGCGATGCACAGCCGCTGCTGCTGGCCACCGGAGAGCTGGTAGGCGGACACGCCGAGTCGGTCGTGCACCTCGTCCCACAGCGCCGCCTGCCGCAACGACGATTCCACAAGGTCGTCGAGCCTCCCTTCGTAGCCGTTGAGGCGCGGTCCGAAGGCGGTGTTGTCGTACACGGACTTGGGAAACGGGTTCGGCTTCTGGAAGACCATGCCGATCCGTCGCCGCACCTCTACAGCGTCCACGCCCGGAGCGTACAGGTTCACGCCCTGGAAGTAGACCTCACCCTCCACCCGCGCTTCCTCCACCAGATCGTTCATCCGATTGAAGCAACGCAGCAGCGTGCTCTTGCCGCACCCCGAGGGTCCGATGAGCGCCACCACGCGGTTGGCGGGCACCTTGAGGGACACGTCACTCACGGCCCGCTTCTTCCCGTAGTAGACGGAGACGTTGCGGGCCTCCAGGGCCAAGGCCCCCTCGCCGATGTCGATGTCGTGGGTCGTCGCCATGGCGTCAGCGCGTCGGCACGGTGAAACGGATCGTCGTGCCTCTTCCCAACTCGCTCTCGGCCCACACCTCGCCACCCATGGCGCTCACCAGGTGGCGGACGATGGCCAGGCCCAGGCCGGTGCCTCCGAAGTCCCGGGCCCGCGAGGAATCAGCGCGGTAGAAACGCTCGAAGATGCGCTCCAGGGCACGGGAGGGGATTCCCTCCCCGTCGTCGGAGACCGCGACTTCGGCCATCTGCGGGCGGGGCCTCGTCACGGAAACGTGGATGTGGCCACCGGCGTCGGTGTGGCGGAGCGAGTTCTCCATGAGATTCCGATATACCTGCTCGAGCCCCTGGCGATCGGCGACGGCCACCACGTCCCCCTCCACTTCGAAGGTCACGCCTCGCTCCGAGGCCAGATCGCTGAACTGCGACCACGCATCCCGCGCCGCCGCCAGCAGGGAGACATCTTCCCGTCCCGCGCTCCACCCTCCGGACTCCAGACGAGACAGGTCGAGCAGGTCGTCCACCAGTCGCTGCATGCGCAGCGTGTTGTTCCGGATCGCCGCCAGGAACTCCGCCTTGAGCTTCGGCGGAGGATCGCCCTCAATGAGGGTCTCCGCGAAGCCCCGAACCGACGTGAGGGGCGTCTTGAGCTCGTGGGACGCGTTGGCCACGAAGTCCCGACGCACCTGCTCGAGACGCCTGATCTCCGTGACATCGAGGAACGTCGTGACCGCACCGCCGTGATCCAGTCGCCTCGACGACACGAGCAGGGAACGATCGGCCACCTGGATCTCCCGCGTCTGTACCGGTTTGGTCACCGACTCTTCGAGGAGCTCGCGAAGATCGGGGTGACGCACGAGCGTGCCCACCGGTGCGAAGGGCGGTAGGTCCGCGGGAAACCCCAGCAGCGTATGCGCCGCACGGTTGGCCCGAAGGACGCGGGCGTCGTCGGTGAGCGCCACGACACCCTCGGCCATGGTGTCGATGAGCGCGCCCATCTCGTCACGGTCCCGCCGCAGGTCCGAGACCCGCTCACGGAGCTCGTCGGACAGGCGATTGAACGCCACCGCCAGCTCCGCGAGCTCGGCCATCCAGGCCCGTCGGGGGACGCGGGTCGCGAAATCCCCACCGGCCAGCTGCCTCGCCCGGTCCGCCAGCACCACGGTCGGCCTCGCCAGGGCGATGGCGAGCCCGTAGGCCACCAGGAGGGATACAAGCATGGCGAGGAGGCCGGTGACCGTCACCATGTTGCGGACCCGGGAGACCGTCCGATCGACGGTGGCGAGGGGCGCCGCGATGCGCAGGATCACCGGCTGATCCCGGAAGCGGGCCATGCGGGCACCGTACAGGAGAGGGACCCCCACCGTGGCGCTCTCCCGGGTGGCGAAGGACACCTCTCCCTTGAGCGCACCCTGGACCTCCGGGCGCTGGCGGTGGTTCTCCACCTGGCCCATTCGCGCCCCGGACACGTAGGAATCCCCCACCACGACGCCGCTGGTGTCGATGAGCGTGACCCGGTACTGCACCATGTCGGTGATGGCGTGGGCCAGCGAGTCCGCGTCCGCCTCCGGGAGCCCTTCGACCATCGTGGATGCCAGGGCGAGCTCGTGCTCCAGCTCACTCTGGTACGTGGACATCAGCTCCTCCCGGAGGCCCCGTGCCACCAAAATGACGATGAGGAGCACGAGGAGGCCGGTGACCCCGAGGAACCCCGCGAACAGGGCGTGCTGGATTCGTACGCGCACCGGACCTCTCAGAGGCGGAAGCTGGTCAGCAGAGCGTCGGACGAGCTCTGCGCGACGCGGGCAGGCATGCCTACAAGTAGGGTGGACCCGTCTTCCGTGCCAGGGTTCCTACCCCTGCCCCTCCGGGATCTTGAGGCGGTACCCGAAGCCCCGGATGGTCTCGATCCACTCCCCGACCTCGCCCAGCTTCGCCCTCAGGCGGCGGACGTGCATGTCCACGGTGCGGGTCTGGATCCGGTCCGACACGCCAGCCTCCACCTCCCACGCCTTCTCCAGCAACTGCTTGCGGCTCTGGGTGCGCCCCCTCCGCTCGATGAGCGCCTGCAGAAGGCGGAACTCCGTGGGCGTCAGGTTCAGCTCCTCGCCGTGGAGGGAGACCTGATGCGACCCGACATCCATGCGCACCGGCCCGGCCCTGAGAATGCGGCCCCCGGCGGTGAGTCCGGCTTCCTGGACCCGCCGTAGGATCGCCTGCACCCGGAGGACGAGCTCCCGTGGGCTGAAGGGTTTGGTGAGGTAGTCGTCCGCGCCCATCTCGAAGCCCTTGATCCGGTCCCCCTGCTCACGCTTGGCGGTGAGCACGAGGACGGGAACGTGCGTCGTAGAGGGCTC
>JAJDNI010000113.1 GCA_022340755.1 Gemmatimonadota bacterium
CTCTTGTGCCCGTCCTCCTGAAGCACGAGACTGCGGCGTTGCCTGGATATCCGGAGACCGTCAAGCCATATGAACGCTGCCGGCACGTCACTGCCGACCCGTATCCGGACACTCGTGGAGGAGATCGCGGCGGCCGTCGAGGCGACGGAAAAGAGCCCCGACGCCTTCACTTCGGTGCGCCGCATGGCCGGAGTCGTCGCGAACCTCGCCGCCGACGCGGGGCTCGATGCGTTGGCCGAGCGTGCACGGGCACTTGCCGGAGTGGATGAGGACACCCTTCCCGACGCCGCACGCGAGCTCGTGGCGTTCTGCGCCGGATGGCAGGCGGAAGCACGGGGCACGATCCGGCGCCTCCTCGTCGTGGACGACGATCCTGTATCGGTGGCGCTCATCGAGGCCGTCGTGGCCTCCCCCGACCGTGAGCTGTACAAGGCCTACTCGGCCGCCGAGGCACGTGCACTCCTTGCGGAGCACAGGGTCGATCTCGTGCTTCTGGACCTCCACCTTCCGGACGCCGACGGCCGGGACATCCTTGTCGAAGTGCGAAGCAATGACGCCACGCGGGAAGTCCCTGTGGTGGTCCTCTCGGGGGAGGAGGGATCGGTCGCGCCTGCGGAATGCTATGCCCTGGGGGCCGACGCCTTCATGACGAAACCCCCCGAGCTCGCTCTTCTACGCTCCACGGTGACCCGCCAATTGACGCGCCTTGCAGAGCGACGGGGACCCGCGGAAGGGGAGGAGTCGGATCTGCGCGAAACAGCTGCCCAACCGGAACCGATCCCATCTTCCACTCCCTCAGCCCGCCCCGAGAGCCGGGTGCTGCTAGTGGAGGATGACGACATCGCCGCCCTCCTCGTCGAGCACCGCCTCAAGAAGGACGGCATTGCCGTAGAGCGACACGCCGACGGGCGCACGGGGCTCGATGCGGCGCTGAGCTTGTCGTTCGACCTGGTGATCCTGGACGTGAAGCTCCCTGGCCTGGACGGCTTCGAGTTCCTGCGTCGTCTCCGGGACACCGAAGATGCGCATACCCTTCCTGTGATCATCCTGAGCGGGCTGGACGACGAGGACGACATCGTTCGGGGACTGGACCTCGGTGCCGACGACTACCTGGCGAAGCCGTTCTCACCCGTGGAGCTCATGGCGCGCGTGCGCAGATTGACCCGGGCGTGACTATCCCCGGCGTGCAGGCCCTGGCAGGACCGGACCAGGTGCTGCTCCTTCTGGCCGCGCTCGTCGGCGTGGTCCTGCTGATGTCACTTGGCTTCGCCGCCTTCACCCTCGTGATCCACCTGGTGAACGACGCGAGGGTCAAGCGGTGGCGACAGATGGAGTCGGAGTGGGAAAAACCGCTCCTCGAGGTGATTGACGGAGACGCACCGGCTTCGTCCATCCACGCGCTCATCTCCCCCCGGAACGCGCGGTTCTTTGTGGGATTCGTGCTCCAGTTCGATCGAGTGCTGGGCGCCGAGGAGCATCAGATCCTCCGAGACCTCGCAAGACCCTATCTTCCGACGCTCTTGCCGGACGTACGCCGTGGAAGCCCGGAGCGCAGGGCCCGCGCGGTACAGACCCTCGCCCGATTTGGGCTCCCCGAGTACTCCGGGACCGTCGTGCAGGCCCTCAACGATCCGTCCATCTTCGTCGCGATGATCGCCGCGCGCGGCCTCTTCAAGCGGGAGTACCCCGAGCACTTCGCCGCAGTCCTGTCTCGCCTCGACCGCTTCTCCACATGGAGCCGCGGCTACCTGGTGCGCATGCTGGCGGCCGGCGGCGGTCCGGCGGTCCCTCTCCTGCGCGATCTGATGACCGACGGTGACAGGGAGCCGGGCCTTCGCGCCGCGGCTGTGGACGCGCTGCGCGAGATGAACGACCTCCAGGCGGTAGAGAGAGCCGCGGACGTCCTGGACGGGGGCCTCCATCCCGAGCTCGCGATTGCCTGCCTCAGGCTCCTGGGACACGCGGGGCATGGTGGTCACGCGACGCTCGTGCGCCGGTATGCGGAGGCCCACGAGCCGACGGTGCGCGCCGCTGCGCTCGCCGCTCTGGGCACAGTGGGCAACGATACCGATGCGGCCCTGCTGCGCGAGCACGTCGACGACACCTCGCCGTGGGTCGCGCTCGCGGCCACCCGGGCACTCTTCAGCCTGGCTGGTCCCCCGGGGCTCGTCGGGCTCTCCGGTGCAGGCTCCAGGGCTCGGACGCTGGCCGAACAGGTCCTTGCCGAGGCCAGTTGGGCATGATCCACCAGCTGCTCCTCCGGGTGCTGGTCGGCTACAACGTCGTGGTCATCACCTACTTCGTTGCCTTGAACTCCGTCTACCTGCTCACGGCGATCCTCGCGTTCCGGGCTCTCCGCAGACATGCACGGCGCCTGAAATCGGTGGAGGTCGAACACATGATGGGAGGGGTCGGAGGGCTGCCTGTCACCGTGCTGGCCCCCGCGTACAACGAAGAGGCGACGTGTGTGGAATCCACGCGGTCCCTGTTGTCCCTTCGGCATCCGAGCTATGAGATCATCGTCGTGAACGACGGTTCCACCGACGGGACCCTGGCCCGGCTGTCCAGCGAGTTCGAGCTGGAGGCCGCCCCGCGGGCTCCGATGGCGGACATCCCGACTTCGCAGGTACGCGACGTCTTCAGGAGCCGGCGCCATCCCAACCTCTGGGTGGTGGACAAGGCCAACGGCGGCAAGGCGGATGCCCTGAACGCCGGCCTCAACTACTGTGTCACTCCCCTCTTCTGTGCCGTCGACGCCGATAGTCTTCTCGAGCCCGATGCTCTCACGAAGATCTCCCGACCGTTTCTCGAGGACGAAGCGACGGCGGCGGTGGGTGGCGTGATCCGCATCGTGAACGGATGCAAGGTGGACGCCGGACGCGTGACGCGCGTCGGCCTCCCGCGGAGCTCCCTCGCACGATTTCAGGTCCTGGAGTACCTGCGGGCCTTCCTCTGGGGCCGCATGGGGTGGGACGCGCTCGGGGCGACGCTCATCGTCTCGGGGGCTTTCGGCATGTTCCGGCGTAGCGTCGTCGTCGAGGTCGGCGGCTATGCCACCGATACGGTGGGGGAAGACATGGAGCTCGTGGTGCGGCTCCACCGGCGACTCCGTGAGACAGGTCGCAGGTATCGAGTGGTCCTGGTCCCCGATTCCGTCGCGTGGACCGAGTGCCCCGAGTCGCTCCGTGGCCTCGGAGGCCAGCGTGACCGCTGGCAACGTGGCCTCGTGGAGTCACTCGTGCGGCATCGCCGGATGCTGTTCAATCCGAGATACGGTCGGATCGGCATGCTTGTCTATCCTTACTTCTTCCTGCTGGAGATGTGCGGGCCCCTCATCGAAGGCGTAGGCTACTTGACCTTCACGACGTGGCTGCTTCTGGGAGCGGCGTCGATCCCGTTCGTGGTGGCGTTTCTGGCCGTCTCATTCGCCTTCGGGATCGCGCTGAGCATCGCCACCGTCGGACTGGAGGAGATGGTCTTCCCTCGCTATCCGCGTCTGCGCGACCTGTTGATCCTGTTCTGGCTCGCCGTGGCGGAGAACATCGGCTATCGGCAGATCATCACTTATTGGAGGGTCCGTGGGATGGTATCGAAGCTCAGGGGCGTCACGGGGTGGGGTGTCATGGAGCGGAGAGGCTTCGATGTGCCCAATGGCTAGGAGGCATGGCGTGAACAGCGCGCGGTGGATCATGACCCTGATGACCTTGCTCGGGACCCTGCCCGCCCTGGCGGCAGCGCAGTCGCCGAGCGCCAGCGAGACATCGAACGTGGTCAGCTTCACTCACGAGCACACGTTCATCTCGTCCGCCAACCCGGGCTGGGCGGATTGGACGGAGACGCGCGTGGGCCTCATGCACACGCTCGACCGTGGTGCCATCGGTGGCGAGACAGCCCGGGTGAAGCGCTTCGGCCTCGCCGACGTGGCCCTCACGGCCGACACGTACATCGAGACATGGTCCGGAGCGTACGCCAACATCCGCGGACGCATCACTCCGCAAGCGGACGTTCTGCCGCGCTGGGACGCGTACGCGGAGCTCTTTCAGTCGCTGGGTGCTGGCTGGGAGGCGTCGGCGAGCGCATGGCACATGAACGTCCCCGCCGCAAACGTGAGTGTGTTCGGCGCAGGAGTCGGACGCTACGCAGGCGCGTGGTACCTGCGGGCGTTGGGCAGGCTGTCACGTAGCGCCGGATCCAATGTCGGCTCGACCTCCATATTGGTGCGCCGATACCTGGGAGATTCCCGCGAGCTCGTGGAGGTGGCAACGGGAACCGGCCGGGAGGTGGTGGTATTGGGCGCGGGACCGGTCGTCGCGCTCCGCCGCACGACCTCCGCCCATATCAGGGCACAGCAGTTCGTGACTCCGGTCCTCGGCGCTTCGGCGGCGCTGAGCTTCAACACCTTCGAGGGAGCACCCGACCGGCTCGGACTCTCAGTGGGACTACTGGCGCGCTTTTGAGGGCGTCCGGGCTGCGGGGCTCCGCCTCGGGGCGACCCGTCAACTGGCGCCCGACGACCCTCCCACGCCCATCCGCTTCTCCAGCGCGGCGAACCGTGGATCCGCCCGTAGCGGATCGAGCAGGGGATCGAAGAAGTCCTCGGGCAGGAAGGGGTCGCGCACGTCGATGGTACGGCTGAGGTAGGCGAACGCCCGCGTGAGATCTTCCTGCCCCGCGTACGCGAGGGCCAGCGCAAACGGGCCGACGGTGCCCTCGGCCAGGCGCTTCTCCAACTCGGCGGTGTAACGCGTCGCCGCGTCCTTGTCTCCCGAGGCGGCGTACGCGTATGCGAGCGCCCCCGCGAGATCCTCCTGGAAGCCTCCGAGGTCCAGGGCCTTCCGCAGAGATTCGATGGCCTCTGGGTAGCGATGCTCCTGGATGCGAATCTGACCCAGCAGATAGGCGCCGTGCGGATAGTTGGGATCGAGCTTGAACACTTCACGCACGGCTTGTTCGGCCTGGTCGTACTGTCGCCGCAGGTAGTAGGTAGTGCCCAGCTCGGTCCCGATGACGAGGGAGAGGGGATCCAGCCGCTGTGCCTTCCGCATCTGCTCCAGCGCTTCGTCCAGGCGCCCCTGTGACCACAGGAAGTCGCCGTACCACTGGTGCCCTGTGGGGTAGGTGGGATCCACCGCGATCGCCTGGCGGAACTCCTTCTCGGCCGCCGCCCAGTCCCAGTCGTAGATCATCGTGCCGTAGGCGAGGGCCGTGTGCGCCTCCCCGGATGTGCTGTCGAGGGCCAGTGCCCGCTCGGCGGCTGCACGAGCCTTGGGCCAGGTCTCGGCCTGCGACGCCCCCGAATAGGGGATGACCAGGACGTAGGCGTCGGCGAGGGCCGCCCAAGCCAGGGCGAAGCCCGGATCTCGAGCCACGGCTTCCTCCAGATACTGGACCGCCTCCTGCATTCCCGCGGCCGTCCTCTGGTTCCATGCGAATCGTCCCTTGAGATAGAGATCGTGGGCCTGCACGTCGCCGGTGGGGCGTGCCTCGAGCACGCCGTTGTCACGCGTACCGAGCGTGACCTGCAGCGCCGAAGCGATCGCGCGGGCGATGTCCTCCTGGACGGCGAACACGTCCGCCAGCCTGCGGTCGTAGGCGTCCGCCCAGAGCTGATACCCGTCGCGTGTGCTCACCAGCTGGGCCGTGATGCGCACGCGGTCACCGCTCCTCCGAACGCTTCCTTCCAGGATGGAGCCGACGTGAAGCTCACGGCCCACCTCCTTCACATCGACGTCCTGACCCTTGAATCGAAACGACGAGGTCCTCGCCGCCACCTGGATCCCGTTGACCTTGCTCAGAGACGTGATCAACTCGTCCGTGAGTCCGTCGCTGAAGTATTCCTGATCCCTGGCCTCGCTCAGGTCCGCGAACGGCAGGACGCCGACGGACGCAGGCAGGTCGGCATCGCCTCCTCCAATGAGCCGGGTCGCGAGGACGCCCCCGCCCGCGAGCACCGTGGCAAGTGTACCCCATGCCAGCCAGCGCCGACGCGCCGGTCGCCCCCTCGTCGGGACGCTCGCCGAGCGGCCAGAGACGTCCAGGGCCTGGAGAGCGCGCGCAAGCTCGCCGGCAGAGGCGTGACGATCCGCCGGGGCCCGGGCCAGAGCCCGGGTCACGGTCTCCTCCACAGCCGTCGGAATGTCGCGCGTGACGTGGAGTGGTGGCACGGGCTGGCTCAACCGCTTCGCCAGGAGACCCTGAGCGGTGCGCGCGTGGTACGGCTTCTCTCCCGCGAGCATCTCGTAGAGCACGCAGCCGAGGGAATAGATGTCGGTGCGCGCATCGAGCGTCCGCTCGCCAGCGGCCTGCTCCGGGCTCATGTATGCCGGAGTTCCAACGACTACGCCGGTCTCCGTCATTCCTTCCACTTCTCCCCACGCGCGAGCGATTCCGAAGTCGGAGACCATCGTCGAGCCGTCGTTCGTGAGAAGCAGGTTCTCCGGCTTCACGTCTCGATGGAGGACCCCATGCTGATGGGCATGCTCCAGGGCTCGTGCGGCATCCGTCGCGATGCGGAGGGCATCCCCGAGTGGGAGCTGGCCCTCACGCTGCAGGCGATCCCGGAGCGTCTCACCCTCGACGTAGGGCATGGTGAACCACAGGCTGCCCCTGGCATCGCCGGAGTCGAAGACGGTGACGATGTTGGGATGCTGCAAGCCCGCGGCGACCTCGATCTCCCGCAGAAATCGGTCCGCACCCAGCGACGTGGCCACCGCCGGGTTCAACACCTTGAGCGCGACTTGACGGTGATGTCTGAGATCGCGCGCGAGGTACACCGTGGCCATGCCACCCCGACCGAGCTCGCGCTCGATGAGGTAGCGGTCAGCCAGAGCCGATTGCAACTGGGCAGTGGGGCCCGACATGGCCGAGAAGATGAGCGCGGGTCCCGGGGTTAGCTAGTGGAGCGTCTCCACGTCGCCCCGTGACGGGCAGAGCAGCGATTCGCTCAGGGGAACTCCTGGAACAGATCCGAGAGGCTTTCCTGGTTCGCGGCGTCCCTCAGGTAGGGCAATCCGAAGATCTCCTCGACGGTGCGCAGCAGGGAGGAGTGATAGTAGCGCACGGTGCCCGCGTACCCCCGCTTGGCCAGCGGCGACAAGACGATCATCCCGATGGGGTGCTCTCCATTCACGCTCTCGTCCCACGTGATGAACAACGCCCCTCCGTCCTTGTACGCGGCGGAGGCGAGGATCGGCGGGACGGCCTGGGACAGCCAGGCATCGCCGTGTGAGACCGCGTCCCCGTCGCCGCACCCCCCGTGGTTGTGCATGTCGTTGCAGAGGTTGGGGACGATGAAGTTGTACGCGGCCACGTGCTCCCCATCCAAGTCCGTTGCGAGCTCCGTGTAGGGACGGACATGCTGAATGCACCGCGCCGAGGACGGGCCGGGCGGATCCCCGACGACATCGGTGAAGAACACCATGGGGTTGTGCTTCGCCGCGTACAGCCCCGTGCTGATGACGGGACAGCCGGGGGGCATGTCCTCTTGATACGAACGCCAGTCCAGACCCGCGGTCTCCAGCTGCGTGACCAGATGGTCCGTGGTGGTCAAGGGATGCGCTGCCGGATCGGCGTCGTCGGTGATGCCTAGGTTCGAGCCCGCCTCCATCCAGATGTAATTGGGCTCACTGGGGTGCACGGAGTCGGGATTGTCGTAGTAGGCCTCTGCGTGGGCGGCCATCGCCAGAAGGGTCCCGTTGATGTAGGGTGCGGAGGGGCTCCCCACGATGTCGGACCAGTTGTGGTTCTCCATCACGATGACGAAGACCGTCTTGATGTGCTGCGTCCCTTGTGACACCTGGTCCGTTGGCTGGTGGCACGCCGTGGCCAGGGTGACGGCGACGAACAACGACAGAATGCGGCCGCGGCGTTCGAGGAAGATCATGGGCACGTCGATGAGGGGGCGGCGAAGCGCATCCGCCGATCAGGAGATCCATGGCGCTTCCAGCCTACCCTCCACGGATGTGGCCAGGTTCCATCGGCTGTCGGGAGCCCGACCGCTCTCCCCCGGCTCCATCGGCCGGATCCCCTCGATGGTCACTCAGGCCCCTCCCCCACCCCTCCGCCGGGTCTGCGTGGTGGGCTCGGACCCCGGCGCGACGGGTGCGGTCACGCCCCCGCCGCGTCCGCGCT
>JAJDNI010000119.1 GCA_022340755.1 Gemmatimonadota bacterium
CGATCCATGTCCTCGACCTCCGGTCCGACAGCGACAAGGTGCTGGTGCCGAACGCGGCCGGGGCGTGGTATTCCCCCACGGGCGATCTCCTCTACACAGCCCGCACGGGCGGGCTATACGCGCTGGCGTTCGACCTCGATCGCCTCGAGGCAACGAGCGGCCCGATTCCGGTGATCCCGGACGTGGTGCCCGGCACGTTCACCATCTCGGCTTCGGGCGCCGTCCTCTATACGACCAGCACGGGTGCGGGCTCGTCCTCGGAGCTGATGTGGGTGTCGCGCGACGGGAGCGCCGTGCCACTCGATTCCACCTGGAAGGCCGACTTCCAGTATCCGGCGCTCTCCCCGGACGGGAAGCGCCTCGCGGTGAGCGTCGTCGGGGCGACGACGCAGCTCTGGATTCGCCGCTCCGACGGCACGCGCCAGCAGCTCACGCAGGACGGGACCGTGAACTGGAGGCCGGCCTGGACCCGGGACGGCCATTCGGTGGTCTTCTCGTCGAACCGGGGCGGCGCGGATCGGCCGAACGCCTACGCGCTCTACGAGCAGCCCGCGGACGGAAGCGCACCGGCCAGGCTGCTGGCGGAGGACCATCGCTACAGCATCTGGGAGGGACAGATCTCTCCGGACCGAGGTTGGCTGGTCTTCCGGTGGGACGCAGACAACGTGTCCCAGATCTGGGCTCGACGCCTGGAAGGGGACACCGCGCTGGTGGGTCTGCCCGACAATGACGACAAGGAGAAAGGCGGAGGAGCCGAGGTCGCTCTTTCTCCGGACGGACGATGGCTGGCGTTCTGGGGTGCGTACAGCGAAATCGTGGTGGCGCCCTTCCCGGCCCTGACCCCCACCCGGGTCGTCTCGCACGGCGGCGGAACAGAGCCCCGGTGGGCGCGCGACGGCCGCACGCTCTTCTACCGCAACGGGGACCGCTTCATGGCGGTCCCCGTCAGCCCCGGTCCTACGCTCGAGTTCGGCCCGTCGCAGGAGATGTTCTCCGCGTCCGGCTACCGCGCGGCCCGCAACCGGCAGGAGTACGACGTCGCGCCCGACGGCCGGCACTTCGTGATGATCCGTAACCTGCCGGACACCTCCATCGCCGTCGTCTACGTGGAGAACTGGCTCCCCGAGCTGCTGGCGAAGGTGAGGCAATGAGGGGTGTCGACCGCCTCCCTGCGGTCCTTTCCGACGCGCTCCTGGCTCGAACCCGCGTGCCACCTCATAATGGCTCCCAATGCCCGACCTTCCCCCGCGGCTGACCGCCGCCCTGGCCGACCGCTACCGCATCGAGCGCGAGCTCGGCGAGGGAGGGATGGCCACCGTGTACCTGGCCCACGATCTCCGCCACGACCGCAAGGTGGCCCTCAAGGTTCTGCGGCCGGAGCTGGCCGCCGTCATCGGCGCAGAGCGCTTCCTGGCGGAGATCCGCACCACGGCCAACCTCCAGCACCCGCACATCCTCCCGCTCTTCGACTCCGGCGAGGCCGACTCCTTCCTCTTCTATGTGATGCCGTACATCGACGGGGAGACGCTCCGGGACCGCCTCGACCGGGAGAAGCACCTCCCCATCGCGGACGCCCTGCGCATCGCCACCGGCGTCGCTTCGGCGCTCGACTACGCGCACCGCCACGACATCGTCCACCGGGACATCAAGCCTGAGAACGTCCTGCTGCACGACGGTCAGCCCCTCGTGGCGGATTTCGGGATCGCGCTGGCGCTGAGCAGCGCGGGCGGCGCGCGCATGACGGAGACCGGGATGAGTCTGGGGACCCCGCGGTACATGAGTCCCGAGCAGGCAATGGGGGATCGGGAGATCGATGCCCGCTCCGACGTCTACTCGCTCGGTTGTATGACGTACGAGATGCTCACCGGGGATCCCCCCTTCACGGGCTCGACCGCCCAGGCGATCGCGGCGCGCGTGCTCACCGAGGCGCCGCGCTCACTCACCACCCAGCGCCACACCATCCCCGACCACGTGGAAGCGGCAGTGCTCACCGCGCTGGAGAAGCTGCCGGCGGATCGCTTCCCCACGGCACAGGCTTTCGCCGAGGCGCTGGAGAATCCAGCGAGCAGTGCCGCCCTCGCGGCACGTAGCGGCCGAGGCGCCGCGCCGGCAATGGGTTGGAAAGCCACCGTGCGCAACCCGTTGGTGTGGGTGCTCGCGCTGCTTGCGATCTCGTCCTCGGTCATGGCTTTCCGCGAGCGGACCGCCCTGCGCGACGCGCGGCCGGACGCGGTGGTTCGCTTCACGGTGGCGCTGCCCGCGGGCTACCAGCCGCATCTCGTGGATGCGGGGAGCTCCAATCTCGCCATCTCGGCCGACGGATCCACCGTGGCCTTCCCAGCCCTCGACCAGCAGGGCGCGCAGAGAATCTACGTGCGTCGGTTGGACGAGCCCGACGCGCGCGCCCTCCCGGGAACCGAGGACGGCTTCATTCCGGGATTCTCCCCCGACGGGACGACGCTGGCCTTCTGGGCGGCCGGCCGGGTGGAGAAGGTCTCCCTCGACGGAGGGGCGCCTCAGGTGATCGGCGAGTATGGCAACGTCTCGTCGCCCCTTCAGTGGACGAAGAACGGAGACCTCGTGTTCAACCTGACGGGCGTGCCGCAGATCCTGCACACCTCCGCCACCGGCGGGGACGCGCGTCCGATCGCACCGTTGGACAGCGCGCGCGGGGAGACGCTGCAGCTCTTTCCGGTCGCCCTCCCCGACGGGGAGCACATGCTCTACGAGAGCTGGGGGACGGGAGCCGCGGAGGATGCGCGCATCGGCGTCCTCGACCTGGCGGCGGGCCGGGCCCGGCGCCTCGATCTTCCCGGGACGTCGCCCCTGGGCGTCCTGGACGGCAGGCTCGTCTACGCCGATCAGACGGGGACCCTGTTCGCCGTGCCCTTCGACGTCGGCTCGGGCAGCGTCCACGGCCGCCCCGTCGCGCTGGAAAACGGCGTCGCGGGAGCTCCGAGGGGGGGCGCCGTGGCGGCGCTCTCACCCAACGGAACCCTCGTCTACATGGGGGGCAGCCAGGAGGCGACGTTGGTCCTGGCTGACGATGCCGGAGAGACCCCGCTGCTTCCGGTGCCCGACACCCGTATCTATCGGTATCCGCGATACTCTCCCGACGGAACGAAGGTCGCCCTGACCGTCGCCACGGGTACCGCGCTGGACGTCTGGCTGGCGGACGTGGCGTCGGGAAACATGACCAGGCTCAGCAGCGGGGGCTCGGTGAATGAGCGCCCTGAGTGGTCGCCCGACGGGAAGCGGGTCCTCTTCCGCACGGTTCGCGGCGCCCGCTCCGCCATCTGGTGGCAGCCGGCGGATCAGAGCGCCCCCGCCGTGCCCCTCCTCGCCGACGACAGCACCGACTACTTCGAGGCCGTCTTGACTCCGGACGGTCGGGAGATGGTCTACCAGCAGGACCTGGGGCAGGCCGACCTGCTCATGAGGGGTGTCGAGGGCGGCGGCGCTCCCGTGCCGATCGCGACCACTCGAGCCGGCGAGGACCAGCCACGCATCTCGCCGGATGGCCGGTGGGTCGCGTACGTGACCACTGCGAGCGGGGGCCCCCAGGTGGTCGTTCAGCCCCTCCCGGGTCCGGGCGCCAAGGTGCAGGTCTCCGTCCGCGGGGGGAGCGAGCCGGTGTGGTCGCGGGACGGTCACCAGCTCTTCTATCGCTCGGAGGGGAAGTTCAAGGTGGCCGACGTGTCCGGGACGCCGACGTTCCACGTCGTCTCCCAGAAGGACTTCATGGACGACACCTATCTGCCCTACACGGCGCCCCACGCGAACTACGACGTGACCCCCGACGGAAAGAAGCTCCTGGTCCTGGAGGGCGGGCGACCGGAGTTGGTCGTCGTGCACGATTGGGCGGCGGAGGTCCGGACGAAGCTGGCACAGGCGCGGCAGGAAGGAGGCCGATGACGGAGCGCCTGACCGCCGCCCTGGCCGACCGCTACCGGATCGAGCGCGAGCTCGGTGAGGGCGGGATGGCCACCGTGTACCTGGCGACCGACGTCCGACACAACCGCAGGGTCGCGCTGAAGGTGCTCAAGCCCGAGCTGGCGGCGGTGGTCGGTGCCGAGCGCTTCCTCGCCGAGATCGAGACCACAGCCAACCTCCAGCACCCCCACGTCCTCCCGCTCTTCGACTCCGGGGAGGCCGACTCGTTCCTCTACTACGTGATGCCGTACGTCGAGGGGGAGTCGCTCCGCGACCGGCTGGATCGCGAGAGGCAGCTTCCAGTGCCGGACGCGGTCGTCATCGCCACCAAAGTGGCGGGCGCGCTCCAGTACGCCCACGACCACGGCATCGTACACCGCGACATCAAGCCCGCGAATATTCTGCTGTCCGGCGGAGAGCCGTTGGTCGCGGACTTCGGCATCGCGCTGGCGCTGGGCAGCGCGGGGGGCGCGCGCCTCACGGAGACGGGGCTCAGCGTGGGGACGCCGTACTACATGAGCCCCGAGCAGGCTACCGGCGATCAACACGTCGGGCCGGCCAGCGACATCTACGCCCTGGGGTGCGTGCTCTACGAGGCACTCGTCGGGGAGCCTCCCTTCGGTGGAGGAACCGCGCAGGCGATCCTCGGGAAGATCCTCACCGGCGCCCCCGTCACGCCCACCGGGTACCGTCCCTCGATACCCGCCAACGTCGATGCGGCCATCCGCCGAGCACTGGAGAAGATCCCCGCCG
>JAJDNI010000145.1 GCA_022340755.1 Gemmatimonadota bacterium
CGCACGGACGTAGTCCGAGCCGGCCTCCTGCACCTGGGCGGCCTGAGCGACCGGGTCTCCAGCCAAGCGTTCGGCCATAGCCTCGGCTACGCTCCGGGTGACGCTTCGCTGGCCCACGACCATGCCCGACGCGAACAGGGCGATGGCCGCCGCAGCGGCGCCCGCCCAAGCGTACGCCCGCCTCGGGCCCGTCCCGATCCGACGGCCCGGCTGCACGGAGCGGAGCAGTCCATCTGCCCTGAGGGCGGAAGCGACACGGTCTTCGAGGGCCGCCGGCGGGATCATCTCCCGGGGCAACGCCCGAAGGGCCTCGCGTTCCTCGGCGGTGAGGTCCTCTTCCTCCTCGGGGTCGAACCCGGAGGGGGGATATCCACCTTCGTTCATCCTGCTTCCTCCGCGGGATCCAGCAGTCGCCGGAGGGCCCGCCTGGCGTGAAAGAGCTGGCTCTTGGACGTTCCTACCGCGATGTCCAGTCGCTGGCTGATCTCGGGGTGTGTGAAGCCCTCCACATCGTGGAGGATGAGCACCTCCCGATATCCTTCCGGGAGACAGGTAAGGGCACGCTCGACATCGAGCTTCTCGGCGACAGGAGGAGGACGGACCGGGATGTCCCGGTGCGTCACCGTACTCCTGTCTCGCCGTGCGCGCCGCCTGAGCACCTCTCGGGCCCGGTTCAGCCCGATGCCCATCAACCAGGTCCGAAACGACGACTCCCACCTGAACCCTTCGAGGGCCCTGACCGCGCGTAGCCAGGTTTCCTGGACGACGTCCTCCGCATCCTCTCCGGCGCCTCCGAGGATGCGCAGGATGAAGGGGTAGAGCGCCGGCGTGTACCTGCGATAAAGGGTACGAAAAGCCTCTTCGTCACCCTCTCCGGTGATCCGCCGGGAAAGCTCTCGATCGGAGCGGTGCGGCGTGGTCAAGGCCCGTGTCATGTCCGTGTGTGACATACGAAGGCAAAATGGTTGGTCCTGGTCCTTCGCTATCGTAGGCGAGGGGTTCTGCGTCCCGCGTACACTTCCCCTTCGACTCGACGTTACTCCGCGGTGCCGCCGTGCGCCTCCAGGGCCTCCGCGGGGACTCGGAGCTCCACGTCGTTGTGGCACGAGTCACATGAGAGACCGTGGGGGTCGCGGAGGCGTCCAGGGCTGACCTGGAGGGTGGCCCCGCACTTCGGGCACGCTCCCTCCAGAGCCTCCAGCGTAAAGCGCCAATTCCATCGCCGCCGGGCCAGGTAGGTGCCTCCGCCGAGGACGCCCAGCAGCCACGGGGCATGAGGTGGGATCACGGTGACCATGGGCGCCACGACCACCGTGATGGCGACGATGCGGATCACGCCGCTTACGCGCCAGGCTTTCGACCTTGGGCGCAGCCAGGCGCGGGCGGGAGTCGAGTCGAACCCGAACAGGGTAACGCGGCCGTCCGCTTCGAAGGTACCGTCGAGCTCGGTAGGGTCGGCTTGTTCTGACACGATATCGGGTGGGAGGGGGCGGGGTCGATACGCGGAGCTACGTCGGGATCCGATGCGCTTCCCGACACGCCCGTCGCGTCTCAAGAAACCGAAAGGTATCTTCGGCGGCCCGTTCGATCCACGCCGAGGAGCCCCATGCGGAAGCCTACTCGTGTAGTCCTGTCGTTCCTGATCCTGTCGGCGGCTACGCTCGCCTCGGCCCTGTCCGTGAGCGCGCAAGAGCGGCAGGCGAGCCTGTTCACGGCCCAGGTGCGGAATCAGCAGGCCGTCCGGGATGCCCTCTCATGGCTCGACGGGAACTTCCCGGCCCAGGTCCGCGAGTGGATCCACATCACGGAGATCCCGGCCAAGTCGACGTTCGAAGCCCAGCGCGCCGCGTACGTGAAAGCGCAGATGGAGACGGAGGGGCTGGAGGTGTCCATCGACTCCATCGGCAACGTGGTGGTCATCCGCAAGGGCCTGGGCGGCGGACCGACCATCGTGTTCGCGGCGCACGTACGCACGCGGGGGGCCTCGTGTTCATCGGCACGGTGCAGGAGGAGCTGGGACTCAACGGGATGCGATACTGGTCTCGGCACCATCCGGGCATGGCCGACATGCTCGTGGCCATGGACGGGGGGCTGGGCCGCATCGGGTACGGTGCCCTGGGGATCGAGTGGACGCGCTATAGGTTCCGGAGCGAGGGCGGACACACGAACGCCAGCACCGGCAAGCCGCACCCCGTGCGCGTCCTTGCCGACACCGTGCACTCCATCTACCAACTGCGCATACCCGAAGGGCGCGGCGGCGCCGTGTACAACATCGGGATGATCGGCGGAGGCAAGATCTTCAACGCCATCCCCCAGGACGTCTACTTCACGATGGATCTGCGATCCGTGAACGGGCAGCTCCTGGATTCCCTGGATGCCGAGATCACCGCCCGAGTGAGCGCGGCCGCGGAAGCGAACGGTGTGCGCTGGGACATGGAGCGCGTCCAGGAGATTCCGGCGGGAGGCACCGCCGGCGACCTGACCGACCGTCTGGCAGGTCCGCTGGTGCAGACCGCCATCGATGTGTATGGGAGCCTCGGCCTGCCCAACGGCACCATCGCGTCGGGCTCCACGGACGGTAACATCGGCGTGGGGCTGGGCATCCCCACCATCTCGGTGGGCCGTTCGCGGGGTGGCAATCAGCATACGCTCACGGAATGGGCGGACGGCCCGAGCGCGCTGCCAGCCACGAAGGCTGTCCTGCTGCTGGCGGTGAGCCTGGCGGGAGTGGGGCCCGCGGCGTAACCGCCCCGGCGTCCTATGCCCCGGCGAACTCCCTCAGGCGACGGCCTGCCTCACGCAGGGTCTCCACCTTCTTGCAGAAGGCGAAGCGGACGAGAGATCGCCCGCGCTCCGGCATGCTGAAGAAGCTGGAGCCCGGGACGGAGGCGACCCGGGCCTGCCGGGTGAGCCGCTTCGCGAACGTCGTGTCGTCCTCGTCGCTGAGCTCGGAGAAGTCCGCCAGCACGTAGTAGGCTCCCTGCGGCGCGCGGCAGTGGAATCCCGCCGCCTGGAGGGCCCCCACCAGCACGTCCCGCCGCTCGCGATAGTCGGCGATCATCCCGTCGTAATAGTCCGCACCGAGCTCGTCGAGGCCCGTCGCACACGCCTCCTGCAGCGGCGCCGGCGCCCCCACTGTCAGAAAGTCGTGGACCTTCCGGATCGCCTCGGTGAGGGGGGGAGGTGCCACGATCGTCCCCACGCGCCACCCCGTTACCGAGAACGTCTTGGATAGCCCGCTCACG
>JAJDNI010000152.1 GCA_022340755.1 Gemmatimonadota bacterium
CGGCGGGCCAGCGCCTTCACCTTGCGCGGCACCTTCTGCCGCCAGGAATGCGGAATCGGCGGAAACGCACGCCCACCGCCTTCCCACTGGGCCGCACGCGTGGTGCCCTGCCGGGCCCGTCCGGTGCCCTTCTGCCGCCACGGTTTGCTGTTGCCACCGGACACCTCGCTGCGGGTCTTCGCCGCCGCCGTGCCCTGCCGCTGGTTCGCGAGGTACGCCTTCACCGCCTGGTGCATGACGCCCTCGTTCACGACGCCGTTGAAGAGAACCTCGGGTAGGGCCCGAGCCTTCCCCTTCTTGCCGTCTGCCTTATAGTAGCGCGCCTTATACATGGCTCACTTCGAGATCAGAACGTAGCCGTCACGGGCGCCGGGAACGCCGCCCTTCACGAACAGCAGATTGCGCTCGCCATCCACTTTCACCACCTGAATGTTGCGGACGGTCGTGCGCGTTCCTCCCATGCGTCCGGGGAGCTTCTTCCCCTTGATGACACGAGAGGGATTGGTGCCCGGGCCGACAGACCCCGGGTTGCGGGACATGGGGTGACCGTGGCCACCCGGCCGTCCGGCAAAGCCGTGGCGCTTCACCACGCCCTGGAACCCCCGTCCCTTGGACTGGCCGGTGACCTTGACCCTGTCTCCGGCCTCGAACTGCGCGACGGTGAGCTGCTGGCCCACCTCGAACTCGTCTCCACCCTCCAGCGTGAACTCCCGCAGGACTCTCGGGGCGGCCTCGAGCCCCGCCTTCGCGGCGTGACCCATCTCGGCCTTGCTCGTCCGCTTGGCCCGCTGGGCCCCGAAGCCGAGCTGGACCGCCCGCGTCCCGTTGGCGTCCTTGGACTTCACCTGGAGGATCGGGCAAGGACCGGCTTCGATGACGGTGACGGGGACCTGAATCCCCTCGTCATCGAAGATCCGCGTCATGCCGATCTTTCTACCGATCAATCCGGGCATCTCCGGAGTTCCTCCGTCAGTCGACCTTGATCTCGACGTCGACACCTGCGGGCAGGTCCAGCTTGGTCAGAGCATCGATCGTCTGAGGGCGGCTGTCCACGATGTCGATGAGCCGCTTGTGGGTCCGCAGCTCGAACTGCTCACGACTCTTCTTGTCCACGTGGGGCGAGCGCAGCACCGTCCACCGCTGTCGGCGGGTGGGTAGCGGAATCGGCCCCCGCACCGTGGCGCCGGTCTTCTGCGCGGTCCGCACGATGTCCGCGGCGGTCTGATCGACCACCCAGTGATCGAACGCCTTCAGTCGGATTCGGATTCTCTCTGCCATTGTCATCTCTGGTGTGGGTCGGACCCGAACCCCTTCAATCTCGGCGAGACCGCTCGGCCGCGGGTCGTTCGTCCCTCCGGACCCACTCCGCTTGCCTCGCTCCGCCGCTACGCGCGGCGGAGTCTCGCTACGAGTGAAGGGCTTCGTCCCCTCCCTCAACCTTCGTGGACCTGCTCGACCTTCTCTATCCTGCTGATGCGGCCTCCCGTCACCGGGAGGCCACATCCCTGTTTCTCTACTCGACCACCTCGGTCACGACGCCCGCGCCCACCGTCCGCCCACCCTCGCGGATGGCGAACCGGAGCTCCTTCTCCATGGCGATGGGCGTGATGAGCTCGACTTCCATCTGCACGTTGTCGCCGGGCATCACCATTTCGACGCCTTGCGGCAGCATGGCGGCACCGGTCACGTCCGTCGTGCGGAAGTAGAACTGGGGCCGATAGTTGTTGAAGAACGGCGTGTGACGGCCGCCCTCTTCCTTCGTGAGGACGTAGACCTCGGCCTTGAACTTCGTGTGCGGAGTCACCGAGCCGGGCTTGGCCAACACCTGGCCGCGCTCGATCTCGTCCTTGCCCACACCGCGGAGGAGAAGGCCGACGTTGTCGCCCGCCTGGCCGCTGTCGAGGAGCTTGCGGAACATCTCGACGCCGGTAACGACCGTTTTCCGGCCGGCACCGAAGCCGACGATCTCCAGCTCGTCGCCCATCTTCACCTGGCCACGCTCGATACGCCCCGTGGCTACCGTGCCGCGGCCCGTGATGGAGAACACGTCCTCCACCGGCATGAGGAACGGCTTGTCGGTGTCGCGGACCGGCTCGGGCACGAACGTGTCGAGCGCCTCGAAGAGATCCTCGATGCTCTTGATTCCATCGGCATCGCCCTCGAGGGCCTTCATCGCGGAGCCGCGGATCACGGGCGTGTCGTCACCCGGGAACTGGTAGTAGCTGAGCAGCTCGCGAACCTCGAGCTCCACCAGGTCGAGGAGCTCGGAGTCATCCACCAGATCCGTCTTGTTGAGGTAGACCACGATGTGCGGCACGTTCACCTGACGGGCGAGTAGAATGTGCTCGCGCGTCTGGGGCATGGGTCCGTCCACCGCGCTCACCACGAGGATGGCACCGTCCATCTGGGCCGCACCCGTGATCATGTTCTTCACGTAGTCGGCGTGGCCGGGGCAGTCCACGTGCGCGTAGTGGCGGTTCGGCGTCTCGTATTCCACGTGGCTCGTGGCGATCGTCAGGATCTTCGTGGAATCACGACGACCCTGCGACTCCGAGGCCTTCGCCACCTCGTCGTACGACACGTACTTGGTGCCGTATCCCTTGTCGGACGAAACCTTCGTCATGGCCGCGGTCAGAGTGGTCTTCCCGTGGTCGACGTGGCCAATGGTGCCCACGTTCACGTGCGGCTTGGTCCGCTCGAACTTCGCCTTAGCCATCGCTGTCCCCTTCGGTCGGTCGGGCTAGGTGGTTACGGTTTGCCCTACTTGGCCCCGCCGTTGGTCGAGACGATCTCGTCCGACTTCGACTTCGGGACCTCTTCGTAGTGCGCGAACTGCATGGTGTAGACGGCCCTCCCCTGGCTCAGGGACCTGAGGGTCGTCGAGTAGCCGAACATCTCCCCGAGGGGGACCGACGCGCCGATCACGCGCGCACCAGCCCGCTCGGTCATGCCTCCCACCCGGCCACGGCGGGACGACAGGTCGCCGATGAGGTCACCCATGTACTCCGCCGGGGTGACCACCTCGACATCCATGATGGGCTCCAGCAGGACCGGCTTTGCACGCCGGATGCCTTCCTTGATCGCCATGGAGCCCGCGATCTTGAACGCCATCTCCGAGGAGTCGACGTCGTGGTATGAGCCGAATACCAGCTCCACCTTCACGTCGATGACGGGATATCCGGCGACCACGCCGTTCTCCAGCGCTTCCCGGATACCCTGCTCCACCGGGCCGATGTACTCCCGGGGGATGACACCGCCGACGATCTTGTCCTCGAAGACGAACCCCGTACCCGGCTCCCCGGGCTCGACGTTGATGACGACGTGCCCGTACTGCCCCCGGCCACCGGTCTGGCGCACGAACTTGCCCTCGACCTTCTCGGCCCGGCTGCGGATGGTCTCGCGGTATGCCACCTGCGGCCGCCCGATGTTGGCCTCGACGCCGAACTCCCGGCGCAAGCGGTCCACGATGATCTCCAGGTGCAGCTCACCCATGCCGGAGATGATCGTCTGGCTCGTCTCCGGATCGGTGAAGACCCGGAACGTCGGATCCTCGTCTGCCAGCTTCGAGAGCCCTGTCCCGAGCTTGTCCTGGTCGGCCTTCGTCTTCGGCTCGATGGCCACGGCGATGACCGGCTCCGGAAACTTCATGGCTTCCAGGATGATGGGCGCCGTCTCGATGCAGAGCGTGTCACCCGTCTTCACGCCCTTGAGGCCGATGGCCGCCGCGATGTCGCCGGCGAACACCTCGTCGCGCTCCTCGCGCTTGTTCGCGTGCATCTGGAGGATGCGGCCGACCCGCTCGCGGCGATCCTTTGTTGCGTTGTAGACGTAGCTCCCCGAGGGTAGCGATCCTGAGTAGACCCGGAAGAACGTCAGCTTTCCCACGTAGGGGTCGGTGGCAATCTTGAACGCCAGCGCCGCGAAGGGCGCGTCGTCGGAGGCCTCGCGGGTGTCGGACGTCTCGTCGTGGTGCGGAAGGTGCCCCTGGATGGGAGGCACGTCCACCGGCGAGGGCAGGTAGTCGATGACGCCGTCCAGGAGGGCCTGCACGCCCTTGTTCTTGAAGGCCGAGCCGCAGAACACCGGAAAGAGGACGCCCTTGATGGTCGCGGCGCGGATGGCGTGGCGGAATTCCTCTTCCGTGAGCTCCTCGCCGCCCAGGTACTTCTCCACCAGCTCGTCGTCGTGCTCGACGGCAGCCTCGAGGAGGTCGTGGCGCAGGGTCTCGATGGTCTCCTTCAGGCTCTCCGGGATCTCCGCCTCCGCGAACTGCGAGCCCAGCTCATCCTGGTAGACGATGGCCTTGCGGCTCACGACGTCCACCACCCCCGTGAACAGCTCACCTTCTCCGAGGGGATACTGGACGGGGTGGGCGTTGGCGCCGAGCCGCTCCTTCATCATGTCCACCACGTTGATGAAGTCGGCGCCCACCCGGTCCATCTTGTTGACGAAGGCGATGCGCGGCACGCGATACCGGTCGGCCTGGCGCCACACGGTCTCGGACTGGGGCTCCACGCCCCCCACGGCGCAGAACACGGCCACCGCGCCGTCGAGCACCCTGAGGGACCGCTCCACCTCGGCGGTGAAGTCAACGTGTCCGGGGGTGTCGATGATGTTGATGCGGTAGTCGGTCTCGTCCCGCTTCCAATGGCAGGTGGTGGCCGCGGATGTGATGGTGATCCCGCGCTCCTGCTCCTGCTCCATCCAGTCCATGGTCGCGGCGCCCTCATGCACCTCGCCCATCCGATGCACCCGGCCCGTATAGAACAGGATGCGCTCGGTGGTCGTGGTCTTACCGGCATCGATGTGCGCCATGATGCCGATATTCCGGAGCTGCGAGAGCGGCGTGATTCTGGGCATCTTCTCTATCGAGTCCTTCGTTCCTTCGCTTTCGTTCTCGGTGCCTCCCGGCGGGGTCTCATCCCCGCCGGGAGCGAAAAAAAGAGCGCGGCCATTGCCGTTGCGGCCCGTAACTCGCAGCTCGCAAACTCGTCCGCGCTCACCGTGACCGGAGAGGGCCCGCAGGCCATCGCGCGTCCCATGTTGTCTTCCAGCGCCCCCCTCCACCGGGGGCGGTCCACCTAGGTCACCGGCACCCGTGGTCGGGGGCCGACTCTCCTACCACCGATAGTGGGCGAACGCCTTGTTGGCTTCGGCCATTCGGTGCGTGTCCTCCTTCTTCTTGATCGTCGAGCCTTCCCCACGGCTGGCCGCGAGGAGCTCGGCGGCGAGGCGCTCGGCCATGCTCTTCTCCGAGCGGCCCCGGGCGTAACCGATGAGCCAACGGGTCGCCAGGGCGGTGCGCCGCTCCGGGCGAACCTCGATGGGGACCTGGTACGTGGCGCCACCTACGCGGCGGCTCTTCACCTCGAGCGCGGGCTTGGCGTTGTTCAGCGCCTGCTGGAACACCATGAGGCCCGCCTGCCCCGAGCGCTGCTCGAGGATGTCGATGGCCTCGTAGAAGATCGACTCGGCGGTGGACTTCTTGCCGTCCAGCATCAGGTTGTTCACGAACTTGGTGACGGTGGCAGACTCGAAGCGGGGATCCGCCGGGGTCTCCCTACGTACAGCGCTCGAACGACGGCTCATCTCTAGTCAGCCTTACTTGGGCCGCTTGGCCCCGTACTTGGACCGTCCCTGCCGACGACCATCCACCCCCGAGGCGTCCAGCGTGCCGCGGATGATGTGATAGCGCACGCCCGGCAGGTCCTTCACGCGACCGCCCCGGATGAGGACGATGGAGTGCTCCTGCAGGTTGTGCCCCTCGCCGGGGATGTAGGCCGTGACCTCGTAGCCGTTCGTCAGACGAACACGAGCCACCTTCCGGAGCGCCGAGTTCGGCTTCTTCGGAGTGGTGGTGTACACGCGCGTGCAGACACCCCGCTTCTGGGGGTTCTTCTGGAGAGCCGGGGCCTTGTTCTTCTTCGCGACGGCCTCGCGGCCCTTCCGCACGAGCTGACTGATCGTCGGCATGGACTACGCGTCCTCGATCCGTGATAAAAAACGCGCCCCTGCGGTGTTCATTTCCGTCGAAACGGGCGCGCCATCGGTCCTCGAGAGGATTCCGATGCGACAGAGCATGGAAAACTATGCCTGGTATGGGGGGGTGTCAACGGGTAAGAAGGGGCGTACCTCGGGGTGTTTCTCCCCGTGACGCGCCCCGGTGGGTGGGCCCCGAGGGCGCCAGGGGCGCCCCCACCATGTGGGGACGCCCCTCGGTCCTGCATCTGTCCTGCACCCGGGCGGGTCTCGTTCGGGGCCGACTACTCCTCGTTCTCGAAATCGAGGTCCAGATCGTCGGATCCCGACGAGGCGGTCACGCCCAGCCCGGGCAGCAGCTCCGCCGCTTCCGAAAGCGGGAGGATCTCCTCGTCGTAGAAGGCCTGCTCCACCATGAACTCCACGTCCTGGTACCGGTGGATGCCGGTGCCGGCCGGGATCAGGTGGCCAATGATGATGTTCTCCTTCAGCCCCTTCAGGTCGTCCCGGGCGCCGCGCACTGCGGCGTCGGTAAGCACCCTCGTCGTCTCCTGGAAGGAAGCCGCCGAGATGAACGACTCGGTGGTGAGGCTCGCCTTCGTGATCCCCAACAGGAGGGGCTCCGACCGTGCGGGCTTCTGGCCGTCCACGATGGCCTTCTGGTTCACCTCGCGGAATTCCACCCGGTCCACGTTCTCGCCCTCGAGCAGGTCCGTGTCGCCTGCGTCGGTGATGCGGACCTTCTGCAGCATCTGGCGGACGATGACGCCGATGTGCTTGTCGTTGATCTTCACGCCCTGCAGACGGTACACCTCCTGGATCTCGTTCAGGAGATACTCCTGCACGGCCCGTGGGCCCTTGATGCGCAGGATGTCGTGGGGGTTGATGGGGCCCTCGCTCAGACGGTCCCCGGCCCGCACCTGGTCGCCCTCGTGGACGCGCATGTGCTTGCCCACGGGCACCTCGTACGTGCGCGACGGACCCTGCTCCGGCGTGACGTGCACCTCACGCTTGCCGCGCTTGATGTCGCCGAAGCTGATGACCCCGTCGATCTCGGTGATGACCGCCGGGTCCTTTGGCCTGCGGGCCTCGAAGAGCTCGGCCACCCGGGGCAGGCCACCGGTGATGTCGCGGGTCTTGTAGACCTCCCGGCTGATCTTCGCCAGGGCGTCGCCCGGCTGCACCTTGTCGCCGTCGTGAACGGTGAGCTGCGCACCCACCGGGACGATGAACTCTTTCAGCTTCTCGGCCTTCTTGGTGTCCTTCCGGATCTGGATCGTCGGGTGAAGCTTCTTCTCCCGGTCCTCGATGATGGTCATCTGGCGACGACCCGTGGACTCGTCCAGCTCCTCGCGCATCGTCTGCTCGTCGACGATGTCCACGAACGCGATGACGCCCGCCGAGTCGGCCACGATGGGCTCCGAGTACGGATCCCAGCTGAAGAGGAGGTCTCCGGAGGCGATCTCCTGACCCTCTTCCACCGCCAGTGCGGCGCCGTAGGGCACCGCCAGACGGCTGCGGACCTGCCCTTCCTTGGTCTTGAGGATGATCTGACCCTCGCGGGAAGTGACGATCCTTTCTTCGTTGGGCGTGTCCACGATAGTCACACGATCCAGCCCGATGACCCCGTCGATCTTGGACTTGCGCTGCGTCTGCGCCGCGATGCGCGACGCCGTGCCGCCGATGTGGAACGTGCGCAGGGTCAGCTGCGTGCCCGGCTCGCCGATGGACTGGGCCGCCAGGATGCCCACGGCCTCGCCGATGTCCACCGTCTTCATGGTCGCGAGGTTGCGGCCGTAGCAGGCGCGGCACACGCCGCGCTTGGCTTCGCACGTGAGCACGGAGCGGATCTTCACCACCTGGATGCCCGCGTCCTCGACCGCTTCGGCCATGTCCTCGTGGATGAGGGTGCCGGCCTCCACCAGCAGCTCACCGTCGATGGGGTCGTAGACATCCTCGAGAGCCACGTTACCCACGATGCGGTCGGAGAGCGGCTCGATGATGTCCTCGCCCTCCTTCAGGGCACTCATCTCCAGGCCGAGGATGGTCCCGCAGTCCTCTTCGTTGACGACCATGTCCTGGGCCACGTCCACCAGACGACGCGTCAGGTATCCGGCGTCGGCGGTCTTGAGGGCGGTGTCGGCCAGGCCCTTCCGGGCGCCGTGCGTGGAGATGAAGTACTCCACCACGGTGAGCCCCTCGCGGAAGTTCGACTTGATGGGGCTCTCGATGATCTCACCGATGCCGCCGGTGAGCTTCTTCTGCGGCTTGGCCATGAGGCCGCGCATCCCGGCCAGCTGACGCATCTGGTCCCGGTTACCGCGGGCCCCGGAGGTCATCATCATGTACACCGGGTTGAAGCCGTCCTTCGACCGCTCCAGGTGACGCACCATGGCGTCGGCTACGTCGTTGTTCGCGTGGGTCCAGGTGTCGATGACCTTGTTGTACCGCTCGCCGTTGGAGATGAACCCGCTGGAGTATGCCTTCTGGAAGCGGGTCACCTGGTCGTCGGCGTCCTTGAGGATCTCCGCCTTCTCCGTGGGCACCTCGAGGTCCTCGATCCCCACGCTGATGCCGCCCATGGTGGCATACCGGAACCCGAAGTCCTTTAGGGCATCCAGGAACTCTGTTGTGGCCCTCAGGCCGGCGCGAGTGAAGCACTCGAAGGCCAGGTCGCCCAGCTCCTTCTTTCCGAAGGTCCGGTTCAGGTATCCCAATTCCTGGGGGATGATGGAGTTGAAGAGCACCCGGCCGGCGGTGGTGCGCATCCACTTGCCGATGACCTCGCCCTCCTCGCTCCTGGCTCGGTCGGTCCAGAACCACACCGGGGTGTGGAAGCTCATCTGGTCCAGGGCGATGGCCGACTCCACCTCGCCGTAACGGGAGACGCGCGGCGCTCCCTCGTAGACGGCGTCCAGATCTTCCTCCGCCTTCTGCCTGCGGGTCTTCGCCACCTTGGGGTCGCCGGCCAACCGCTCCAGATCTCCGATACGGAGGCCAGGGCTGGTGAGGTAGTACGCCCCGATGACCATGTCCTGGGTCGGGGCAGCCACCGGCCGCCCATTGGACGGGAGCAGGATGTTGTTGGAGGACAGCATGAGAACGCGCGCCTCGAGCTGCGCCTCGAATGAGAGCGGCACGTGCACCGCCATCTGGTCGCCGTCGAAGTCGGCGTTGAAGGCGGCGCACACCAGCGGATGGATGCGGATGGCCTTTCCTTCCACCAACACCGGCTCGAAGGCCTGGATGCCCAGGCGGTGCAGCGTGGGAGCCCGGTTCAGCAGGACCGGATGGTCCTTGATGATGTCCTCGAGGACCTCGTAGACCTTCGGATCGTCACGCTCGACGATCTTCTTGGCCCGCTTCACGGTCTCGGCCTCGCCCCGCTTCTCCAGCTCGTGGATGATGAACGGCTTGAACAGTTCCACCGCCATCGCCTTGGGCAGGCCGCACTGGTGGAGCTTGAGCTCGGGGCCCACCACGATCACGGACCGGCCGGAGTAGTCCACGCGCTTGCCGAGCAGGTTCTGACGGAAGCGACCCTGCTTGCCCTTGAGCATGTCGCTCAGGGACTTCAGGGGACGCTTGCCCCTGCCGCGGATGGCCTTGGACCGACGCCCGTTGTCGAACAGGGCATCCACCGCCTCCTGGAGCATGCGCTTCTCGTTGCGGAGGATCACCTCCGGTGCGCGCATCTCGATGAGCTTCTTGAGGCGGTTGTTCCGGTTGATGACCCGCCGGTACAGGTCATTCAGGTCGGAGGTGGCGAAGCGGCCGCCGTCCAACGGCACCAGGGGACGCAGATCCGGCGGTATCACCGGGACCACGTCCATGATCATCCACTCGGGCTTGTTGCGGTCGTCCGCGGAGCTTCCGGAGTTGCGCAGCGAGTCCACGACCTTGAGGCGCTTCAGCTTCTTCTTCTTGCGGTGCTGCGACGTCTCGGTGGCGATCTCCGTCCGTAGCCAGTCGGCCAGACGGTCGAGGCCGCGGCCGTCGGTGTTGCGGTCGGCGATCTTCTTCTCCGGCGAATCGAGCAGCTTGAGCAGGGTGCGGACGGCCTCGGCGCCGATCTCGGCCCGGAACTCGTCGTCGCCCTCGTCACGCGCCTTCACCCGGAGGTCGTAGTACTCGTCCTCGTCCAGCAGCTCCTGGAACTTGACTTCCTGCTTGCCTGGGTCCGTGACGACGTACGCGGCGTAGTACACCACCTTCTCGAGGTCGCGAAGCGTCATCCCCAGTAGATAGCCCAACTGGCTCGGGAGCGTCTTGAAGAACCAGATATGCGCCACCGGCACCGCCAGCTCGATGTGACCCATCCGCTCGCGGCGGACCTTCGACAGCGTCACCTCGACGCCGCAGCGGTCGCACACGTGTCCACGAAAACGGATGCGCTTGAACTTGCCGCAGTGGCACTCCCAGTCCTTGACGGGACCGAAGATCCGCTCGCAGAAGAGGCCGTCACGCTCGGGCTTGAAGGACCGGTAGTTGATGGTCTCCGGCTTGGTGACCTCGCCGAACGACCAGCCGCGGATCTCCTCCGGCGAAGCGAGCTTCACCCGGATGAAGTCGAAGTCCGCGCTTCGCTGCTCTCGCGTCCTGGGAAAATCGATCATGTCGCTTACTCTTCCTCGCCGAGAGTCACGCTCAGGCCGAGCGCCTGCAATTCCTTCACGAGCACGTTGAACGACTCCGGAATCCCCGGCTGCGGCAGGTTGTCGCCCTTGACGATGGCCTCGTAGACCTTCGAGCGGCCTTGCACGTCGTCCGACTTCACCGTGAGAATCTCCTGGAGCGTGTGGGCTGCGCCGTAGGCTTCCAGCGCCCACACCTCCATCTCCCCGAACCGCTGACCGCCGAACTGGGCCTTACCTGCCAGCGGCTGCTGGGTTACCAGCGAATACGGCCCGATGGAACGCGCGTGGATCTTGTCGTCCACGAGGTGGCTCAGCTTCAGCATGTAGATCGCGCCCACCGTGATGGGGAAGTCGAAGCGTCGACCGCTACGGCCATCCCTGAGCCACATCTTCCCGTTGGGCAGCACTTCGGCGTGGCCGAGGAGCTCCGCCACCGCGTCGTCCAGGCCGGTCTTCACGTTCTTGCGGCCCTTCAGCTTTTGCACCGCCGGGAACAGCTCGTTGAGCTTCTCGCCTCGCGTCTCGGCGATCTCCTCGCCTGCTGCGAGCACGAAATCCACGAGCTCGTCGAAGACCTTCTGCTCCTTCTTGCTCAGGTCCATGCCCAAATACGCGTCCAGGCTCTGGCCGATGCCGTGTGTGAAGGCCTCGGCGTTCGGGCCGTGCCCATTTCCGCTGCCCTTCCCGTTGCCGTTGGACTTCACCCCGGTCATCACCACCGGAGCGCGCCCAGCCACCGAGAGGACCTGGTCGACTTCGCCTACGGCCATGGGCACGGGAGTCTTGAGGCCGAGGGCTTTGTGCACCCAGCGGAGTCCGGCAACCTTCAGCAGCGTGCCGATCTCGTTCTCCGTCGCGCCCTGGAAGACCGGGGTCTTTGCCTCGAAGCCCAGCATCATGGCAGCCCACCCGAGGTGGGTCTCCAGGATCTGCCCCACGTTCATTCGTGACGGCACGCCAAGCGGGTTTAGGACGATCTCCACCGGCCTCCCGTCGGGGAGGAACGGCATGTCCTCCTCTGGCGCGATGCGCGCGATGATGCCCTTGTTGCCGTGGCGGCCGGCCATCTTGTCGCCCACGGAGATCTTCCGCTTCTCGGCCACGTAGACCTTGACCAGCTGGACCACGCCCGGGGGCAGCTCGTCGGGCTGGAAGACCTTGTCGATCTGCTCCTCGGTCTTCTCGCGCACGCGCTGGGTCCGCCGCTGCGACTCGTCCACAACGCGACGGATACGCTCGCTGGCGTCCTTGTTCGCCACCTTGAGCGTCGCGAGGTCGATCTTGTTGAAGTTGATCTCGTCGATCTGCTCCTTGGTGAGCTTGGTGCCCTCGTCCAGCATGGGCTGGACCGTGCCCTTCTTGAGCATCAGCGAGACGGTCTGGCGCTGGAGGATGTCCCTCAGCTCCTCGTCCCGCGCCTCGGAGATCCGCTGGATCTCCTCCCGCTCCAACGTGCGGAAGGAGCCGATCTTGGCGCCGTGCTCCTTCTCCAGGAGGGGATCGTCCACCCGTCGGGAGAAGATCTTGACGTCGATGACCGTCCCGCTCATGCCCGGGGGCACGCGCAGCGACGAGTCCTTCACGTCCTTGGCCTTCTCACCGAAGATGGCAGTGAGGAGCTTCTCCTCGGGGGAGAGCTCCGTCTCACCTTTGGGCGTGATCTTCCCCACCAGGATGTCGCCGCTCTTCACCCTGGCCCCGATGCGCACGATACCGCGCTCGTCGAGATCGACGAGGCTCTCCTCGGCGACGTTGGGAATCTCCCGGGTGATCTCCTCCATGCCCCGCTTGGTGTCACGGACATGGAGCTCCAGCTCCTGGATGTGGATCGAGGTGAAGACGTCGTCCTTCACGAGCTTTTCGCTGATGACGATGGCGTCCTCGAAGTTGTGGCCGTACCAGGGCATGAACGCCACCAGGACGTTCCGCCCGAGTGCCAGCTCACCGTTGTCGGTGCTGGGGCCGTCGGCGATGATGTCACTCGGCTGTACTTCTTCACCGGCGCGTACCAGCGGCCGCTGGTTGATGGCGGTGTCCTGGTTGGTGCGCCAGAACTTCTTGAGGCGGTACCGGTCGAACTGGGCGAGCTTGGCCAGGGGCTGATCCAGCTGCCCCGACTTCACCGAGCCCGTATCCACCACGATCTCGTCGGCGGTGACATGCACCACCGTGCCCCCGCGCCTGGCCGTGATGACCGCTCCGGAGTCCGAAGCCACCTTCGCCTCGAGGCCCGTGCCCACCAGTGGGGCGTCCGTGTAGAGGAGGGGCACCGCCTGGCGCTGCATGTTCGAGCCCATGAGCGCGCGGTTGGCGTCATCGTGCTCGAGGAAGGGGATCAAGGCCGCCGCCACGGACACCAGCTGGTCCGGGGCCACGTCCATGAAGTCGATCTGCTCCGGGCGGAGAAGCGGGAAGTCACCGCGCTCACGGCAGAGGACGAACTCGTTCCTGAAGGACCCGTCGTCGTTGAGAGGCGCGTTGGCCTGGGCGATGCGGGCCTCCTCCTCCTCGTTGGCGCTCAGCCACTCGAGCTTGTTCGTCACCTTGCCGTTCTTCACCACCCGGTAGGGTGTCTCGATGAAGCCCAGCTCGTTGATCCGCGAATAGCAGGTCAGAGAGGTGATGAGACCGATGTTCGGGCCTTCGGGCGTCTCGATGGGGCACATCCGCCCGTAGTGGGAATAGTGCACGTCGCGGACCTCGAAGCCGGCCCGTTCCCGGGTGAGGCCACCGGGGCCCAGGGCCGAGAGGCGACGCTTGTGGGTCATCTCCGCCAGCGGATTCGTCTGATCCATGAACTGGCTGAGCTGGCTGGACCCGAAGAACGCCTGGATCACGGCCGACACCGTGCGGGCGTTGACCAGGTCGTCGATGTTGATCTTCTCAGGGTCCGTGTTGATGGACATCCGTTCCTTGACCAGGCGGGCCATGCGGGACAGGCCGACGCTGAACTGGTTGGCGATGAGCTCGCCCACCGTACGGATGCGGCGGTTGCCCAGGTGATCGATGTCGTCGGTGAAGCCGCGACCTTCGTTCAGATCGATGAGGTAGCGGATGATGGCAACGAAGTCCTCCTTGGTGAGGACCGTCGTCCCCCGCGACACGTCCACGGTGAGCCGCTGGTTGATCTTGTAGCGGCCCACCCGTCCCAGGTCGTAGCGCTTCGGGTTGAAGAAGACCCTGTCCAGGGCCGTGCGCGCCGTCTCCACATTGGGAGCCTCGCCCGGGCGGAGGAGCGAGTAGATGGCGTGGAGCGCATCCTCTTCGGACTCCGTGGGGTCCTTGCGGATCGTGTTCTTGATGAGCGGGCTCTCGCCGCGCAGCGACTGCCGATTGCTCTGGTAGACCTTGACCTTCTTGACGTTCAGTCGCTCGAGGATGCCCAGGACCTCCTCGTCGATCTCGTCGGCCTCATCGACCAGCACCTCACCGGTCTCAGGGTCCACCAGCTCCTCGGCGATGACTTTGCCCAGCAGCTCGTTGCGACCCTTGGCGTCGGTCTTGCCCAGCTTGGCCTCGCCCACGTCGTAGAAGAGCTGGAAGATGTCTGCGTCGAACGAGTATCCGAGCGCGCGCAGCAGCGCCGTCGCCGGGAACTTCTTCTTCTTGTCGATATGGACGTAGCAGATGTCGTTGATGTCGATGGTGAACTCGACCCACGACCCCCGGAAGGGGATGATACGGGCGCTGTAGAGCTTCGTCCCGTTGGGGTGGATGCTCTCCTCGAAGACCACACCGGGGGAGCGGTGCAGCTGGCTCACCACGACGCGCTCCGCGCCGTTGATGATGAACGTACCGAGCTCGGTCAGCAGAGGGAGATCGCCGAGATAGACCTCTTTCTCGATGATGTCCTTGGGCCTTCGCTCCGTGCCCTTCTTGGCACCCTCCTCGAGCTGCTCCCAGACGATCAGGCGCAGGGTCGCCTTGAGCGGCGCCGCGTAGGTCATGTCGCGCTCGATGCACTCCTCCACAGAGTACTTCGGCTCTCCCAGCGCGGCACTTACATACTCGAGGGTGAAGTTCTCGTTGACGTCCGAGATAGGGAAGATCTCGCCGAATACCCGGTCGAGACCGAAATCCCACTGCTCGTCGGGGTCCGTCGACGGCTCCACCAGCTTCTCGAACGAACGCAACTGGACGTCGAGCAGGTTCGGCATCGGCATCACTGAACTGAGCTTGGCGAAGCTCACGACCGGCCGATTGTCTTTGCGCAGTTCCAACGTGCTTCCCCCTTACAGGATGACCCGCGCCGGGCGGGCACCGGATGTCTCGGGTTCTACTTCAACGGCAAGCGCGTGAATCCCCGACCCATGGACATACCCCCTCCCTGGGGGGCCCATGGCGGGGACCCTCGCGTCTGCCCTTTGGCTTCGCCCCGAGGGGCGATTGCCGGTTTCGGAGATTTTCCTTCCCACACAGGGTGGCGGTGCCTCCGGTCCGGTTACTACTTCAACACAACCGATGCGCCGACTTCCTCGAGCTTGGCCTTCATGGCCTCTGCATCTGCCTTGGACACGCCTTCCTTCACGTTGTTCGGGGCGCCGTCCACCAAATCCTTCGCCTCCTTGAGACCCAGGCCGGTGAGCTCGCGGACCACCTTGATGACCTGGATCTTCTTGTCACCGACGCCCTCGAGAACGACGGTGAACTCGTCCTTCTCCTCCTCGGCCGCCGCGGCCTCTCCGCCCCCCATGCCCGGCATGGCCATGGGTGCCGCTACCGCCGCAGTGACGTTGAACTTCTCCTTGAACTCCTCCACGAACTCGGAGAGCTCTAGGACCGTCATGTTGCCGATGGTGTCGAGGAGCTCCTCGTGCTTCGTCGCCATGATGCCTGCTTCCTCCTCACTGTTTCCGGCCTGGGCCGGCGATTGGGTTGACCCTGTTTACTCAACCAGGGACGCGCCCGCGTCCCCTACCAACTGCCCGGGAACCGGGCGCTAACCGCCTGCCTGTGAGCGCTCTTCCTTGAGCGCGTCGAGGAGGCCGGCCATTTCCTGAAGCTTGCCCTCCAGGGCCGCCGCCAACTGGGCCAGCGGCGCCTCGAGGAGTCCCGCCAGCTGCGCCAGCAATACGTCCCTGGACGGCAGCTTCGCCAACCGGTCGATCTGCTCGGGGTGCAGGACCTTCTGGTCCAGAATCCCCAGCTTGAACGTCGGCTTGCTGTTGTGCTCCTTCGCGAAATCCGTGAGGGTCTTCGCCGGTGCCACCGCGTCGTCGTAGCCCAACACGACGCCCGTGGGACCCGTGAGATCCTCGAAGATGTTGGGCAGCTCCGTCTCGTCGAAGGCGAGCTTCGCCAGGCGGTTCTTCACCACCACGTACTCGGCCCCCGATGCCTTGAGGGAACGGCGGAGCTGGGTGATGGACTTGACGTCCAATCCCGTGAAGTCCGTCAGATAGACCACCGGCGCATTGCGGACGCGCTCCCGGAGATCCGAGACGAACGACTCCTTCTCGGTGCGATTCATCTCTAGGCCCTCCGGTAGAGGTTCGGGTCGATATGGACCCCGGGGCCCATGGTGCTGGACACCGTCACGCTCTTCACGTACGTGCCCTTGGCCGCCGACGGCTTGGCGCGCACGATCTGGTCCATGAAGGCGCCCAGGTTCTCGGAGAGCTGCTCCAGCGTGAACGAGACCTTGCCGATGGGAGCGTGCACGTTCCCGGTCTTGTCCACCCTGAACTCGATCTTCCCGGCCTTGATCTCCGTCACCGCCCGACCCACGTCGAGTGTGACCGTGCCGGCCTTGGGTGTCGGCATGAGACCCCGCGGACCCAGCACGCGGCCCAAGGGACCCACCTTCCCCATGAGATCAGGAGTGGCGACGGCCACGTCGAAATCGAGCCAGCCGCCCTGGATCTTCTCGATGAATTCAACTCCCACGAAGTCGGCGCCGGCATCTTCGGCTTCCTGCGCCTTGTCACCCTGGGCGATGACGAGGACGCGTACCGCCTTTCCGGTACCGTGGGGTAGCACGACCGTTCCCCGGACGATCTGATCGGCCTTTCGCGGGTCGACGCCCAGACGCGTCGCAACCTCGACCGTCTCGTCGAACTTCGCGAAGGCCAGCTCCTTGACGAGCTTCACAGCCTCGCCTGGAGCGAACTTGACGCCCACGGGCACCGCAGCGCGGGCCGACGCGAAGCGCTTCCCTGTTGCTGGCATGTCGGTCTTCGAGCCGTCTTGTTCGCCCTCCCACCGCTGGACGGCTCTCAGTCGGTGGTGCTCGGGTGGAGCCTTGGTGCTCCAAACCGCTTGCTGTCTTTCTACCAGCGGGAGTCGGCGGGGGTGTCCCACCTCAGGGGCCGCTGCGCTGCGGATGCTCTGCATCCGACCCCCGTTCGGCGGGACACCCCCACCGACTCCCTCCGGGTCGGAATACCGTTCCGCGGCTCAGCTACTCAGGCTCCCTTCGCTCCCAGCCTCCTTCGCTACCTCTTCCTTCCTTCTTCGCTTTCCACCCCGACGACGTTCCTTCCACTCGAGCGCCCCGGGGTTGGCTCGCGAATCTCTCTCCTACGCCTCGACCTCGACGCCCATCGAGCGTGCCGTGCCGGCGACCATGCGCATCGCGGCCTCGACGTCGTTGGCGTTCAGGTCGGGCATTTTCGTCTCCGCTATCTGTCGAAGCTGCTCCTTCGACAGCTTGCCTACCTTGTCTCGATTCGGGACGCCGGATCCCTTCGGAATCCCCAGGGCGCGCTGGATGAGCACCGCGGCCGGAGGCGTCTTCGTGATGAAGGTGAACGAGCGGTCCGCATAGACTGTGATCTCCACGGGTGTGGTGATCCCCTGCTTGTCCTGCGTCCGCGCGTTGAACTGCTTGCAGAACTCCATGATGTTCACGCCGTGCTGACCCAAGGCCGGGCCCACGGGCGGAGCCGGGTTCGCCTGCCCACCCGGAACGTGAAGCTTGATGAAGCCAATGACCTTCTTCGCCATGGTGTGTCTCAGTAGCCCTTCAGCTGCGTGTAATCGAGCTCTACGGAGGTCGGCCGCCCGAAGAGGGAGACCTCCACCTTCACTTTGCCCTTGTCGGCGTAGACTTCCTGCACCGTTCCGGAGAAATCGGTGAAGGGACCCTGGGTGATCTCGACCACCTGACCGACGTGGAAGGGGATCTCCTCCCGGGATTCCTTCTCCGCCTCAACCTCGACGCCCAGAATCTTGTTGATCTCGTCGTCCCTGAGCGGCTGCGGCGCCTTGCCGGAGCCTACGAACTTGATGACGCCCTGGATGTTGTTGATGGCGTGCATCGTCCGCTCGTTCATCGCCATATGCACGAGCACATAGCCCGGGTACAGACGCTTGGTTACGGTGACCCGCTTCCCGTTGCGGATCTCGAGAACGTCCTGAGTCGGCACCAGCACATCCTTGATCTCCTTGGAATCGGGCTCCCCCGGCTCCTCCTCGATCTTGCGCTGGATGAGCTTCTGGACCTTGTTCTCGTGCCCCGAGTAGGTCTGGATCGCGTACCAACGGGTGTCTGACATCAGGCCCCGAAGATCCCCATGATCTGGTTGATGACAAGACGGATGACGAGGTCCATCAACCAGATGACGACGGCGATCGCGACGGTGAAGGACAGCACCACGAGGGTGGCGTTCTTCAACTGATCCCAATCCGGCCACGTAACCTTCAAGAGCTCCTGGTAGCACTCGTCCAGGAACGCCCGCGTGGACTTGATGCGTTCGGCGACGGCCATGATGACTACTTCGTTTCCTTGTGCGTGGTATGCTTTCGGCACCGAGGGCAGAACTTGCGGTACTCCACCCGTTCGGGATGGACCCGCTTGTTCTTGGTTTTGGAGTAGTTCCGCTCCTCGCACTCGGTGCAGGCCAGGATGATCTTATCGCGAGGCATCGATATGTTCCTTGCTTGTTCCCCTGTGGCGACGCGCGCTTCGGGACGCCGTCAGAGCTCTGGGCGGGGATTGAACCCGCGGCCTCATCCTTACCAAGGATGCGCTCTACCACTGAGCTACCAGAGCGCTCTCTTCTTTCCTGCTGCTCGCCGGCCCCTCGTGCCGGAAAGCGGGAGACGGGACTCGAACCCGCGACCCTCAGCTTGGAAGGCTGATGCTCTAGCCAACTGAGCTACTCCCGCGCTGCCGTCCCCGCGGCCACTGCGCCCCGATGACGGAGTGGTGGGGGGAGGATTCGAACCTCCGAAGGCATTGCCAACAGATTTACAGTCTGTCCCGTTTGACCGCTTCGGTACCCCACCTCGTTGCAGGCACCCGACACGATTCCGGGGCCGTTCGTTCGCTCGCCCCGCCTCGAGCGGGGCGTGCCCCGCGTTGACGCGGAAAAGAGCCGCCTCCAGCTCACAGAGGCGGCCATCTACGAACGAGCTTTGAAAGCTAACCCTCGTCGATGGGGGCATCAAGGGTGGAAAAATCGCGCCGTTTCAGCGCTTCAGCGACGAAGCTGGCGGAGGGACTCGAACCCCCAACCTGCTGCTTACAAGGCAGCTGCTCTGCCAGTTGAGCTACGCCAGCGTCACCCCTCGGGAAGACCTCAAACCTAGGCAAGCCGGCCACAGGGTCAACGCGGTGCTCGGCGCCCGGCCATGCGGAGCACCGTCAGGTCATGACCTTCCAACGCGTGCCGTCGGGCGCGTCCTCCAGCACAATGCCCCGGGCGGCCAGCTCGTCCCGAATTCGATCGGCTTCCGCGAAGTCGCGGGCTTTCCGAGCGGCGGCTCGCGCCTCGATGAGGGCCTCCACCTCCGCCGCAGCCTCCGCCGAAAGAGTCCGCGACTTCCGTGCCACCTCCAGAATACCCAGGACCCGATCCATGGATTGGAGCGCCTCCAGCGCATCGTCGCGCTCCGCTTCCGTGACCGCCGTCGCCCCATCAAGCTCCCCGTTCACCCTGTTGACGTAGGTGAAGAGCGCCGCCAAGGCGTCGGCGGAGTTGAAGTCGTCGTCCATCGCGGTCTTGAACGCCTCCAAGGCCTCGTGCGCCAGGCCAGCGACGCGGGTCGGTGGTCCTCCGTGCTCCACCGGAACCCCCTGCAGGCGGCGCTCGAAGTCCACCAAGCGCTGCACCGCGCTCTTCGACGCGTCCAGACCGTCCCGCGTGAAGTTGAGCTCTCGCCGGTATTGGGCCGTGATGAGCTGGTGGCGGATGGAGGCGGGATCATACCCTTCCTCCAGGAGCTGCCGGACCGTGATGAAGTTGCCCAGGGACTTGGACATCTTCCGCCCCTCCACCAGGAGGTGCTTCACGTGTAGCCAATGCCGCACGAACGTCTGCCCCGTGGCAGCCTCCGATTGCGCGATCTCGTTCTCGTGGTGGGGGAAGACCAGGTCCTCGCCTCCCAGATGAAAATCCAGCGTCTCCCCGAGCTCCGAGATGCTCATGACCGAGCATTCCAGGTGCCACCCCGGACGCCCCCGACCCCAGGGCGAATCCCAGGAGGCGCCGGCGCGCTCGTCGTCCGGCGTGGTGGCCTTCCACAACGCGAAGTCCCGAGCGTCCTCCTTCTCGTACTCGTCCTGCGCAACCCGGGCGCCTGCCCGGAGCGAGGCCGGATCGATGCCTTTGAGCTTCCCGTAGCCGGGAAACCGGGAGATGGAGAAGTAGACCGCGCCGTCATCCGCCCGGTAGGCGTACCCACCCTCCACCAGCCTCTCCACGAACGCGATCATGGCGCCCACCGCCGCCGTGGCCTTCGGGTACACGTCGGCCGGACTCACGCCCAGGGCCCGGGCGTCGGCCAGGAACGCCTGGCCGAATCGCTCGGTGTACTCCCTGACGCTGACGCCGTCCCGCACCGCCCCCTTGATGGTCTTGTCGTCCACGTCCGTCAGGTTCATGACGAAACGAACGTCGTAGCCGCTCCACTCCAGGTACCGGTGGACGAGGTCGTAGAACAGGAACGACCGGAAGTTGCCGATATGGGCGAAGTCGTAGATGGTGGGCCCGCACGCGTACATGCGGACCTTGCCTTCCTCCAGCGGAACGAAGGTCTGGAGTGACCTGCTCAGGGTGTCGTAGACCTTCAATGCCATGGCCATCTTCCGGTGGGTGGGTTCGCGAACGGTCTTCAGCGACCTGCTACGGTGCCGTGGCGGTTGCCCGCGCGACTTCGGCGGCCAACTCCTTGAGACTAGCTGTCGGGTCGGTGGCCTGGGTCACCGGTCGCCCGATCACGAGGTAGTCGGCGCCCGCCGCGATGGCTTCGGCAGGAGTGGCTACCCACTTCTGGTCTCCCTGGTCCTTCCCCGCGTGCCGAATGCCCGGTGTGACCACGAGGAAGTCGTTCCCGAGGGAGCGTCGAAGCCATGAGGTCTCGAGGGGAGAAGCCCAGACGCCGTCCATCCCGGTGTCGCGTGCGAGCTCCCCGAGCCGGGCCACCTCGTCCCGGATGGAGAAGATGTCGCGGCCCCACACCACGTCCACCTCGTCGGGCGAGAGCGACGTCAGGAGCGTCACGGCGACGAGCCTCACCCGCCCGCCTGACGCATCCCGGGCGGCGGTGAGCATCCCCGGACCTCCGGACGCATGCACCGTGAGCAGGTCGATGTCGAGCTCGGCAGCTCCGTTGACGGCACCGGCCACCGTGCTGGGGATATCATGGAGCTTGAGATCGAGGAACACGCGTTTCCCCCTCTCTCGCAGGTCGCGGACCACCGCCGGGCCGGCGCGGGTGAAGAGATCCAGTCCGATCTTATAGAACGAACCTACCTCGCCGATGCGATCTACGAGGTCGAGGGCTTCGCGTCCCGACACGCCGTCCAGTGCGACGATGATCTCCGCCATCCGGCTCCCCGTTGTCCTATCGTCCCCGGGTGGAAACCAGGCCACCCGGGCCAGGCCCGGCCGCGCCAGGCTTGCGCAGCACCCCGAGGTCCCGGGCAAACGGAAGGCCTCTGGGGACACCCATTTCACGGAGCGTGGCCGCCAGCCCCGGTTTCGCCGGTCCCACCGAGGTCGTCGTGCCGGCACCGAGCCACTGGGTCTGGATTGTCACCGCTTGTCGATGTCCTGGAGCCGCCGCGCGAGCTCCTCTTCAAGGTCCTCGATGCCGGGCGCTGGATCCCCTCGTGCGGCCAGAACGTAGGGGCTCGTCGCTCGTCCCTCCAGACGCTCCCTCAACCAGGCGCGGTCCCCTTCGTCGGTGCTCACCGCCAGGGCCGCCAGCAACGCCTTCGGCACCCAGGGGTCCTCCGGTGCGGCGTCGGCATACGCCAGAAACAGGCCGCGGGCGACGCGCGGCGCTCCCAGGTCTTCCCGTGCGACCTCCGCAGCCGCGAACCACGCCAACGGCTGCTCCAGACCCTCTCGGGCGAGCCGGTCGAAGCGCTCGATGGCGGTCAGCAGAGGGGCCACCTCGGGATTCTCGGTGGAGCCGACGAGCAGTCTTGCGACGCTGTGCACGTCCTCGGGGGTGCTGGCCTCGCCCAGGCGCCACCGTGCGAGCAGCATCCGCCCCTCCGCGGCGGCGGCCCCCACGCCCCCAGCCACGTGCCCCGCGATCTCCTCTGCGGTGGCGGTATCGCCGGCGCTGCGGATCAGTCGGGCCCACTCCAGTCGGATGCGCCCGCGGGGTGTGCTCGCCCAAGCCGTGGTGTCGACGGATCCAAGAAGTTGCTCCGCGACGACGGGCCCCCACTTAGCGGCGGCGGCATCGGCCAGCGCCGACACGGTGTCCTCCCGGGTACCGGCCTCGCGGTAGGACAACAACTGGTCGAAGCTCGTTCGCACGCGTGCGCTGTCGTCGTAGTGAAGGGCCCAGCGCGCACGCTCCAGCGCCGACGCTGTCCGCAGGGACGAATCCATGAGCGCGGCCTGCTCGAGATCCCACCACCCTGTGTCCACGGTCCCCGCCTCGAGCAGGATCTCGCCCCGCCGAAGGTGCCCTTCGGCAGCGGCCCGGCCTTCTGGCAGATGGGCAAGAGCGTCGCTCACCAGGGTGGTCCCTGCGTCCACTTCTCCGCCGTCGAGTAGGGCCAAGCCCCGGTACAGCCTCGCTTCGAGGCTGTCTTCGGGCGTGGTGGCCAGGGTTTCGGCGCGAGAGAACGCGGCCTCGGCCGCCTCGATCTCTCCGAGCCGCAGGCGCGCTTTCCCGAGGAGCAGGAGCGCTTCGGTGGCCCAGGGCCCGGTAGGGTCGTCTCGAAAGCCCTTGGCTGCCTTGCGCACCACATCCCGGTACCTGGCGGCTGCAACCGAGTCACGGCCCTCCCGGCGCGCGTGCTCCCCCTGGTCGAGGAGTCGCTCGGCGTTGTAGAGGGCGTTGTAGTAGACGCACCCCGAGAGAAGCAGCAGGGCGCCGAGCGTGGCGGCCCGCCGGTACATTACGGCCTCTCCCGGCCTGTTCCTCCCGAGTCTCCACGCCCCGGAGGGTACCGGCCGAAGAAGTCCTGGACCGCCTTGGCGATGGCCTCGGCCGTCTTCTGCTGAAACGACGAGTGGGTGAGGAGGCGAGCCTCCGCCGGGTTGGACAAGTATCCCACCTCGACCAGCACCGATGGCATGAGCGCATTGGTGATCACCGCCAATGGTGCCTGCTTGACGCCGCGATCGGGTCCGGGATGTACCTG
>JAJDNI010000153.1 GCA_022340755.1 Gemmatimonadota bacterium
GAGGTCCTGCGCGTAGATGTGACCGAGGTGGGCAAACTGCACCAACTGCTGCGGCTAGCAGTCGACGTTGGCCCCGGCGTCCAGCATGAGACACGGATTCGCCGACGTGGGTAGGATCGTCCCGATGGCCGGCCGGGCGACACCGGGGAGAGGTCTCAGCGTGAACAGCGAGGTCGCCATCACCGCGCCGGTGGACCCGGCGCTGACGAACGCGTCGGCCTCGCCCGAGCGCACTAGCCGCAGGCCCACCACGATAGACGAATCCGGCTTGCGGCGGATCACGGACGCGGCTGCGTCCGCTGCGCTTACGCGCTCGGACGCATGGTGGACATGCAGTCGTCCCGCGGGGGTCGCCGGATGGTCGGCGATGGCGGACTTGATGACCTTGCTGTCACCCACCAGCACGATCTCGATGTCCGGCTCAAGCTCCTGAAGGGCACCGATCGCGCCCGCGACCTCAGCCGACGGCGCGTCATCGGTGCCCATCGCGTCGAGCGCGATGCGCACCGCGGGGCGGGCTACTCGGCCTCGACCTCGAGAACCGACTCGCCCCGGTACGTTCCGCAGGTCGGGCAGACGCGATGCGGCACGCGCGGGTCGCCGCACTTGGGGCACGTGTCGACGGTCACCGGGTCGGCCTTGTAGTGCGTACGCCGCTTCCGCTTACGCTGCTTCGAAGTCCGCTTCTTTGGGACGGCCATTTCCTGCTCACTCTTTCTTGAGGGCCCGGAGGGCATCCCACCTGGGATCGGGCTCCTCCGACGAGCAGTGGCACGTCTCTTCGTTCAAGTTCGTGCCACAGCGCGGACAGAGCCCCTTGCACTCCGGCCTGCATACTACGTACGGGTCGATGCCCAGGATGATCTCCTCGCGCACCGCTTGACCAAGGTCCAGCTCGGCGGCGCTCTCCTCGAAGAGGCGCGTGTCGCCATCGTCTTCCATTCCCGGCTCCGTCGCCGGGAGGAAGACGAGCGTGATTTCCTCCGACAACGTCACCGGCACCGGCTCGAGGCAACGACGGCACTCCTGCTGGAGGGAGGCGCGAAGCGTACCCCTCACCACGATCTCCCCGCTCCCCGTCCACGAGGCCCTTGCGCCGAAATCCACCGGTCCGACGAACACCACCTCGAGGTCCTCCCAGAGGGGGTCGTCCGGCGGGATCCGAGCCTCGATCTGGAGGGAGCGTTCCCTGTCCAGCCGAGCGAGATCGAGCCTGAGCATAGACGGAAAAGCTAGCCGCTGCTTCAAATTGTGTCCAGGCGTGACGCGCGCGCCCCGGAACGTCCCGCACCCCGCATGGAGGATCTTCCTACAGCCCGATCCGGTCCTGGGTCGCGAAGAAGAACGCCGTTTCGATGGCCGCGTTCTCGGGCGAGTCGGAGGCGTGGATCGCGTTTCGCTCCTTCGACTCGGCATAGAGCTTCCGCACCGTCCCCTCCGCGGCTTCGGCAGGGTCTGTGGCCCCGATGGTCTCGCGGAGCTTGGGCACGGCGTCCTCTGCCTCGAGGATCATCGGAATGCACGGCCCTGAGGTCATGTAGGCCACCAGCGAGCCATAGAACGGGCGTTCCCTGTGAACAGCGTAGAACCGCCCGGCCTGATCGGCGGTCAGGCGTGTCATCTTCAGGGACCGGACCCGGAACCCGGCAGCCTCCAGGTGGGCGAGGATCTTTCCCGCCGTCCCGGCAGCCACTGCATCCGGCTTGATGATGGCAAGCGTCTGGCTCATTCGTTCGACTCGCTCTCTCTCTTCGGTTGATCCATGTCGGTTTCCCGCTGGCCGAACAGGGCTCGCAGGATCGAATCGCGGGTGACGAAACCCACCAACTCTCCCTCTCTCACCACAGGAAGCTGCTCCACATCCCGATTCACCATCATGTTCGCGGCCTCGACGAGCGCCTGCCCCTCGGACACGCAGAGCACGCTCCGGGTCATGATCTCCTTGGCGGTTGGCTGCTCGACGGGGGCCGAGGCCTCGTCACCCTCCTCCGGATGACCGCGCTGCAGCAGGTTAGCCAGGGCGTCTCCGGAGGTCAGGATGCCCAGAACCTCGTACCGTTCCCCAACCACCGGTACGGCGCGGGTCCACCGGCGAACCATGAGATCGACCACCTCCCGGAGAGGCGTGTCGGGATACACCCGGTAACGCACCTTGACCAGCGCGTCCTCCACCAGGAGCCGCGTCCGGAACTCGACATCCATGAGCACCCGAAGACCGCGCACCTGCGCTCGGGAACGGGCGCCGAGCAATTCCTCCACCTGCACCGGGTCGCGCAGCGCCCGCGCCAACGCGCCAACCAGGTGGCGGCGTACTCCCGAGAACCTGCCGGGTGAGAGAGCCAGAAAGACGACCCTCGCCTCCCCTTCGTCGATACCGCTCTCCGCCGGGATCGTCAACGGCGTCGGCGCGATGGCGACGCCGACGCAGGGCCCGTCCAGCGGCTCCACCGAGGCCACTGCCACGACGATGTCGTCAGTCAGGCGCACGATCTCGCCCCGACTGCCGAGGGAAAGGCCACGGGCCAGACTCGCGGCCTGGGCTTCGCCGATGGGCAACGGGCCGCTGGCTTTCTCCAGGATGGCCTCGAGGGCCCCCCGGAGGTCCGTCGTTTCCGCCGGAGCGACGATGCAGTCGTCCACTAGCAGATCCGAGAGCTTCATGCCCACTCCTTTCCGCTTTCTGTGGGCGACTTCCCGGGTGGCCGGCGAATCACGCGGCCACCCGGGTACTCCGCATCGCTACGCGAGAGCGCTCTGGACAAGTCCCGCGATGTCGATGGGTCGTTTCGCCACCGCGATCCCGTTCTCCTCGAACGCCCGCACCTTCTCCTCGGCGGTTCCGGCCGAGCCGCTGATAATGGCCCCGGCGTGGCCCATCCGGCGTCCCGGGGGAGCCGTCTGACCCGCGATGAAGCCTACCACCGGCTTCGACACGTTGGCCTTCACGTACGCTGCAGCCTCCTGCTCGTCCGTGCCCCCGATCTCGCCGATCATGACGATGGCCTTGGTGTCCGGATCAGCCTCGAACGCTGCCAGGCAGTCGACGAAGTTCGTGCCGATGAGGGGGTCGCCACCGATTCCGACGCAGGTGGTCTGACCCAGACCCAGGTTGGTGAGCTGCAACACCGCCTCGTAGGTCAGCGTCCCGGACCGGGACACCAGCCCGACGGGACCCTCCGCGACGATCTGACCGGGGAGGATCCCCACCTTGGACTTTCCGGGTGAGATGATCCCCGGACAATTGGGCCCGATGACCCGGACGCCGCGGTCCCGAGCGAAGGCGTGGGCGCGGGCCATCGCCTGCACGGGCACGCCCTCCGTGATGGCCACCACGAGCTTGACCCCCGAGTCCGCCGCTTCCATCACCGCGTTGGCGGCGAACGCCGGCGGCACATAGATGACCGAGGTGTTGGCACCAGTGGCGGCAACGGCCTCATCCATGCCGTTGAAGATGGGGACCGCGGTGCCGTCGGGTCCCTCGAAGGTCTGGCCGCCCTTACCCGGCGTCACGCCGGCGACGACCTGTGTGCCGTACTCCATCATCTGACGGGTGTGGAACGAACCGTCCCGCCCGGTGATCCCCTGGACGACGAGTTTCGTGTCCTTGTCTATGAAGATCGACATGGTCGCCTATGCCTTTGCCAGTTCCACGGCCTTCTGCACCACCTCGTCCATCGAGGTGAATGCGGAGAAGCCCGCGTCCGCTAGAATCTTGATGCCCTGCTCCTCGTTCGTACCCGTGAGCCGGATGACGACGGGGAGCTTGATGTCGATGCGCTTGGCGGCCTCGGCGATGCCGTTGGCCACATCGTCGCAGCGGGTGATCCCCCCGAAGATGTTGAAGAGGATCGCCTTCACATTCGGATCGGCCGTGATGATCTCGAGCGCCGCGATGACCTTGTCGGGGTTGGACGAGCCGCCGATGTCGAGGAAGTTCGCGGGCTCGCCGCCGTAGTACTTCACCAGGTCCATGGTGGCCATGGCCAGGCCCGCGCCGTTGACGCAGCACCCCACGTTCCCGTCGAGCTTCACGAAGCTGAGCCCGGCGTCCCTCGCCTTGGTCTCGGCGGGCGGCTCGTCGGACGTGTCCCGCATGGCGGCGACCTCGGGCCGGCGGAAGAGCTCTGAGTCGTCGATGCTCATCTTGGCATCGATGGCTTTCACCTCGCCGGACGTGGTGGAGATCATAGGGTTGATCTCGGCCATGGAGGCACCGGAGTCCACAAACGCCTGGTACAGCTGCGTGATCACCTTTGAGGCCTGCTTCACGAGGCCTGGGTCGTCGTAGAGCGCGTTCGCCAGCCAGTACCCCTGGTGGGGCAGCATCCCGTAGCGAGGATCGACACGAAGCTTCCGGATGGCTTCCGGCTTCGTGGCGGCCACCTCTTCGATATCGATGCCGCCTTCCGCGGAAACCATGAACATGGGCGCCTGGGTCTTTCGGTCCATCAGCACGCCCACGTACGCCTCGGTGGCGATCTCCTCGGCAGGGGTGACCAGCACCTTCATGACCTTGAGGCCCTTGATCTCCATGCCCAGGATCCGGGATGCATGCTCCCTGGCTTCTTCGGGGCTCTTGGCGAGCTTCACGCCTCCCGCCTTGCCACGACCGCCGGAGTGTACCTGGGCCTTCACCACCACCGTGCCTCCGAAGCGGCGGGCGATGGCCTCCGCCTCCTCCGGCGTCGTAGCGATCTCTCCCGGCGGGACCGGAACCCCGGCCGCCCGGAAGCGTTCTTTGGCCTGATATTCGTGGATGTTCATCGCCGTTGTCCGGTTCGATGTTGGTGTGCGTACGACGAGATCCGTGGCATCCGTGCCCCGCGTACCTGTCGGACGGCACACGCGAAGCCGGCGTGTCCGGTACGGGGAGGCGCCACCAGACGAGCCGGACAGGAAAGACCGTTCAAGCTACCCAGGCCCCGTAGGGTGATCAACGTCCGCCGGGGGTGCTGGCGCCCGCACTCGGCGCGCCACCGGCGCCTCCGATCTTCTCGAGGAGCGTTCGCAGCCGGTCGAGGCTCTCCCCGAAGCCCTTCCAGTCGCCGGCCTTGAGGCGCGACTCCGCCTGGTTCAGGATGTCCAGAGCCGCGGCCGGCCACCGGTCCGTCGCCGTGGACACTTTTCCTTCCCCGGCGACCTCGCCCTCCGTGGCCCCGGGGGTCGACTCCAACGCGCCGATGGCCCCAGCCAATTCGTCGTTCATGGTGACGCGGCGCCCGTCGCTCACGACATACCGGCGCAATTCGGGAATGGCGTCCGCGTCTGCGGCAAGAAAGACCGGCTCCATGTAGAGCAACCGGCTGCCCACGGGCACGAGATGGAGATGGCCCGTCCACACCTCACTCCCCCCCGTCCGCCACAGGGATAGCTGCTGGGAGATCTGTGGATCCTGCTCCACGAGAGACTCGATCTGGCGGGGCCCCTGCACCTGGTCCTCCACCCCGACGTCGTAGAGGATGAGCCGGGGTTCACCGCCGGCGTCGAGGCGTGCCACCAGGATCGCCGTGAGGTTCTGCCGGTTAGCGGGAACGAACACCGTGGTCAGATTGAAGTGTGGCGTGTCCTCTCCGGGCAGCTCGTAGATGCCGTACTCGGGCCGGTAGGGTACGGGGGTGGTTCCCTGTGCCAGCTCCCCCGGGATGGACCAGACGTCCTGCTGCCCGTGGAAGGCGGGCGCCGTCTCCTGGTGGTATTGGAGGAGCACCCTGGCCTGCAGGTTCATCAGCTCCCTCGAATAGCGCAGATGGACCCTGAGCTCAGGCGGCATGTCGGCCAGCGGCTTGAAGAGGCCGGGAAACGCTCGCGCATAGGCATCCGCCAGGGGGTCGGCGATGGGTACGCGGTAGAAGTCCACCTCACCGGTGATGGCGTCGACCGTGATCTTCACGGAGTTCCGCACATAGTTGACGGGCCGCCGGAGCTGTAGCTGCATCGGCTGCGCCGTAGAGAGCGGGAAGTCCCGGGTCGCAGTGAAGCCCTCCAGAATCCAGACGATGCGCCCGTCAGCGATGACCGGATATGGCGATTCGGGATAGCGTAGGAACGGCGCGATGGCCGCCGCTCGGTCCACGACGCGTCGACGGTAGATGAACCGACTGCGAGACGTGATCTCCGACGTGAAGAGCAGATTCGGGTCCTGGAAGCGCCAGGCCAGGGCCAGCTTCCTGAACGTCGACGAGAGTTGGATCCCCTCCGGAAACAGAGCGGCCATGGACGCCGAATCCGTTGCGGCTCCCTCCGGGATGGCGGATGGGCTGACGACGGCGTGCAGCTGCGGTCGCGAACCGAAGAAGATCTCGGGATGCTGCATGGTGAGGTGCGGCGCGACCAGGGAGTCTCCGGTGAACTCCGGAGGAATCCCCGAGACGATCATGGGCGGGCGTCCCTCCGCCGTGCGCTCCGCCGCCAGGCTGGCCACGGCACCCATCCCCTCCACGTAGCGCTGCCTCAGGTGGAGGTTCTGCCAGTTGGGATCCTGGATCCCGTTGGGGTCGATCTCGCGCACGGACACCGCCACGGGCACCGGGCCGGAGGGCGTGCCGTACCGGTCGATCGTCACCTCTGAGAAATCGTAGTACGGAAAGCGCGCCTCGAGCTGGCGGTACGTGGTGAGAAGCGTGCTCTGATTCCACACCGGGAGCCCGCGGAATTGACGCGAGGCGGCGGTCCAATCGACTTCCTCGTTGGCGTCGTATTGGAACCGACGTCGTTCCATGCCCTCCAACCCGAACCCGACCCGGGTGGACTTGAGGTTGGCTTCGATGTACGGCGTCTCACGGGCGAGCTCGTTTGGCTCGACGCGAAAGCGCTGCACCATGGCCGGATAGAAACCGTCGATCAGGAGCGCACCCGCCAGAAGGCCGACGAGCGCGGTCACAACGAGCACCCCCCGGTTGCGCCACGATCCCCAGGCGACGGCGGCGGCGGCAGCCAGCGCGATGACCACCATGGTCTGCAGCGCGGGGAGGCGGGCCTCCGCGTCCGCATACCCGAAGATCCCCTGGACGTGTGAGGAGCCGTTCAGGAGGAGCTCGTAGCGGCCAAGCCACAGGTGCATGGCCAGCAAAACGAGAAAGGCCGCCATCAGGCCGCCCAGGTGAAGGCGCGCCACCCTCTGCGAGACCACCCCCCGACTTCCCCATCGAACGGCGCCGGTTGCCGCGTAGCCCGCGGTCGCGAGCGTGAAGAGGAGGAACACCACTACCTGGGCATAGCCCACCACGCTTCTGAGCATGGGGAGCCAGAAGACGTAGAAGGCTACGTCCCTTCCCAGGATCGGCTCCTGCGCGCCCCAGGGGGCGGCGTGCGCCAGCAGCAGGCCCTGACTCCCCACGGACTCCGGCACCGCGGCGCCGAACCAGAGGGCGAGGAGGGCGGCACCCCCTCCGATGATCGCCGACACGTATCCATGAGGGAGCTGCTCGGAGATCTCGATGTTGCCGAAGCGGCGCTTGATCTGGATGCCCCCCAGGGTCCCGGCGACTGCCCGCAGATCGAAGAAGACCATGAGGCCGACGGCAACGCCGGCGAGCACACGCGCACCCCATTGCCAGAGGACCCTCCGCCAGAAGATCCCGAGGTAGCCGGCCTGGGTCTGCCACAGGACCTCGGTCACGACGTCGGAGGCAAGCCGTCCCAGCGCGATGAGCAACGCTATGAGCACCAGAACGACCACCAGAAGCCGTCCGCCCCGCAGGGATCTCAGGAACGGTTTCACGACGACGGCCCTCGGATCTGCGTGGACACGCTAGGGAGCCACCCCCTGGCTCCGCAGCCACTCTTCCACCTCGGCGCGGATCTCCCGGAGCCTTCCCTCCGTGCGCGCTTCGAAACGGGCTACGATTACCGGCTGAGTGTTCGACGCTCGCAATAGGGCCCACCCGTCACCGAACAGCACACGGGCACCATCGACATCGATCACTTCGTGCTTCGCCTTGAAGTACGAAACCGCCTGCTCAACCACCGACCACTTCTGCTCTTCGGTGACGTCGATGCGGATCTCGGGCGTCGACACGTACTTCGGAAAGGCTCCAACCCGTTCCGAGAGCGGCCGGTCGTCCCGGGCCACGAGGTCGATGAGCCTGCACGCGTCGTAGAGGGCGTCGTCGAAGCCCAAATACTCGTCGCCGATCATGATGTGACCCGACAACTCACCCGCGAGGAGGGCTCCCGTCTCTTTCATCTTTCGCTTGATGAGAGAATGTCCGGTCTTCCACATGATGGGCTCGCCCCCGGCCTCCCCGTAGACCTCGGGGAGCACCTGCGAGCATTTCACGTCGAAGATCAGCTTCTGGCCGCCACCACGCCTGGCCAGGATGTCCAGGCCGAAGAGGAGCAGCAGGATGTCGCCCCGGACGATGGCGCCCGTCTCATCCACGGCCCCGATGCGGTCCGCGTCCCCGTCGAAGGCCACGCCCACGTCGTGCCCGCCATCTCGTACCGCTCGGATGAGGTCCTCCAGGTTCTCATCCACCGTCGGGTCCGGGTGGTGATTGGGAAACGTGCCGTCCGATTCGCAGAACAGCGGCGTCACGTCCGCTCCCAGTGCCTCCAGGAGGCGCACCGCCACCACCGAGCCCGTGCCGTTCCCGCAGTCGGCGGCCACTTTGACCGGACGGGCGAGTCGGAAGCGCCCGGCGACGTCCTGCACGTAGGCGTCGAGCACCTCGGCCTGCCGGTACCCCCCGGCACCCCGCGAGAGGTCGCCGTCGACGATTCGCCGATAGAGATCCTGGATGGAGTCGCCATACAGCGACGCACGCCCCACCGTGAGCTTGATGCCGTTCCATTCCGGTGGATTGTGTGACCCCGTGATCTGGACTCCGGCATCCGTCTTCATCGTGGCTTCGGTCCAGTAGAGGACCGGAGTAGGAACGGTGCCGACATCAACGACCCCGCAGCCGGTAGCCCGAAGCCCGGCCGCGATGCCCGCCGCCAGCTCCGGAGATGTGAGGCGGTTGTCGCAACCCAGCGCCACCTGGGGATTCGGCTGGGCGGTCGTCTCCCGGACGTGGGTGCCGAAGGCACGCCCCACCGCCTCGGCGATCCCCGCGTCGAGATCCTCACCGACGATGCCGCGGATGTCGTACTGACGGAAGATGTGTTGAGAAGGCGTCATACGACCTCGAGTTGAAATCCGATACCGGGAAGCTAGACGGCCCCGGCGTTGAAGGTCAACGCGGGGCCGTCGACGACAGAAGTCGTCCTCTGGAGCCGGACTGCGCGCTCCCGTGCGTCACCGAGCGAGACCGAGCAGACTCCCTCCGAGCGCACCCAGGCCATGCACTGAAGACTGCGCGAAGCCCAGAGCCGATGCCGGGAAGATCCCCATGTAGAGGATGAGCGCGACGCTGGCCATGAGGGCCAAGCGCATGGGAAGCGGCGCCGACACCTGCGCATGCTGGTCCGCGGAAGCCGGCTCGCGCATCCACATGAACCAGGCCACCCGCAGATAGTACCAGTAGGAGGCTACGGTCGTGAGGACGAGAATCACCGACAGGGTCCACAACTGCGAGTCCACCGCGCCCTGTAGCAGGAAGATCTTCCCCATGAACCCCCCGGTGCCCGGGAAGCCGGCCAGAGACAGCAGGAAGATCGTCAGGAAGACCCCCAGGAGTGGGTTCGACCATCCGAAGCCCGCGTAATCCTCGATCTGGAGGCGCTCCTCGGACTGGTGCGACACGGCGATGACGATGGCGAACGCGCCCATGTTCATGAGCGTGTAGACCAGCAGATAGAAGAGCATCCCCGCCGCCGCGGTCTCGTTGGCCGCGGTGAGGGCCACCAACAGATACCCGGCGTGGGCGATGCTCGAGTACGCGAGCATGCGCTTCACGTTCGACTGCACCAACGCGATGAGGTTGGCGGCCACCATGGTGATGGCGGCCAGCCACCACATGATGGGATACCACGAGCCGTACGCGGCATCGAACCCCACCAGGAACACCCGCAGGAAGGCGACGAACGCTGCGGTCTTGACGCCCGCCGACATGAAGGCGGTCACCGGAGCCGGCGCGCCCTCGTACACGTCCGGAGTCCACATGTGGAAGGGCACGGCGGAAACCTTGAACGCGAAGCCGATGGTCAGAAGCGCGATGCCGAGGATCAGGAAGCCGCCACGTGCGGTTCCGCTGGCCACGCTGGCACCGATGGCCACCACGTTCGTACTCCCCGTCGCCCCGTACACCAGAGCGATTCCGTACAGAAAGAAGCCCGTCGAGAAGGCCCCGAGGAGAAAGTACTTGAGCCCCGCCTCGGCAGATTTCCGGTCGCGCCGGTTGAACGCGGTGAGGGCATAGACCGAGATGGACATGACCTCGAGGCCCAGGAAGATGACGATCAAGTCCCGAGCGGCCGCCATGAACATCATTCCCGTGACCGCCAAGAGGATGAGCCCGTAGAACTCACCGGCCTGGAGGCGCTGGCGGTGCACGTACGAAAACGAGATCAGGATGGCGAAGGCGCCGGCCAGCAAGAAGATCCAGTTGGCGAAGAGTCGGAAGCGATCCACCGCGATCATCGAGGTGTGACCGACCTCGGTGACACCATACAGCCACCCGTTGAAGAACGCGGCGACCAGGAGTCCCACCAGGGCGAGCCATCCCAGGTCCGCACCCCGCCCGAAGTCGGGATCACCTTCCCCGCCCTGGCGGTTGCCGGGGCGGTGCTTGCCCGTCACGCCGGCCACGAGCACCAGCATCGCCCACACGCTCAGGGTGATCTCAGGCAGGAGCGCCCAGACGTAGTGGAGGTTCCGGCTGAAGTCGAGAGTCATAAGGCTAGGAGCCTGTCCGAGTCATGGGGTGGGCCGCGTTGGGGCCGTGCCGCCCCAACCCACCGGCATACATGGTCATTTCTTGTCCTCCGCCGGGCTTGGCCGCGTCGCCGGATGCGTCGTTGGATTCGTTCGTCAGGGCGACCGTGGGGGTCGCCTCGTCGGTCTGGGGCGCGAGGGCCGGAGTCGCGGGAGCCTCGATCCAGGGCGCGGACGTCGCCGCGGCCGAACTCGCGTTCGAGGCTTCCACGCGCTCGATGACCGCACGCACGCTCGGCTCCATCCGTCGCAGGAAAGGCGTGGGATTCCAGCCGATCCAGATCATGAGCGCCAGCATGGGAGCGAGAATCGCGATCTCCCGGCGGGACAGGTCGGGGAACTCCCGGTTCTCCGGCTTGTCCAGGGCGTTGTACCAGACCTTCTGCACCATGGGCAGCATGTAGTAGGCGGCGAAGATGACTCCGGTAGCGGCAATCACCGCCATCACCCGGTGCGTCTCGAAGGTGCCCACCAGGGCCAGGAACTCACCGATGAAGCCGCTGGTGCCCGGCAACCCGATGGAGGCCAGCGCCGTAACCACGAACGCCGTGGCGAACCAGGGCGCCACCCGGCCCAAACCCCCGAAGGCCTCGATGAGCCGGGTGTGGCGGCGCTCGTAGAGCATGCCGAGAAGAAGGAACAGGGCGCCGGTGCTCAGGCCGTGGGAGATCATCACCACGAGCCCACCCTGGAGGCCGTTCACCGTGAGGGCGAAGATGCCGATGACCACGAAGCCCATGTGCGCCACCGAGGTGTACGCCACGAGCTTCTTCGCGTCGGGCTGCACTGCGGCCACCCACGCCGTGTAGACGATGCCGATGATCCCCAAAACCATCATCACCGTCACAACCGTGGGATGCTGTGCAGCGCCGGGGAAAAGGGGCAGCAGGAACCGGAGGAACCCGTAGGTGCCCATCTTCAGGAGCACCGCCGCCAGCACCACCGAGCCCGGCGTAGGCGCCTCCACGTGCGCGTCCGGAAGCCAGGTGTGCAACGGGAAGACGGGCACCTTCACCGAGAAGGCCAGGGCGAACGCCGCGAACAGCCAGAGCTGCTCCTTCATGGTGAGGGGCACCTGGAGGAGATCGGCGTACGCGAAGGTCGGGATCCCCAGGAGCGTCTTCGCCTTGAAGAACAGGTAGAGGATGCCCACGAGCATGAGCAGCGATCCGAAGGCCGTGAAGAGGAAGAACTTGATGGCCGAGTAGATGCGCCGCTCGCCCCCCCAGACCCCGATGATGAAGTACATGGGAACCAGGGTGAGCTCGAAGAACACGTAGAAGAGGAAGAGGTCCGTGGCGCAGAAGACGCCCACCACGCCCGCTTCCAGGAGCAGCATGAGGGCGTAGAAGGCCCGCTGCCGCTTCTTGATGTAGTTGAAGGACCCCAGGATGGCCGCGGCCGACGTGAAGGTGGTGAGCAGCACCATGAACAGGCTTATGCCGTCCACTCCCAGCGAGTAGCTGATGCCCCATGCCGGGATCCACGCGGCGTGGGTCTGGAGCTGCATGGCCGCGCTGTTGGGATCGAAGACGAACCAGAGGCCCAGGCTCAGGACCAAGACGCCCAGACTCCACCAGAAGGCGATGTGCTTGGCCCGCTCTTCCTCGGCCCAGAGCACGAGACCCATGCCGAGCACGGGGAGCCAGATGAGGGCGTGGAGGATCCAGCCCTGGTAGCCGATGGCGGTCAGGAGTGCGGTCATCGTCGGCCTCCTAGAAGATCACGACGCCCAGGATGACCAGGACGCCGAGGCTGAGGATGAACGCGTAGGTGTTCACGGTGCCGGTCTGGAAGAGGCTCCCGAACCAACCGATGCCCCTGGCCAGGTAGCCCACACCGTTGACCACCCCGTCGACGATGCCGGCGTCGATGACCTTCCAGCAGAAGCGCGACGCCCGGATGATGGGCTGTACGACGATGCTGTCGTACAGCTCGTCCACGTACCACTTGTGGAAGAGAATCTTGCCGAAGCCGGTGTCCTCGGGAGACTCCTCCGCCGTCTTGATGCCCTGATGGCTCACCACCTGCCATCCGACGAAGATCATCACCGCTGCCGCGACGAAGGAGATCACCCCCCACATCACCTCACCGCCCCCGAAGGGCGCGGTCTCCGAGACCTCCCCGAGGTGGGCGGCGTGGACGCTGGCCGCGGCAGCGGTAACCGGCTCCAGCCAATGGTGCATCCACTCTCCCATGGGCAGGGCGCCGAACCCGCCCAGGAAGGACATGTGCAGCTTCTCTGGCACGTTGAGCCACCCGCCGAAGACCGACGCCACCGCCAGGATGACCAGCGGCACCCACATGACCGCAGGGGTCTCGTGGAGGTGCCGTGCCTCCTCGGGTCCGGTGCGGTTGGTGCCGTGGAAGGTCATGACCATGAGGCGGGTCATGTAGAACGCGGTGAGCAGCGCCGCCGCCAGGGCGAGAATCCAGTAGAAGGTGTACAGCGTGGGGTACGGCGCGTGCTCGGCGCCGCCGAAGGCCCCGGCCTGCCAGATGATCTCGTCCTTGGAGAAGAAGCCGGCGAAGGGCCACACTCCCGAGATGGCCAGCGTGGCCACCCACATGACCACCCAGGTGATGGGCATGAACTTCCTCAGCCCGCCCATGTTGCGCATGTCCTGGGCGTCGGCATGGCTGTGCGTGTGATGCAGCGCGTGATGCATGGAGTGGATCACCGCGCCGGAGCCCAGGAAGAGGAGCGCCTTGAAGAACGCGTGGGTCATCAGGTGGAAGATGCCCGCTGCGTACGCCCCGACGCCCACGCCCACGAACATGTAGCCGAGCTGGGAGACGGTGGAGTACGCCAGCACTTTCTTGATGTCGTACTGCTTCAGGGCGATGGTCGCAGCCAAGAAGGCCGTGAGGACACCGACACCTGCCACCGTGGCGCTTCCCACCGGAGACAAGGCGTACAGGACGGAGGATCGCGCCACCATGTAGACCCCCGCCGTCACCATGGTGGCGGCGTGGATGAGGGCGGACACCGGCGTGGGACCGGCCATGGCGTCGGGAAGCCAGATGTAGAGCGGGATCTGCGCGCTCTTGCCCGTGGCTCCCAGGAAGAAGAAGAGCGTGATGGCCGTCACCAGCGGCCCGCCGTAGGCGAGTCCCGTGGCGGCGTCGTGGAAGAGAGGAACGAAGTCCAGGGTGCCGAAGGTGGAGAAAAGCAGGAGCATCGCCACCAAGAAGCCGAAGTCCCCGATGCGGTTGACGATGAACGCCTTCTTGCCTGCGTCGGCCTTCTCCCGGTCGCTGAACCAGTACCCGATGAGGATGTAGGAACAGAACCCCCCCCCCTCCCAGCCCACGAAGAGGACCGGGAAGCTGGCCCCCCTGACCAGA